>SUXO01000002.1 GCA_015060885.1 Bacteroidales bacterium
TGTGCCGGGCGTTTTTGTTACTTTTTGAGCGACAAAAAGTAAATAAAGGAATTCAATGATAGAAAGAATTGCTCACGGGCCACCGAGGATTTAGGAGTGAGAAAGTTTTATTCCCCCGACTTTTGCAAGTGAGCCCAAAATACACACAAGCAAAGAAATACAGGGACAGACACATCGGTCTGCCCCCTACGGTGGGTGTTTCAATGGTGATTCAAAAGTATTTTTCAGATATCACACACTGTTGCCAAAAAGTCATCAGCATTGCTTTGGCCTCTCACCCGATTCGTGCAATAGTCTTTATGCTATCGATCTTTTTGAGGCTTGCACAGAGGTTCTTCACATCATCGACATCGTGGACATTTACCCAGAAGGTGCCTTCGAAAATGCCGTCGCTGCTTTCGAGGTGCAGTTTCTGTATACTTGCGTTGAACTCCTGGGAGATAATCACGGTTATCTCGTTGAGAACGCCCAGGTTGTCGATGCCTTTTATCTGAATGGGTACAATGAAGTTGAGTTTCTTGTGGGTATCCCACTTGGCTGCGAGAATGCGGTCGCCGTGGCTGCTTTTAAGGGTGTTGGCCACGGGGCAGTTGCGCTTGTGTATGGTTATGTGCTTGTTGTCGTCGTAATAACCCAGGACATCGTCGCCGGGAATGGGGTGGCAGCAGTCGGCAATTATGTAGCTGTTCTTTATGTTCTCGTCGGTGAGGTTCAATGTGCTCTTGCGGTCGACGGTTTCGAAGACCTCGGCTGTGGGTTCTTCCTTTTTCTTCTCCTTGCCGAACGAGAAGAGCGACTGGAAACTGAACTTCTTGTTGCCTAACAGTGCATCCTTGTCCTCGTTGCCGAGCACAACGCTTCCTTCGCCTATGGCGGCAAGCAGTGTCTCCTTGTCTTTAAGGTTGTGCAGTTTCCACAGTTTTTCAATGTTGTTGCTGTAATTGCTCAACCCCTCCTGTTCCAGGAACTTGTTGAGCAGTTCCTCGCCGTCGCGTATGAGCAGGCGTTGCTTGCGGCGCAGTGCAGCAAGTATCTTTGCACGGGCTTTGGCGGTGGTGACAAAGGAGAGCCAGTTCTCGTCGACACGGGGTGCGTTCGAGGTTATTATCTCAACCTGGTCGCCGCTTTGCAGCTGGTGGTTCAGCGGTACCAGGTGGTGGTTTACTTTTGCTCCTATGCAGTGGTTGCCCAGGAAGGTGTGTATGCTGTATGCAAGGTCGAGTGCCGTGCAGTTCTGCGGCATTGTCTTTATGTCGCCTTTGGGGGTGAAGACAAAAATCTCTGTTGCGTACAGGTTCAGCTTTATGGTGTCGAGGAAGTCGAGTGCGTTGGGCTGCGGGTCGTCGAGTATCTCTTTTATGGTGTGCAGCCAGTTTTCGAGCTGGTCGTCGCCGCTGCTCTCTCCCGCGTTCTTGTATTTCCAGTGGGCGGCAATGCCTTTCTCGGCCACCTCGTTCATCTTCTCGCTCCTTATCTGTACCTCAATCCACTCGCCTCGCTTGCTCATGAATGTTGCGTGCAGAGCCTTGTAGCCGTTGGTACGTGGTTTGTTCACCCAGTCGCGCAGGCGGTCGGGGTGGGCGTTGTACAGCTTTGTGAGGGCAATGTATATGTTGAAGCACTCGTTGTTCTCGTCTTTTCCTTCGCGCGGTGTGAATATTATGCGCACCGCAAGTATGTCGAAGATATCCTCGAATGCAACGTGCTTCTTCTGCATCTTGTTCCAGATGGAGTAGGGCGACTTTACACGCCCTATTATGCGGTATTTAAGCCCCATTGCGTCGAGCTCGCTGCAAATGGGCGATGTGAACTCCTTGTAGAGTATTTCGCGGTTGCGCTGGGTGTTCTCAATGAGTTTCTCAATCTTGGCATACTCCTCGGGGTGCTCGTAACGGAAGCTGAGGTTTTCAAGCTCGGTCTTTATCTTGCTCAATCCCAGGCGGTAGGCGATTGGTGCGTATATGTATAGTGTTTCGCCTGCAATCTTGTACTGCTTGTTCACCGGCATAAATTCGAGGGTGCGCATATTGTGCAGGCGGTCGGCTATTTTTATGAGAATGACGCGTATGTCCTCGCTCATTGTGAGCAAGAGTTTCTTGAAGTTCTCGGCCTGCTCCGATGCGTGTGCGCCGAATACTCCTCCCGATATTTTTGTGAGCCCGTCGACAATGCCTGCAATCTTGTCGCCGAAGAGGTTCCTTATATCCTCCACCGTGTAGTCGGTGTCCTCCACCACATCGTGCAATAGGGCGGCGCATATCGATGTGGAGCCGAGCCCAATCTCCTTGCATACAATGGTTGCCACTTCAAGAGGGTGCATAATGTAGGGCTCACCGCTGTGCCGGCGCACTCCTTTATGGGCCTGGCGTGCGAAGTTGAATGCTTTTGTTATAAGTTCAACCTTCTTGCGGTGTTGCGAAGCAAGGTATGTGTCGAGCAGTTCGTTGAATGCCCTGTTTATCGCTTCGTCCTCGTTTATTATGTTTCTCTCGTCGTTCTCCATATGCACTCATCAATAAATTTTAAGGCGGCGGCCGGCGCGTATCTTGGTGTTGCGCATGTTGTTCCAGCGCATAATCTGCTTCACGGTCACGCGATACTTGCGGGCAATGCTTCCAAGCGTTTCTCCGTTGCGTATCTTGTGGTATTTGAGCGTGCCTCGCCCGTCGTCATTGGCTTTTGCCTGTTTAAGCATCTTGGCGATGTCGCTTTTGGGGAAGAACTGCTCCTTGTTGTAGTTGTAAATGCTGTCCTCGTTGGCAATGAATTGGGTTATTGCGCTGTTGGGGAGGCGCAGCACGTATGTTTCGGCCTCTCCGGGTATAACGTCTTTGAGGTATTGCGGGTTTATTGCACGTATATCTTCGATGCTTATGTCGCAGAATTGTGTAATCTGTTTGAAGTGAAGGTTCTTTGTTATGAGCAACGTGTCGGTGCCTATGGGTATTTTGGGCTCCATTGGGCATATACCGTGCTCCTCATGGTATGTCATCACATAGTTGGCTGCCACAAGTGCCGGCAGGTAACCGCGTGTCTCGCGGGGCAGGAAACGGTAAATTTCCCAAAAGTCGGTCTTCCCGCCCGAACGCAGAATGGCCTTCTTTACATTGCCGGGGCCGCAGTTGTAGGCGGCTATGGCGAGGTCCCAACGGTTGAAGAACTTGTAGAGGTCGCGCAGGTAATGGAGCCCGGCGTGTGTAGCCTTCAACGGGTCGAAACGGTCGTCGATGTAGTTGTTCGATTTAAGCCCGTACAGCTTGCCGGTGGCGAACATAAACTGCCACAATCCTTTGGCACCTGCACGTGAAACGGCTTTCGGGTTGAGTGCCGACTCTATGACAGGCAGGTATTTAAGTTCGTGGGGCATATTGTACTTGTCAATCTCGGCCTCAATCATAGGCATATAGAATTCCGAAATTCCGAGCATATATGAAACAAGCGAGCGGTTGCGAGTGGTGTAACGGTCGATACACTGGCGCACCATATTGTTGTAAGGCATATCTATTATGCTCGGTATCAAGGTGAGCCGTTTGGCATAAAGGGTGTCGCTCACCTTTATCTGTTCCCATCCCTCGGTGTTGCATTCGAACGATTTGAGCAGGTTGCGTGCCTGCCAGCCGTTGAGCAGGCTGTCTATTTCGGCAGTCATTCCTTCGGGGAAGTCGAAGTGCAGGCTGTCGGTTGCAACGCTGTCGGGCAGTGCTGCAAACTGTTCTGTGCTGTCGGGCTGCACAATGTCCTCGTCGGTTATTATGCTTTCGTCGAAGAGCGCACCGTTGTCGAGCGTGTCGGTCGGCAGCCACAATGGTGTTGCCTGAACACCAAAGTGCAATAGTATCAGTGTTATGAGTGTTGTGTATGTTCGCATCTCTCTTTAAAAGGTAATGTTGCAGTTAAGCCCGTAAGAACTCTTGGCCATGTTGCCTGTGGCAACCGTGTTGTTCAGTATTTCGGGCTGTATGGTGAGGTTTATATCTTCGCTTATGTCGAAACTCGAAAGCTGTGCATCGACATAGGCATCGACTACCGACAATACATACACGCCTATGAATGCGAAGATACTCAAATCGCGCCAACGGCGGTAGCGGTCTTTCCTCTTCTTGAACACTTCGGTTACATAATCCTTGTTTGCATCGAAGTCGTATCCCGGCCTGAAAAAATCCTTGTACGAGTCGGTGCCGGGGTTGTCGTCCATAATGTCGAGGTAGGCCTGGCGATAGTCGCTGTACATCTGGCTGTTCCAATTGAAGGCATAAAGACAGCCTATGAAACCGCCGTAAACAATGGGCAGTTTCCAGTATTTGCGGTTGTAAATCTGTCCTCCGCCGGGGAACACCACTGCCAGCCAGGTGGCTTTTGTGGGGTCGGGAGTGAAGGGTTTTATTACAGGCATTTCGTTGTAGTTGCTCTGTCTTTTGAGTGCTGCACGGCTGCTGTCGGGCGAAATTGCTATGCTGTTCTTGTAAACGCTGTCTATGGCAAGCGAGTCGGCGTGCAGCGTGGCTGCCACAACCGTTTCGTCGAGTGGGGAGTTGTTCTCCTGTGCCACGCTGTTGTCTGTTGCAAAGGTCAGCAGAAACGCTGCCAGCATTGCCGCTTTCTTGTATGTGGAACGTGTGTGTGTCACGATATCAGTTGTTTAATTTGTCAAATATAGTGATAATTCGTTCAAGTTCCTGTTCGTTTTTGAACTTTATGCTTATTTTACCGCTTCCTTTTGCCGAGCAGGTGAGCTGCACCGGTGTCTGGAAAAAGTTTGTGAGCTGTTTTTTAAGCTGGTGGAATTCGGGGTTCTGCTGCTTGGCAACACTCTTCTTGCCGCTTTCGGCAACAGGAGTTCCCTCCTTTATGCTGCGTACTCTCTCTTCCACTTCGCGCACCGAATAGCCGTTGGCCTCAATCTCGTGAAAGAGCTTTATCTGCTCGGCGGGGTTATCAATGGAGAGTATGGCACGGGCGTGTCCCATATCTATCCTCTTCTCCTTCAATGCCATCTGTATGGCGGCGGGCAGGCGTAGCAGGCGCAGGAAATTGGCTATTGTGGCACGTCCCTTGCCCACACGCTTGCTCAACTGCTCTTGTGAGAGGTTGTGCTGCTCGATGAGCTGTTGGTAGGCCAGTGCAATCTCCAATGCATTGAGGTCCTCGCGTTGTATGTTCTCAATGAGAGCCATCTCCATTGTGTCCTCGTCATCGGCTTTCAGAATGTAGGCCGGAATGGTGCTCTTGCCTGCAATTTGCGAAGCACGGTAGCGGCGTTCGCCCGCGATAATCTGGTATTTTTCTCCCTCGGTCTTGCGCAGTGTGATTGGCTGTATCACTCCCAACTCCTTTATGGAGTCGGCAAGTTCGTTAAGAGCTGTTTCGTCAAATTCGCGGCGCGGCTGGTTGGGGTTGGCTTCGATGAGGCTTATCTCAATCTCGCCAATCGATTGCGAGCCCGATGTCTGTACGGTTTCGGTTGAAATGAGTGCATCGAGCCCTCGTCCTAATGTGAATTTCTTATTTGGTGCCATTAGCGGTTCTTCGTTTTTTATATAATAGAGAGTTTTTATTCGTTATTTCTGTCAATTATCTCCTGGGCAAGTGCAAGGTAATTCTTTGCACCGGTCGAGTCGGCATCGTACATAATAACCGGAATACCCATACTTGGTGCCTCGCCCAAGCGTATGTTGCGCTGTATTACGGTGTTGAAAACCAGCTCGCGGAAGTGTTTCTTTACCTCGTTGTACACCTGGTTGCTCAGTCGCAGGCGTGAATTGAACATTGTGAGCAGGAAACCCTCGATGTCGAGCGGGGGATTAAGATTCGACTTTATTATCTTAATGGTGTTGAGCAATTTGCTTATACCTTCGAGGGCAAAATACTCACACTGCACAGGTATGATTACCGAGTCGGCGGCAGTGAGGGAGTTTACTGTTATGAGCCCCAGCGAGGGCGAGCAGTCGATGAGTATATAGTCGTATTTGTCCTTTATGGGTGCAAGTGCCTCACGCATAATTTTTTCGCGGTTGGGCATATCGAGCATCTCAATCTCGGCACCCACAAGGTCTATGTGCGAGGGGATTATGTCGAGCCCCTCAATGCAGGTCTTTTGTATGCCGTCGGTTATTGCGGCCTTGTTTATAAGGCATTCATAAATGGAGCATTCAATCTCGCGTATATCTATGCCCAGGCCCGACGAGGCGTTGGCCTGCGGGTCGGCATCAATTACAAGTACCTTCTTTTCGTATGTTGCCAACGATGCTGCGAGGTTTATGGCTGTGGTGGTTTTTCCCACGCCGCCTTTCTGGTTGGCAAGTGCAATTATTTTTCCCATTATGTTGTTTATGTAATATCCGTTATTGTAAAAAATCCTTTGCAGCGGGGCAAGCAGTCTGCTCCACATTTGCAATTATTGGGCGAAGATACTAAAAAAAAGTATTGGATTTAACTATTTGCATTTTAGTTATGAACAGCTTGCCACAAAATTTGCAAAAAAATGTTATAAAGTAAGAAACTATATGAACACATATCCCTGCAACGGTGGGGTGTTGCAGGGATATGTGTGTTGTGGTATTGTGTTTTATTTCAGGTGCCTGATGAATAGTTCGCAATCCTTTGCGCCGGAGTTTATGATTTTTTTCTTTATCTTCGAACGTTTGCTGTATATGTAGCTCGCGGGTTTCTCGGTGAGGAAACTTATTGTGTTGTTCGACAGTTCGGCATAAGAGTATATCACCAGGCTCATTTCATCCTCTTTTATTGAAGGGACCTGCTCGCGTAATTTGGTGATAATGTTGTCGTTATATTTGTTTATAATCTCTTCGAGCTGCAACAGCGCCTCTTTGCTTTTGAGATGGTTTATTATCTTGCTCACCCTTCGTCCCTTTTCGGCATCGCTGTAATTGTCGCCGCGTTGGTAGAAGTCGCTGCATATTTCGTCAATGGTGGCAAAACGCTCTTTGAATATCCTTTTCGATATGTTGTGTACCTCGTTCTCTTTCTCTTGCATTCTTGCAATGTCGTGTTGCATTGTTTCTATCTGCTCGCGAGCCTCTTCGTGGTGTTCTCTCTTTTTAAGGTACAGGTATATGGCAAGGGTGGTGACGAGTATAAAAAAGAGTGCAACGGCTGCGGTTAGATATTTGCTGTTCCCGGCAATCAGTTCCTGCTCCAATGATTTAAGATGCAGTTTTTCCTCTCTCAGGATTTTAAGGGCATACTTGTCGGGGAAATTGTTCCAATGGTGCTGCACAAGTGCGTAAAAATTATTGTCGTTCAGTTCTATGGCAAGTTCTTCGGCGGCATAGAGCTCCTCAAAGCTCTCATTGAATTGTCCGGCAGTGAAAAGTTCGTGCCCTGTTTCGTAGTGGTTCACCATTTGCCGGTAGTTATCGGCATAATCGTTGTTGTTGCCGCATGAAACCGACAACATAAGGAGTATTACATATAGAATTTCTCTCATAACCTTTTGCTCTTAAAAATCGTCCGATGAGTAGATGAATGTGCTGCCGGTTGCCATTGTGCCTATGTTGTCATATATGATGGTGCCGGTGCCCGAAAGTATGCTTGTGGTGAAATATCGTTTGCCATCGTATTCCCACTCCATTTCCACCGTTGCGGTTCCTATGTGAATTAACGGTTCCACCCTCTTTTTTATCAGCATAATCTTTTCAAAGAAAGCTGTGTCGCGGCTCATTTCTCCAATGTTGAATATATTATTCTTCTCGGCAATCACCGCATCGGGGCCGAACATCTTTTCAATCAGGTTGTTTTTTTCCTCCTCGTTGCCTATTATCTGCTTCTTGCCGTGCCCCACAAATTTTATCTTGCTGCTGTCGCCGGCTGTGGAGAGTCTTCTTGCGTACTCGCTTTGTACCTGCCACCTCTCCAAGCTTGTGTTTCTTCCCTGAAACAGTGTTATGAGTATGTTGGCAAAGATGGTGAGAAACAACAGTAGAGAAAGTGCCATAAAAGCACTCTTTCCTTTTCTTTGCAGGATTATGGTTGCAATGTCGGCAGCAATTAGCAGTGCCAACGTTGCAAGCATCCACGGGTGCTGCATCAGCGATTCGTTGCAGAAAGTTAAATATATGGCATATGTTGCTGCAAGGCAACTTAATATGTGTAGTATATAGCTTTTCATTTTATTGCAAATATAATGAATAAAGAATTGTAAGAACTATCATAGTTTATTTAATTCGTATTTGACATTGTTTAATATGATATCAATTTTTCTTGATGGAACCTTCATTTTCTTCTTTAATATGTTATTACCCAAAATTTGCATTTTCTCTGTTTCTCCTAATTGTTTGTAAATTTTGAATCGCTGGTATAATGGGATAAAGCGATTTGGGCACATATAACCGGCCTTTATGTAGTGTTCTTCAGCTTTATTAAAATCTTCCAAAAACATATAGCTGTTGGCAATAATAATTTCAAGTTCATAACTTGAAATATATTCTTTACATTCATTACACACTTTAAGACATTGTGCATAATCTTTATTGTTATATTCAATAGTTGCCAATGAATATAATAGATTGCCTCTGTCAATGAAGTATGAATTATAATTATCGAAAATATCATTTGCAATCTGTCTGTTCCCGTTTTTGAATTCATTGATAGCTATGTTCCATTTCCAATCATCCATGCTTGCTTTTGCTTCTATACATAATGTGAAAAACAGAATGGTTAACATACCGGTTTTTATTGAGTATTCAGGCGAGTATTCAATCCTTAAAATAACAGGTATGGCATACGCTGTTATCATTAGTTGTACAAATGAAATGGAAAAAGGATAGGAAAAGCAACTCCAAACTAATAGTATAATTAGAAAATGAAGCGCAGTTCTATTTGCAATATCTTTTGACAAACTTAAATGGCGTATAATGAATACAACGAATAAAATAAAAATAAGAAGTGTCTGTATGCCGTAATCGACCGCGATCCTTAAAAATTCATTAAGCGGATGCTTGATGTCATCGGCCAGTATTTCGGCTTTTTCATTATGTTTATGTTTGAAATAATTGGCCTGAAAATTCATATAGTTCGCCTCAAATCCATTCTTTCCCCAACCGAAAGGCCTTTCATAAATCATTTCAATAGTTCTTTCAAGAATGAATTTTCGTCCAGTTGAGGAATCTTCTTTTGTAAAGAACAGGACAGATGCAAATAGTATGAAAATTATTCCGATAATTAAAAATAAATATTTTGTTTTTAAATGAGCGGATAAAATAAAGATGCTTGAAATACTCATTGCGATAATTCCGGTTCTGGACCCTGAAATTGCAACAAGAATAAATGTCGTAATAAATAGTGTGTAAATGAATGTCTTTAAAACAGTTTTTTTGTTTTCTAAAAAGAAAAGAAGAGCCGGTGTTGATAGTGTAACACACATTGCATATACAGATGCATTCCCAATATTTCTGCATACAGTCGCTACGGTTCCTAATGATGCTATTAGGAACATAATTGAAATAGAAATATTGTCGGAGTTTCTTCTCATTCTTTTTAACTTGATAAGTACAATTATGCTTATGACAAGTATTGACATTGAGGATATATGGTTGCACCACCACAAACTATTTCCTTCTCCATCATTTCTAAAAAAAACAGTAAGTAACAATGCAATTCCCAATATTGGAAGTGTACTCATGGCTTTTTATCTTCTTCGACCAAAATGTCCGCGTAAATAAACTTTTGTTTGCCATTTTCCATAATAAATGGCAACTCTTCTTTTCCTTCTGTTATGTTTCTTAACCAATATAATTTATTTGTAGGTACATTCTTAAATTCAAGAAACTCAAATTTTGCCTTTTGTTGTCCGGCAAGCTTCCACCCATTATCCCAGTAGTATAAAATGTAATTATTATTGCTTTTTATGCCATTGTCGGCATTGAGTGGCGCAAAACGTACAGCTGTTACAATTTGTGCCTCGTCTAGTGTTATTGTAATATCTCTGTATGCTCCGGGTGCAGTGGTAACATCATTGTCATACTCTTTGGCCCAATTCATTCGTCCTCGGTCTATGTCTAAAAGTTTTACTTTATTAAAATCGTGCTTTATAAGAATGGTATCGTTAGGCGATAAAATGTGCAGTCTTGACAATGTGTCGGAATTTTTGTATCCGTATTTATTTTCGCTCACCCATTCCAACCAAGCGATGTTTGCATTTGGTGTTGCTTGTGGTGCGCTGAAACGATAGTATTTGTATGCTTCTTTGTTCTTGAATTTATATTCTTTAAATATTGGTTCCGGTGCTTTTGTGATGGTGTATAATATTTTGGCATCCTTAAAATCGTAATTATTGGAACCAAGAAATTGGCCGCCGATAAGATTCTTTGCAACCTGTTTCATTTTCTCTTTTTGCGGGAATTTACGAGTGAGAATAATGTCAGATTTTTCGGAGCGTTTATCTTCGGGTAATAATTTTTGCAGCGTTGCATTATAGCCTTGTATCTCTACATAAAATGGCTCTCCAAAGGAATGGTAACCCTTTTCGGTGTAATATACAGGAATGTATAGGATTTGAGGTATTATATTTTTAAATGTAACAGTCTGGGTTATATTATCAATACTGCCCCAGGTAACCGGAAGAATTCCTTTTTGTGGTGTAAATGTTACTAAATAGGCTACTTTATTGTTGGTATTTTCATTGAATGGCAGTGTAATACAATATGTGTCACGATATAATGAGGTAACATCTTTTATGCACGGGCTGCTGAGTTCCGGTGGTACAGTTTCGTTATTTGCTTTTAAAAAATATGGCGTGTCCTTTTGCGCCGAGAAAAGATTGCGATATACATTTAGGCATTTAGGTGTTTCAAAACTAAAATTTCCCGGTATAGAAGATTCTGCATTAAATGGGTACCATTTGCAGCTATCGGTGTCATAAACGCTGCAATGAAAATGTTTTCCGGCAAAATGTCGGTAGCCAATCACATTCTCCACAACCACCGGTATGCCGCAAGCACGCAAAATGTCGCAGCCATAGGTCGAAACATCGGTACAGTCGTGTATACCGTGAATATACATATCATATATGCCACGATGTACTTTTTTGCTTTTTCGGCCGTTTATGTTACGCATATTCCATATAATGCAATTATATTTCTTTATACATTCGATTATATTGCTTGTTTCATCTAATTGTATGATGTCTGCAAATAAATCATTTAATGATGAACCATTGTTTGTAAAACCATAGTAACGAAGTGAACGATAGGGTAGTATAAATTCTTTAAACTCCTCAAAAGAGAGCTTTGTCGCATATTTGGAACTTTTCCACACATTAAATGCATTTTCAATGTGTTGTATAAGGAATAAATTTGTTATATGTGTATTATCTTTGAACAGTTTGTCCGGCAGTGTTGCTAATGTATCAGTAAAGGTGTGCTCTCTATGGGCCTGTATTTTTCTTATGGTGTCTTGTGGAATGTTATTGTATTGGAATGTTGTTAGTACCTCTTTTATAATATCATCGGTTTCCATTCTCCAACTCTCCCACTGTTTGTTTGGCTCAGGTATTTCTTTATAAGAATAATGATATTGCATATTGTCGAACAAAAACATTGCTGCATTATGCTTAAACGTGTCACATACAATGTGTCTATAATAAAAAGATAGGAAATTTTTGTTTACAGGTGATGAACAGAGATGTTGTATATAACAACAAATGGAAATAAGAGATATTAAAATTAAAGACCATAAATTAATCTTTCTCATTGCTGTATAGATTAGCATTGTAGACAATATGTATACTCTTTCTTCCTTCCTTTGCAAAGGAAGGAAGAAAGAGTATACATAGAACTAAATTAAGGGATACATCTTTTAATACAAAATGATGTATATAATAGACTGTACTCGCTTTGAATACATTAAAATAAACTTTTTGTACTTCGCTCGTTTTGCTATTTTTGTGTATTATCCAATGAAGCCTGTTCTTTTATATAATTTTCAAGTGTAACAAAAAACTCTTCTGTATAATCTTGTGGCGAAAGACTAGTAGCGGACATCCAGCCTGTATTGTATTTTGCATTTATTTCGGCAAATTTACTTTCAACTTCTTCCCATGTCTGATATCTATAATCAAGTGGCTTTGCATTAACTTTACTGCTTTGTTGTATTACCGGATTATTCTCGATGAAATCACTGCTTTCGTCATTAGTACACGCAGTTGTTATTAAGAACGCACAAGATATAAATGAAGCATTTCTTAATAAATTCTTTAATCTTCTAAACTCTGCCATAATCATAATAATTTAATAGGTTAATAAATTGACGCTAAACAAAATTATCGCCAATTTCACCCCTCTGCAAATTTTAGAGCATTTATAATCTGTCGTTTCTGTTTTGTAATTCGTTGTTAATGAGTGATTTGTGCTTTATGAATGTTGCAAAAATCTGTCGCTTCGAAAAAATAGTGTAAAATTATTGTGAGAATTCGTTTTTTCAATCACCACCAAGCGGGTTTATGTTTGCCTTCTCCCTGTTCGCAGTCATCGGCACAGGAAACAGTGGGGCGGCCGTTGCTTCCCCAAATAAGTTTTACCGGGCTTGTTCCGTAGCCCATAATCCAAGCGAAGGAACATTGGTTGCTTTCTCCCTCCGTGCTTTCAATCTTTCTAATCTCGGCCTTGCAGTCGAAGAGAGGTGCTGCATAACTGTCGTGCTTCGTTTCGTGCTCTTCGAGCACTCCCTCTTCGTTGAATTTCGCTTCGCTGAACACATAACATGAATATTTTATGCTCCCGAAGAGGTCCTTTTCCATTCTGCTTTTGCCAAAGGGTGCCGGCTGCACCACCTGCAACCCCTCCTCTCTCTTCTCGCTTGTGTTCCTGTATGGCAATCCCAGGTTTTCGAGTTCTTTTGTTATGTCACCCTCTATTATTTCTCCTGTTGCAATGCTGCCCACATTGTCATACACTATACTGTTTGTCTTTTGCGACACAAAAGCAGTGGTGTAATAAGTGTAATTTTTATACTCCCATTCAAGCTCCACCATCTTCATTCCCGGCTCGATAATCTCGCCGAGTTTCTCTTTCAGTTTCTCTAAATGGGCTTCGATATTCTCTCTTTCGGGCAGCAGGCCTCCAATGAATCCAATGTTGTATATCCCGTATTGTGTGGCCTGTGCCCCGTTTTTCAGTGCAATGCAACTGTGTGGAGAGAAAAGTTCCTTTATCACCTTTCTCTTGTGCTTTTCGTTTTTTACACTCCCCGTTTCTTTGTACCCTTTCAGCTTTATCGGGGCATTGTTTTTTTCACCGGTCTTTGTGGCGAGCTGCAACTGCTCCTGCCAGGGCAGGTCTGCGAAATTGTTTTGTATATAAAGGAAATCTGTTTTTGTTTGCTGCCTGATAATGGAATCTCCGTTTTGAATTCCGTTTTTTATATGCTTGGCTGTGTTTGTTATATATTCTGTCCATACATAAATGGTGTCGTTCCACGAAAGTGCAAGTGAGTCGTGCAGTTCATATATGGCTCTTTTATGGTCCTCACAGATGTTTTGCGACAAATAGGCATCGTAGTGGGCGAATATTATGTCCCAATAGTCGCTGCGCAGCATTCTTCTTACAGTGGACGTGCTCTCTTCAAGCTGTTGTTTGAATGAACGTTCGGCCTCTTCGGGGTTGTTGTATTTCTTTTTACTCCATAGTTGCATCAATTCATTGTAGTGATTGTTCTTAACGACTATTGTGTCGTAAGGGTTGTTGTATGTGGGGCATATAAACGGAAAGGAATTTTGGAGCAAATGCATCTCGAACTGTGTCTTGGGGTGTTGTGCCTGTATGATTTTATGTGTGGCAATAAAATCTTCGAGAAGTGTTACATTTTTTACACCCTGTTTTTTAAGTTTTTTATCATCTCTTTTGCTTCCGAATGTGTGCTTATATTTATTCTTTTGGTTTTGATGCGTGAGCGAGTCCTGAACGCAATTGCTTTTGCTTGATTGCGTTTTATTTCCTATTGCATTTGTTTCTAGAAATAGATATAAAAAACAGAGTATAAATATTATTTTCATAATATAAGACTTTTAAACAAACGATAAACCCCTCTATGGCTAGCCATAGAGGGAATAATATTTAATATTATTGTTTAGTTCAAAGTTTAACTATTATTACAAAGGCGTAGTAACGTAAATGCTAAAACTATTAGAAGGATGTATTGCATAAACTTGTATGGTGGATGTTCCAATTGTAATATTAAAGGTGTAAGAGAAGTTAAAATCATCCACTGTCGGGTTTGAATCTTCTCCAAGATTGTTACATCCTTTAATGTTTCCGCAAAGTGTTAAAGAGTTTTCTATATATTCTATTTTATACTCGTCTATACAAGTTTGGAGCATATCGTTTGTGAACCCATTTTCATTATAAAAAATTGTGTTCTTTTTTTCATATCTGGTATTATCAATAAAAGTGTCGATCTCTTTTTCTGGAAAATCGGCACTTTCTTTTAACCACTCACCACTTTTCCCATTAAAGAATACGTATGATATGTTAAATTTATAATTTAAGAATGGTGTTCCTGTTTCGTGGAGTTGCGATCTTGACAAATCAATAGTAATACAACCATCACCTGTAAAATCTTTTTCTTCTAACACTATTTGTTCTCCTTCTAGTTCTCCTGTTGATGCTACTGCAACCTCATTGATAGTAGAGTCTTCAATAAGAGTTGTTGCTTGAATGGTTGGTAGGCCTAATTCTTTACGAATGTGATTTTCTAAATTAATGAAAAACTCTTCTGTGAAACGATCGGGCGAAAGGGTTTTGGGAGCGCACCAATTTGTATTATATTTTGCATTTATTTCTGCTAATCTGCTATCAATCTCTTCCCAAGTTTGGTATGAAATACTACGAGTTTTTACATTTGCTTTTTTACTTTGTTGTATTGCGGAATAATTCTCAATGAAATCATTAGTTTCGTCATTTGTACACGCTACTGTGATGAATAGTGTAATAAGTAATAACCCTAATACTTTTAATAAATAATTTTTTACCATAATATAATTTTGTTTAAAATAAATTGATGAATTGCTTCTTTGTTTTACGATGCAAAATTACCTCTAATTTCACCCCTCTGCAAATTTTAGAGCATTTATAATCTGTCGTTTCTGTTTTGTAATTCGTTGTTAATGAGTGATTTGTGCTTTATGAATGTTGCAAAAATCTGTCGCTTCGAAAAAATAGTGTAAAATTATTGTGAGAATTCGTTTTTTCAATCACCACCAAGCGGGTTTATGTTTGCCTTCTCCCTGTTCGCAGTCATCGGCACAGGAAACAGTGGGGCGGCCGTTGCTTCCCCAAATAAGTTTTACCGGGCTTGTTCCGTAGCCCATAATCCAAGCGAAGGAACATTGGTTGCTTTCTCCCTCCGTGCTTTCAATCTTTCTAATCTCGGCCTTGCAGTCGAAGAGAGGTGCTGCATAACTGTCGTGCTTCGTTTCGTGCTCTTCGAGCACTCCCTCTTCGTTGAATTTCGCTTCGCTGAACACATAACATGAATATTTTATGCTCCCGAAGAGGTCCTTTTCCATTCTGCTTTTGCCAAAGGGTGCCGGCTGCACCACCTGCAACCCCTCCTCTCTCTTCTCGCTTGTGTTCCTGTATGGCAATCCCAGGTTTTCGAGTTCTTTTGTTATGTCACCCTCTATTATTTCTCCTGTTGCAATGCTGCCCACATTGTCATACACTATACTGTTTGTCTTTTGCGACACAAAAGCAGTGGTGTAATAAGTGTAATTTTTATACTCCCATTCAAGCTCCACCATCTTCATTCCCGGCTCGATAATCTCGCCGAGTTTCTCTTTCAGTTTCTCTAAATGGGCTTCGATATTCTCTCTTTCGGGCAGCAGGCCTCCAATGAATCCAATGTTGTATATCCCGTATTGTGTGGCCTGTGCCCCGTTTTTCAGTGCAATGCAGCTGTGTGGGGAGAAAAGCTCTTTTATAACCTTTCTCTTGTGCTTCTCGTTTTTTACCACTCCTGTTTCTTTGTACCCTTTCAGTTTTATCGGGGCATTGTTTTTTTCACCGGTCTTTTGTATGAATTGTAAATCCTTTTCCCATGCGGTAGAAAGAACACTGTTTTTAAAATAAGAATCGCTTTTTTTCAAATTAAAATAGTGATCAAGGTTGCTTTTACTCCCTTCGTATCTGCCCGATTCGATTTCATTTAGTCCGATTTTAATATTTTCGATGATTTTCTCTTTGCTCATGTCCCAAACATAAATGCTATCTTCCCACGGGAGGGCAAATGCTTCGTGATACTCGTTTATTGCAGTTCTGATATCGTGGTGCCAGTCGGGTGATGCATATCTTTTGTGTAGGGCAAGAAATTCATTCCAATAATCGCCACGGTGAGCTTTTTTCAGCCGTTTATCATTTTCCAGCCCTTGTATTAATTCTTCTTCATATTCTTGTGCATAAACGGAATCTTTTTTTCTTTTCTCGAAATGAATTCTCCAAGCTTCTATGTATTCTTTTTCTTTTTGGGTAAGTTCGACTTCATATAAAGAAGTGTCATAAGGAATACTATAATTGAATGTTTTATAACCATCTCTGTATGTGATATAGTCAAATTCTATTTTATGGACATATTCTTGAATCAACTTTTCTTCGAAGATATAATCTTCCAAGTGTGACTTTTCAACGCACTTTTGTAAATCCCATCTGTTTACTCCAACAACGGTTTCGGCCCACGGGTTGTGGTATTTGCACCTTAATTTTAATGTATCGGTAGTATATGCTGAATTGTTTATTGCATTGCAATATGTGGTGCATACAAGAAATAGAGATAATATTTTAAATATAGCTCGCATAGAAACTTCTTTTTTATAGTATTATTTAACCCTCCAATTCTTAACACCGCCAGGATGCGCTCCTAATATTATAATAGTTTTACTTTCTATAGAAACCTCGTATGAGTAATTGAATGCAAAATCATTGTCTTGTGGATTTTGTTTGTTTATAGAATTGCTCTTAAAAACTATTTGCCTGTCATTTAATTTTAAGGAGTTGTTAACAAAACTTACTTTGTATTGTTCTTCTAATGATTGATATTCGCTATAATATAAATCTTTATATTCGTTTTTTACATTATCACTGCCATACCCTGTTAAATCGGTAAATGATTTAAAGTAAAGGCTATCCGGAGCGTTGGGGAAGTATTCGAAGGTATAATCTACTTCAAAATTATATAATAGAAACGGTGTTTTAAAGCTGTTGCCGGAGAAATATTCAATATAAAAACCGCAAGGTGCAAAACCATCTCCTATATAATAATCAATGTCATTATCTGCATTATCCCCGCCTTCTAATTCTGTTTCCCCGGTTGATGCTACGTCAATTTCATTTATGATTACATCGTCTATAAGATTTTCTGAACTTGTTATTATAGTGTCGAGTCCTAATTCGTCGCGGGTGAGTTTTTCCAAAAAAATGAAGTATTCTTCATCGAATGCTTCGACAGGTTGTTCGTAGTTTAACATCCATTTTACATCATACTTCGCATTTAATTCATCTAATCTTCTTTCAACTTCTTCCCAAGTTTGGTATGAAATACTGCGAGTCCTAACATTTGCTGTTTTATTTTGTAGTATTGCCGAATGATTCTCGATGAAATCATTAGTTTCGTCATTTGTACACGCAACTGTGATGAATAGTGTAATAAGTAATAACCCTGATACTTTTAATAAATAATTTTTTACCATAACAAGATTTTGTTTAAAATAAAACTTGATGAATTGTTTTTTCTTGTTTTGCGGTACAAAATTACCTCCAATTTCACCCCTCTGCAAATTTTAAAGGCTTTATAATCTGTCGTTTGTTCTTTTTTAATTTGCTTAAAATCAGTGCGTTATGTTTTATGGTCGCTGCGAAAATCTGTCGCTTCGAAAAATGTGGTGAAATTTTGAGCTTTTCAGCTGCCTAGTGGGAATAATTCCGATATAATTGCAAATTAAACAAATAATATGACAAAAGACGGGATGGCGCGCCATCCCGTCTTTCTTATGTCTTGCAGTAAGTGCTTTATGTTATTTCACTTCTTCGAACTCGGCATCCTGAACATCGTCGTTGTTTGCGCTCTGTCCGTTGCCGGTGTTCTGCTGTCCGCCTTGTGCGCCCTGCGCTCCCTGTGCGCCGCTCTGGGCGTACATCTCGGCGCTTGCGGCCTGCCAAGCGTTGTTGAGCTCGGCTGTTGCGGCATCGATGGCTGCAAGGTCTTGTGCCTTGTGAGCCTCTTCCAACTTCTGAACAGCGGCCTCGATTGGTGCTTTCTTGTCGGCGGGAATCTTGTCGCCAAGCTCGTTGAGCTGGTTCTTGGTCTGGAACACCATAGAGTCGGCCTGGTTGAGTTTGTCAATTCTCTCGCGCTCTTTCTTGTCGGCATCGGCATTTGCCTCGGCCTCCTGTTTCATACGCTCTATTTCCTCTTTGCTCAATCCCGACGAGGCCTCAATGCGTATAGCCTGCTCTTTGCCGGTTGCCTTGTCCTTTGCCGATACTTTGAGGATACCGTTTGCATCGATGTCGAATGTTACCTCAATCTGGGGAACACCACGGCGTGCGGGTGCAATGCCTGTGAGGTTGAACTGTCCGATAGACTTGTTCTGGTTGGCCATAGGACGCTCACCCTGCAATACGTGTATTGTTACCTCTGTCTGGTTGTCGGCTGCGGTAGAGAATGTTTCGCTCTTCTTGCAGGGGATGGTTGTGTTGGCATCGATAAGTTTTGTCATAACGCCTCCGAGTGTTTCGATACCCATAGAAAGGGGAGTAACGTCGAGCAATACGATGTCGCCCACGCCGCCCTCTTTGTTGAGGATGGCACCCTGAATGGCTGCACCCACTGCTACAACCTCGTCGGGGTTAACGCCCTTTGAAGGTGCTTTACCGAAGAAGTCCTCTACAATCTTCTGCACTGCGGGGATACGGGTAGAACCACCTACGAGAATTACCTCGTCAATGTCGGAGTTGCTCAAACCGGCATCGCTCATTGCGCGTTTGCAGGGCTCCAAGCAAGCCTGGATAAGGTTGTGGGCCAAAGACTCGAATTTCGCACGTGTAAGTGTCTTTACAAGGTGCTTGGGGCCTGTTGCTGTTGCTGTGATATAGGGGAGGTTTATCTCGGTCGATGTTGTCGAAGAGAGCTCAATCTTTGCCTTCTCGGCAGCCTCCTTCAAACGCTGCAATGCCATAGGGTCGGCTTTGAGGTCGGTGCCCTCTTCCTGCATAAACTCGCTTGCAAGCCAGTCGATGATTACCTGGTCGAAGTCGTCACCGCCGAGGTGTGTGTCACCGTTGGTAGAGAGCACTTCGAATACGCCACCACCGAATTCAAGGATTGAGATATCGAATGTACCGCCACCGAGGTCGAACACTGCGATCTTCATATCCTTGTTTGCCTTGTCGATACCGTATGCAAGTGCAGCCGCAGTGGGCTCGTTCACAATACGTTTTACTTCGAGTCCGGCAATCTGTCCGGCCTCTTTTGTTGCCTGACGCTGTGAGTCGGAGAAATATGCGGGTACTGTGATTACAGCTTCGGTTACCTCCTGGCCCAAATAGTCCTCGGCGGTCTTCTTCATCTTTTGAAGAATCATTGCCGAAATCTCCTGGGGAGTGTAGAGGCGGCCGTCGATGTCGACTCTGGGCATATTGTTCTCCTCAACCACGGTGTAGGGCACGCGAGAAATCTCCTTGCTTACCTGCTGCCAGTTCTCACCCATGAAACGTTTGATAGAGAATATTGTACGCTTGGGGTTTGTGATAGCCTGACGCTTTGCGGGGTCGCCCACTTTGCGTTCGCCGCCGTCGATGAATGCCACAACGGAGGGTGTTGTGCGCTTGCCTTCGCTGTTTGTGATAACCACGGGCTCGTTGCCCTCGAATACCGATACACAAGAGTTAGTTGTACCTAAGTCAATTCCAATAATTTTTCCCATAATTTTCTATTCTTTTTTATTTATTATTCAACTTAATTTTCCACGCTTTTGTTCGCGTTCGACGATTAAAGAACAAAGTGCGTGCCAAAATTATTTTAAGCACTCCGTTCGTGCCATAAATGTCTTTTGTGTCGGTTTTGTATGTCAAAAATGTGTCAAAATGTCACAAAGTGTGTCAGTCGATGCCTTTTTGCGCGTGGACTGTCGGGGTGTAGTGTCATATAAATTATTGTGTGGGAGGGTTAGTTTGTGTTCATTTGCGGTAAACCGCGAATATATGCTGCACTCGCTGTAAAAAACGCCAAAACAAGTTTTGCGTTTCTCGCTCGTTTGTGTTCATTTGCGGTAAACCGCGAATATATGCTGCACTCGCTGTAAAAAACGCTAAAACAAGTTTTGCGTTTCTCGCTCGTTTGTGTTATATTTGCATAGAAATTGGTATTTTGCGGCTTTGAAGCTGCGTTCATGTTTGAAAAACAGAAAAATATTTATAAACCTTTTAAAGCGAATATTAAAATGGGAAAAGTTTTGATTATCGGCGCCGGTGGCGTAGGTACAGTGGCTGCTTTCAAAGTGGCACAGAACAGTGATGTCTTTACCGATATTATGATTGCCAGCCGCACCCGTTCAAAGTGCGATGCAATTGTGAAGGCAATAGGTAATCCCAATATAAAGACTGCTGCTGTCGATGCCGACAGCGTTGAGGCTCTTGTTGAACTGTTCAACAGCTTCAAACCCGAAATAGTGATAAACGTGGCACTTCCTTATCAGGATCTCACTATTATGGAGGCTTGCTTGCAGTGTGGCGTAAACTACCTCGATACCGCCAACTATGAACCCAAGGATGAGGCTCACTTCGAGTACAGCTGGCAGTGGGCTTTTCACGAGCGTTTCAAGGAGGCCGGCCTCACCGCTATCCTCGGTTGCGGTTTCGACCCCGGTGTGAGCGGTGTCTACACTGCTTATGCAGCAAAACATCACTTCGACGAAATTCATTATCTCGACATCGTTGATTGCAATGCCGGTGACCACCACAAGGCGTTTGCCACAAACTTCAACCCCGAAATCAACATACGTGAGATTACACAGAACGGCCGTTACTACGAGGATGGCAAGTGGGTTGAAACGGGTGCCCTTGAAATTCATCAGCCCATCACATATCCCAATATCGGTCCTCGCGAGTCGTATCTGCTGTTCCACGAGGAGCTCGAATCGCTCACAAAGAACTTCCCCACAATAAAGCGTGCCCGTTTCTGGATGACATTCGGCCAGGAGTATCTCACTCACTTGCGCGTAATCCAGAACATTGGTATGGCACGTATCGACGAAATCGACTATAACGGTATGAAGATAGTTCCCTTGCAGTTCCTTAAAGCGGTTCTTCCCAATCCACAGGACTTGGGCGAGAACTACGAGGGCGAAACCTCTATCGGTTGTCGCATACGCGGTATAAAGGACGGCAAGGAGCGCACATACTATATCTACAACAATTGCAGCCACCAGGCGGCATACAAGGAGACCGGTATGCAGGGCGTAAGCTACACCACCGGTGTACCCGCAATGATTGGTGCAATGATGTTTATGAAGGGGCTGTGGCGTAAACCCGGTGTGTGGAACGTCGAGCAGTTCGACCCCGATCCCTTTATGGAGCAGCTGAACAAGCAGGGCCTTCCCTGGCACGAGGAGTTCGACAAGGACCTGGAACTTTAATGGATTTTCAAATATCTAACACACGAATAATATAATGGCAAAAAAAGAGGAATTGGAAAACATTGCAGGCAATGAGAAACTGCGCGCTCTCCAAGCGGCAATGGACAAGATAGAGAAGAACTTCGGTAAGGGTTCTATTATGAAATTGGGCGATGACAACTACGAGGATATCGATGTAATCCCCACCGGCTCGGTAGGCCTTAATGCAGCGTTGGGCGTTGGCGGTTTTCCCCGTGGGCGTATAATAGAGATTTACGGTCCCGAATCGTCGGGTAAGACCACTCTTGCCATACACGCCATTGCCGAAGCGCAGAAGATGGGTGGCATTGCGGCGATAATCGATGCCGAGC
Source organism: Bacteroidales bacterium (assembly GCA_015060885.1). Taxonomy (GTDB): domain Bacteria; phylum Bacteroidota; class Bacteroidia; order Bacteroidales; family Bacteroidaceae; genus HGM04593. The sequence continues at coordinate 21,991 of SUXO01000002.1, forward strand.
ACGCCTTCGACCGTTTCTATGCGCAAAAACTGGGCGTAGATATCGACAACCTTCTCATCTCGCAGCCCGACTGCGGTGAGCAGGCGCTCGAAATAGCCGAGCAGCTTATACGTTCGTCGGCAATCGACATCATCGTTATCGACTCGGTGGCAGCACTTACCCCCAAAGCCGAAATAGAGGGCGAGATGGGCGACAACAAGGTGGGTTTGCAGGCTCGTCTTATGTCGCAGGCATTGCGTAAGCTCACTTCGGCAATAAGCAAGACAAAGACAACCTGTATCTTCATCAACCAGTTGCGCGAGAAGATAGGTATAATGTTCGGTAACCCCGAAACCACCACAGGCGGTAACGCGCTCAAATTCTACTCGTCGGTTCGCCTCGACATCCGTCGTGTGAGCCAGATAAAGGATGGCGAGGATGCCATAGGTAATCAGGTGCGCGTGAAGGTTGTCAAGAACAAGGTTGCGCCTCCTTTCCGCAAAGCCGAATTCGACATTATGTTCGGCGAGGGAATATCCCGTGTAGGCGAAATTGTTGACCTGGGCGTGCAGTACGGCGTAATAAAGAAGAGCGGTTCGTTTTTCAGTTATGGCGAAACAAAGCTCGCACAGGGCCGCGACCGCACAAAGGCATTGCTTGCCGATAACCCCGAACTTGCCGAGGAGTTGGAGAACAAGATTGCCGATGCTATGAAAAACAGTACTAACAATATAGAAGAATAACAGATGAAGAAAACATTTTTATTGATTGCGCTCGCCTTTGCCGGTGTAAATGTCTTTGCACAGGAGGCCGAGCAGAAGAAGGAGGAGGCTCCCGAATTCACCGTAGTAAAAGAGAATCCCATCACAAGCATCAAGAACCAGAATCAAGCCGGTACCTGCTGGTGCTATTCGTCGTTGGCGTTCATTGAGTCGGAACTCCTTCGCATGGGTAAAGGGGAGTACGATTTCTCTGAAATGTACATTGTTCACAACACTTATCTCGACCGTGCCGACAAGGCTGTCCGCACACATGGCGATGCATCGTTCTCGCAGGGAGGTTCGTTCTACGATGTAATTTACGGAATGAAGACATTCGGCCTTGTTCCCGAGTCGGAAATGCGCCCCGGTGTAATGTATGGCGACACTTTGAGCGTTCACAACGAACTTTCTGCCGTTTCCGATGCGGTTGTCGAGGCTATCGCAAAGGGTAAGCACAATTCGCTCCAAGTGGGTACCGACAATGTTCCCTTGTGGAAAAAGTGCATCGAGTCCATCCACGACATCTATCTTGGCAAACGTCCCGAAAAGTTTACATACAACGGTAAGGAGTATACTCCCAAATCGTTCTATGAGTCTTTGGGCCTGAACGCCGATGATTACATTTCGCTCACCTCTTACACACACCATCCTTTCTACGAGTCTTTCGTGCTCGAAATTCAGGACAACTGGCGTTGGGCAAGTTCTTACAACCTCCCCATCGACGAGTTTATGCAGGTGTTCGACAACGCTATTATGGAGGGTTACACCATTGCTTGGGGTAGCGACGTGAGCGAGTCGGGCTTTACACGTGATGGCAAGGCTACAATGCCCGACGCAGCCAAGAGCGCAAGTCTCGAAGGTTCCGATATGGCAAAGTGGCTCAAATTGAGCGAGGCCGACAAAAAGAGCACTCCCAAACCCTCTACCGAGAAATGGTGTACACAGGAGGAGCGTCAGGTTGCTTATGACAACTGGCAGACAACCGACGACCACGGTATGCAAATATACGGTATCGCAAAGGATAAGGACGGTGTAGAGTATTATATGGTGAAGAACTCTTGGGGCGATGCCGGCAAGTACAAAGGTATATGGTACGCTTCAAAGGCTTTTGCCCGTTACAAGACAATGAACATCGTTGTTCATAAGAACGCTATTCCCAAGGATATCCGCAAGAAATTGGGTATAAAGTAATTTTATACCTTATTATATAGGGGCTCTTTGCAGTTCCTGTTCGAAAAATAAATCTCCGTCACCCGATGGAGATTTATTTTTATATTCTCTCCGTTCCTTCGCTGGCGGCAATTGGTGGGGGATAATCTTTAAGTTGTTTTTTTATCGCATTTGCCGCTGCTTGAGATTAACTTCAAAGATATTCTGCATTCGCGGTGAAAAATATTTAAGTAAACTTGATATTTTTGCTCATTTCTTACTATCTTTACAAATTAAGAGAATTATGTTGCACTGGATATGGTGTTTTGCAACGGAACAGGCCGTGCAATATCTGTATGCGACACGCTTATTTATGTAATTTATAGAACTTGCCTTAATATATAATGGGTCAGAAATGGAAATATCAACCGCCGACTTGCGAGCAGACTATAACGGCTAATACTCTGGCTGCCGAGCTGGATATGAGCCCCATACTATGCAGTCTGCTTGTAAAACGCGGCATAACCACGGCGGCCGAGGCCAAGAGCTTCTTTAAACCACGCCTGTCGGGGCTTCACAATCCATTCCTTATGAAGGATATGGATATTGCGGTGGAGCGTCTTAACAGAGCGCTTGGGCGTAAGGAGCGTATATTGGTCTATGGCGATTACGATGTCGACGGAACGACAGCCGTGGCTTTGGTATACAAGTTCCTGCAACAGTTCTCATCGAATATCGACTATTATATCCCCGACCGTAACGAGGATGGTTACGGTATCTCCAAGCGAGGTGTCGATTATGCCCATAGCACCGGTGTCAAGCTCATAATAGTGCTCGACTGCGGAATAAAGGCAATAGAGGAGATTGCCTATGCAAAATCGTTGGGCATTGATTTCATTGTGTGCGACCACCACGTGCCCGACGAGGAACTTCCTTGCGCCGTGGCCATACTCAACCCCAAACGTGCCGATTCGACATACCCTTATCCCCACCTGTCGGGTTGCGGGGTAGGTTTCAAATTTATGCAGGCATTCGCAATGGACAATGCAATCCCTGCCGAGCAGCTCTACACACTGCTCGACCTTGTGGCAGTGAGCATTGCATCGGACCTGGTACCCATAATGGGCGAAAACCGCATCCTTGCCTATCACGGCATAAAACAGCTCAACCACGCTCCAAGCACAGGCCTAAAAGCCATTATCCAGGTGTGTGGCCTGCGCGACAAGGATGTCAGCATAAACGACATAATATTCAAGATAGGGCCCCGCATAAACGCATCGGGCCGCATACAGCAGGGCAAGGTGGCTGTGGACCTTCTCATTGAGAACAACCTGCCTACTGCGCTTATGATGAGCGAGCAGATAAACGAGTTCAACGAGGCACGTAAGGAACTCGACAAGAGTATGACCGAGGAGGCCAATAAAATTGTGGAGAATCTCGAAAGCTTTGCCGAGCGTCGTGCCATTGTAATATTCAACGAAGACTGGCATCGTGGCGTGATAGGTATTGTAGCATCGCGTCTTACCGAGGTGTACCACCGTCCCGCAGTGGTGATAACCTGCACGGGAGATATTGCAACGGGTTCGGCACGCTCCGTAACAGGGTTCGATGTATACAAGGCAATAGAGAACTGCCGCGACCTGCTCGAAAACTTCGGCGGTCACACCTATGCTGCCGGTTTCTCACTGAAAGTGTCGAACGTGGCTGCCTTTGCAGCGCGTTTCGAAGAGTTCGTTGCAGGCAACATCCTGCCCGAACAGACCAACCCTATAATTGAAATTGATGCCGAAATCGATTTCCATCAGATAACACGCAAGTTCTTCAACGACCTTAAAAAGTTCTCGCCCCACGGCCCCGACAACACAAAGCCCATCTTCTGCACCCACAACGTTTGCGATTATGGTACAAGCAAGGTGGTGGGCCGCCGTCAGGAGCATATAAAACTGGAACTTGTGGACAACAAGTCCAATACTATACTCAACGGAATAGCCTTCGGGCAGAGCCGTCAGGCAAAATACATAAAGTCGAAGCAACTGTTCGACATCTGCTACACCATAGAGGACAATGCCTACAAGCACGGCGAGGTGCAGTTGCAGATAGAGAGCATACACACCAAGGCTATGCGCTGATGCTCCTATGACATACAGGGAAATTCTAAAAAAGTATTGGGGCTATGACGATTTTCGCGGTATACAGCGCGAAATAATAGAGAGCATAGGAGAGGGGCGCGATACCTTGGGGCTGATGCCCACCGGTGGTGGCAAGAGCATAACATTCCAGGTGCCAACGCTTGCAGCAGACGGCCTTTGCATAGTGGTAACACCGCTTATTGCCCTAATGAAGGACCAGGTTGCCAACCTGCGCAGCCGTGGCATAAAGGCCACCGCAATATATTCGGGTATGAAGAACAGCGATGTCATTGTCGCTCTCGAAAACTGTATATTCGGCAATTACAAGTTCCTTTACATCTCGCCCGAACGCATATCCTCGGAACTCTTTCTTACTAAAGTAAAGCACATTCCCGTAAAGCTCATAACAATAGATGAGGCACACTGCATATCGCAGTGGGGGCACGATTTCAGGCCGGCCTATCGTCGCATAAAGGAACTGCGTGCCCTCTTTCCGCAAGCTCCTGTCCTTGCGCTTACGGCAACGGCAACCCCGGCGGTGGTGAAGGATATACAGCAGCAGCTCGATTTCAAGGCCGAGAACTGTTGCAGTATGAGTTTCGAGCGCAAGAACCTTGTATATGTCGTGCGCCACACCGAAAACAAGTTGCAGGAACTCCTGCATATACTCTCGCGCATACAAGGGTCGGCAATCGTCTATACCCTCAACCGTAAAAAGACAAAAGAGGTGTGCGAGTTCCTTGTAGCATCGGGCATAACGGCCGAATATTACCACGCAGGGCTCTCGCCCGAAACAAAGGATGCACGCGAAGAGGCGTGGAAGAGCGGCAGGTCGCGTGTTATGGTGTCGACCAATGCCTTTGGAATGGGTATCGACAAACCCGACGTGCGCCTTGTGCTGCACGTCGACCTCCCAAGCTCCATAGAGGCCTATTTCCAGGAGGCAGGCCGTGCCGGGCGCGATGGTAACCGTGCCTATGCAGTTACCCTTTTCAGCCGCATCGACAAGCAAGTGGCTTCGCGTCGTCTTTCCGACAACTACCCCTCAAAGGAGTTCATTGCCGAAGTGTACGACGATATATGCTACTATTACAGTATGGCACTGCACGATGGCCTGAACTGTACCTTTGAGTTTGCCCTGAACGATTTCTGCAAGAAATACCACCTGCCCACATTACCCACCGACAGCGCACTGCGCATTCTCACCCGAATGGGTTATCTTGAATATGTCGAGGAGATGGAGTATGCTTCGCGCGTTCACTTCATCGTGGACAAGAATGCCCTTTATCTGTTCAAAGGGCTTCCGGCCGACTATGAACTGCTCATAAATGCCCTTTTCCGCAATTACAGTGGCTTGTTCAATGACTATGTCTTCATCGACGAACGCTATCTTTCGCGTGTCACAAAACTGCCGCGCCACAGAATGTACGAGATTTTTGTGTCGCTCTCGCAGAAACGCCTCATACGTTACGCCCCGTCGAAGAAATGTCCCATAATTACCTTTACCCGCCACAGGGTACTCTCAAAGGATTTGCGTTTTGCTCCCGAAGTGTACGAGGAACGCCGTGCAGCCTTTGCCGACAGGCTAAATGCGGTTATCGAGTATGCTGTCAGCGACGACAAGTGCCGCAGCCGCCTTCTGCTTGAATATTTTGGCGAGAGCGATGTTGCCGATTGCAGCCGTTGCGATGTGTGTGTGGGCAAGCGTGCTGCCGAAAACACCCCGGCAACAGCCTCTCCCGGCGATGTGGAGCGTGTTATGCAACTGCTCTCCGACGGGCAGCCGCACAATCCTGCCGAGCTCGATAAATTGGGGCTTACACGCGCACGTATGGCAGCAGTCCTGCGTGAATTGTGCGACGAGGAGAGGGTAGTGGTTACCGATGGTAAGGTAAAGAAAGCATAATGTTTGCTATTCAAGAGGTTGCAGGCGTTTCCAATACTCTTTTCTTGGCCCTATGGCATTGGGGTTTTCAAATTCCACCTGCATAATCTGTTTGTTCTCGTCGAGGAACTTGAAATACATCGTAGAGATTGAACCCACCATATTTGCCTGTCTGTGCTTGGTTATTATCTCTATGTACTTGCCCTCGCCGGTCATTTCGTATCGGCCCTGCTGCATAATGCGGCCATTGTTTGGGAGGGTATAAAGGAACATGGAGCAGAATGTCCTGTCGGCATTCATTATCTTTATGGCCGGCAGCGGCTTGTAGGCGTTTTTCCCTTCGCAGTCTACAATTCGGCTGCATAATTGCCATATTCCCACAATGGGGTTCTCCTGTTTCTGCTCATTGCTTGTGTTCTCTTTTATTGAATTGGAATTGTCGAGCTTGAATGTTACGGGCAGTGTGCACCTTACGGAAACATTCTTCCTGCCATGTTTGCCGGGAATCCATCGGGGCATCTTTTTTACCACCTTTACAGCCTCCTTGTCGAGTCGTTTGTTTCCGCTGCTCTTTAGCACCTTCACTCTTTTTATTTCGCCTGTGGATATGACAATAAAATTGATGAAAGCACGCCCTTCAATCCCCTCTTTAAGGCACTTCTTTGGGTAGCGTATCTCCTTTTTCAAGTACTCCATAAGTGCTTTCATACCACCGGGAAATTCGGGCATCTGCTCAACAATCTCAAAGACTTTATCGTCGTTGTCATATTGTTTTACCTCGCAAATCTCTACCACACCTTTATCTTGCGCGCAGGTAACCGTTGCTTTAAATGGTAATAGCATTATTATAAATGCAGGCAGTAAATGGAGACAGGAACTTTTCATAATAGATGCAATTTAAGAGATTCTCAATTGCGAATATATGCAGGAGGAAAAGCCTTTGCAAGTTTCTTGTCTTTTATTTTCCCGCCAATATGGAAGATTGGGAGTTTTTTGCTGTAAGATTGTTCTTTTTTAGGAGAAAACGGTATAACCCTCATTTTCCCAGGCTCCGCGTGTGAAGTCGGGAATTTCAACAGGTGCGCCTCCATTGCTTGCCGAAATGTCGGTAAGTTCCACAAGGCTGCTCCATAGCACGGCATCATAAACGCTCATATCGAGCGGCAGCCCGTTGCGCAGGCAGTGTATGAGGCGGCAGTCCATAGCGTAGTCTATCCAACGGCGGCCGCATAACTCCTCGCCACGTTCCTTGTATTGCGTGACAAAGGGGTGGCGGTGTTGTTCCATAATGGCTTTGCATTGCTCTCCCATAAGTGCATTGTCGCTGTCGGGTGCGAACGCAAACATAGGCACAGGGTATTTTTGTGCAAATCCATCGGTTCCGCTCACAAGGAATGAACGGCTGTAAGGGCGTGGCAAGGTGATGCAGTGCTGCACAACAATTGTGCGCCCCTTTTCGGTAGTTATAATGGAGCTGTTCATGTTCCCTTGCAGGCTCTCGTCGCCTATAATCTTGGAAGAACACGACACGATACTCTTCATTCTGTCGCCGCGGTTAATGCCCATAGCAAGGGCAATGGGGCCAAGCCCGTGTGTGGGGTAGGGGTTCCCGTTGTGCCGGCTCATAAAGTCCACCTGCCAATTGCTCCATTTGCGACCGCCGTCGTCGTTGGTTGCGATACGTTCGCGCAGGTCGTGCAGGTATGAGCCTTCGGCGTGTATAATCTCGCCCAAGAGCCCTTTCTGTGCCATATTGAGCGTGCATAGCTCAAACTCGTCGTAGCAGCAGTTTTCGAGCATAATGAAGTGGCGGCGATACTTCTCGGCGGTTTCCACAATGCGCCAGCAATCGGCTATGGTGGTGGCGGCCGGAACCTCTGTGGCAACGTGTTTGTTGTGCTCCATTGCATACACTGCAATCGCTGCGTGGCTTGCCCAGTCGGTGCATATATACACAAGGTCCACTTCGGGCAGTGAGCATAGCTCTTTCCACCCCTCACCGGTGCCGAAGGCAAGCGGCTCGCGCCCTCCCGCCTGTGCAATTATCCCTTTTGCCTCTTCAATGTTTTCGGGAACAAGGTCGCATATTGCATAAACTTCGCACCCCTCGATGTGCATCATACGACCGACAGCGCGTTTTGCACGCACGCCGAGCCCAACAATACCTATGCGCACCAGTTCTATCGGTTCGCAACGCAATTGTGCTATGTGGTTGTCGAAGTTCTTCTTGTTCATGGCTCCTTTGTAATGTTCTTACAATTATATACGCTTGCGCAGCTCTATTGTTCTTGCTTTCTGTCGTTTTTGATCTTCAAAAGCCCGGCAGCAAATATTATGGCAGTGACAACACCTCCCAGGCTGTATGCAACCGCCCTGTTCTCGATACCGCACATCATAGGGGATATGAATATGTAGGAAGAGCATACGTATGTCATAAAGAGTGCCGGCAGCAGGCCTATCATTACAGGCTTTTTGTTCTTGGCAAGGTATATGGTAATGCACCATAGGGTTATGCAGGCGAGTGTCTGGTTCATCCACGCGAAATAGCTCCAAATGGTCTGGAATGGCATTGCGAAGATAATGAGCACTCCAAGCACGAACAGGGGCAATGATACCGAAATTCGTTTCATTACTCCGTTCTGCGGTATGCCAAGCATATCGGCAACAATGAGGCGTGCCGAGCGGAACGCAGTGTCGCCCGATGTAATGGCACAGGCGATAACGCCCACTACCACAAATACGGCAATGACACTGCCGAGTGTCTCTTCCGATATAACATTTACCATTCGTGCAGCGCTGCCGCCATATTCGGCAATAGCGTTGTTAAGTCCTTGCACACTGCCCCAGAATGCCATACCTATGGCGGCCCACAGAAGGGCAATTATGCTTTCGGCAATCATTGCGCCATAAAAGATGGAGCGGCTTTGGTTCTCGTTAGTCATGCAGCGTGCCATCATAGGCGACTGTGTGGCGTGGAAACCCGAAATAGCACCACAGGCAATTGTGGTGAAGAGCATTGGCACAATGGGGAATTTCTCGGCATCGGCTATGCAGTTTTCAAGCGAAGTGAGTTCGGGTATAATGTACCGGTCGCTGTGGAACAGCAGTACATAAAGGATGCCCGCTGCCATAATGAGCAGTGCCATTCCGAATATGGGATAGAAACGGCCTATAATCTTGTCAATGGGCAGTATCGTTGCCATAACATAGTAAACAAGTATTACCATAAGAGCGATAAAAACCTCCCAGCTCATAGTCGATGAAATGGGTGTTTCGAACGCGGGTAATGATATGTTTGCGGCAATGAGCTCGGCGGGTTGCGACATAAATACCGCTCCCACAAGCACCATAAGCAGCACCGATGCTATGCGCATAAACATCTTTGTGCCATTGCCCAGGTATTTTCCTATGATTTCGGGAAGGCTCAACCCTGCGTTTTTGAGTGAAATGACTCCCGCTATGAAATCGTGCATTGCGCCCATAAATATACCGCCGAGTGTTATCCACAGGAAGGCGACAGGGCCGTATGCGGCTCCCAACAGTGCTCCGAATATGGGGCCCAGGCCGGCAATGTTCAGCAGCTGTATAAGGAAAATTTTCCAACGGGGCATAGGTATATAGTCCACCCCGTCGTAGTGCGTCTTTGAGGGCACGGGGTTCTGCGGGTTTATTTCACAAACCTTTTCAAGGTATTTTCCGTATGTGAAATATGCGACAACAAGTGCCGTGAGGCATATTAAGAATGTTATCATATATTTTATCTGTTTATTCAGTGATGTATCTTTATATTTTGCAAATGTATGAAAATTCTTTTATAAATAATGCGTCATAAACTCTTTAAAATGTCGGCCGCCTCCTTGTTGCCGTTGCTTGCGGCGGTGCGGTAGAGGTCTTTTGCAAGTTTCTTGTCGCGCTTTACGCCCAGTCCCAGGTTGTAGCAGTCGGCCATACGCTTTGTGCCTTCGTGTCGCCCGGCAAGCGAGAGCGTGCGTGCCCAACGGTAGGCTTCCTTGTGGTTCTGTGCATCGTATTCGTGGTTCATAATGGCAATTTGCGCCTCCTGCAAACCCATTTCGGCGGCCTTGCGCAGGCAGTCGACGGTGGTGCCTGTTCCCGTTGCCTGTTGCGCGTTGGGGTACTCTGTAATGAAGCGTGCATATTCATACAACCCTTCGGCTGTTCCGCTCTCACCCACGCTTATCATAAGGCTGTTGGCTTCGGCAAAGGCACTCTCACCCTTCTCGGCAATGAGCCTGCGTGCAATGTATGTCATAGCGCGCGGTTCGTTGTTCTTGCATGCGCGTTGCATCCACTCCTGTGCAAGTGATTCGTTCGCGGTACATCCTGTACCGTTCCTGTACATAATAGCAACCTCATATTGGCTGCCTGCATCACCCGCTTTGGCTGCATTCTCGTAGAACCTTAATGCCTGTTCCAGGTTCTTGCTTACGCCCGTACCGTCGGTATAGCACTGCGCAATGCTGCGCAATGCAGGCGTGTAGCTGAATTTTGCAAGTTCGGCCCATAGCATAATGGCGTTGCGGTATCGTTTTTGGTTGTAATATACAATTGCCATTTCGTGCTGTTTCTTGCAGGCTTTCTCCATTTCGGGGTCCATAGGTTCGGCCGTGTACTCCTCCTCTTTCTTCTCGTCGGCAGTTTCGATCTTTTGGACAACCTCCTTTTGGTGTTTGTTTATGCGTGTTGTCGTCACGGCATCGTTGCTGTAATAGGTCTGCCCGTCGCGTCCTGTAATCTCCACGTTCAAAGCATCGCAATAGCTGCTGTTGTGCAGGACTATCTGCAATTTTCCGTCGGCTCCGGCTTGCAGGTTGGGCTCCCACAGCAGTGTGCGGCGGTAATCTTTTTTTTCTGTTGGCTTGGCCGTGCTGTAATCGGGTGAGTAGAACTGCTTGCTTTCGCTGTACCCCTGTATGCTTGTGTATCGCCTTGTTCCATAGCTGTTGGCGAGGTCGGGCACAATTCCCGTGCGCAATTCACTCTCCTCGGCGGTGTAGGGTATGAAGCAAGCAACATAGTTGGGGTTGTAGGGCTGTGAGCGGCCGGTCTGTATGTCGACGCTCAAATCGCGCATAAAGTTATGCGATGAAGGGAAACCGTCTATTCCCGGTTTGTTCGATACATAGTGTTGCGACAGGAAACCTATATAGAATTTCTGTACGGGAGTCATAATGTCGAGTTTGCGGGCTTTGGGTGTCCAGTAGTTGAGCGTGTTCTCGAACTGCTCACGTGTTTTAAGGTCGCTCCTAATGATGAACTCCTTGAAATTCATCATCTTTTCGGCATCGCCTTGTCCGTGCATATACTCATCATCGGGGCGTGGTACTAGTTTGGAATCATACTCTCCAAGCACCACCATAAGCTGCACCCAGTAGGCCCAGTTGTAGTTGTGGCGTTTCATTGCGCTGCTCACAATGTCGGCGGCATTGAGTGCGTGGCGGTATGTTTCGGAGATGGGGAAATTGGGACTGGAACAGGTGTCGCCTACTGCACCGTAGCGCATATAACCGATGTATTTCATCTGGTAGTTGTCGAGCATATTTCCCATATTTATTATTCCCGATGGCGACGCTACAATGTCCGACGATATATAGCCCGATTTCTGCAACGTGTCTTCCATTTCCTCGTAGGATATCTCATTCGACAGTTCTTGCAGTCTTTCTTTAATCTCCTTTTCGGCTTCCAGGTAGATGTTGTCCTTGTATGTGTTGAAGTCGCGCAGGTATGTGATATCCTGTGCATACTCCCACTCGTCGAGGAAGTCGAAGCGCATTTCGCTATGGGGCGGGCGCGACTTTGAACTCTCTTTGGCCTTGCTCACCACCTCGACCGAGGATAAAAGGTAGGCAAACGGGTTTATCTGTATGAGGCTGTCCATTACACGCTTCTCGTTCTCGTCGACAGGTTTTCCGGTGTTTCGCTCCCAGTAGTCGTAGAGGCGGAAGGCCGGGGAGAAGTAACGGTCGAGGGCGAACGTGTATTTTATGTTGTCGTTCTGCTTCAAAGCAGTCTGTGGCGACAGTGCAGCAATTCTCTTGCCATAGAAGTCCTTTGTCTCAATAATGAACTCACCTATGCTGTCGGTGCGGAATGTGGTGGTGCTTATCTGCTTGTTGTCGTATGCAATGTCGAACCGTGTCAGGTTGTTCTTCTGCGGTATGAGGCCGTTGTTGTTCTCCTCTCCCTGTTTCAGCCCCGAAATATTCTTGCGGAAGAAACTGCCTTTGAGGGTGATACCTCGCTCAATGGGTTGCAGGTTGTACAGCCTCTCTTTTGTAAGCTGTTTCCAGTCGTATGCAGTCCAGCCGTTGGTGAGCATAAGCAGGTCGAGCTGCTCCTTGCGGTTCTTGTTGGCGGTGTCGAAGTATTGTGCAGCGTCGGGAATGTAGCCTTTCAGTTCGGAACCGAGCAACATATAGCTGTACATATTGTAGCTCCACGACGTGTTTACACTGCCGGCCGCATCGCTCACGGTTATCGAGAGGTCGGCGGTAGGGGGTATGGGCTCGCCATCCTCGCGGCTAATGTCAAGGGTTATCTTTGCGTGTGCATCGGGCATTACATCCTCCAAGCCTGCATTGTTGCTCTTAATGTCGAGTTTCACGGTGCTGCGGTCGCTCTTCTGCATAGTGTCGTGCATAACGAATATGCAACGCTCGGCAAGGGGAATATCCCCTTTGAACACAATGGCCTTGTTCACGCCCTCGGGCAGTTCGTTCACTTTGATTGCAATTCTCTTCTCCTTCTCGCTGTTGGAGAATTTCTTGTAGTATCCTATGGCTCCGCGGTATAGAATGCCGAACGCAATCTCCTCCTCTTCGGTGGCGTTGTTGCGCAGTGTGAATATTATGCTGTCGCCCTCCTCGCTTGCGGTAATGGCAACACCTTCGTCCTCTGTTTCGGGCAGGTCGAATTTAAAAACCTTCTCTTTCCCGCTTTCGCTCTTCGCCGTTGCCTGGGCAGTATATTTTGCACCGCTTTTGGGGGTAAAGGAGAACTTGCCTTTTCCCATATGCTGCGGCTTTGTCGTGAGCAGCACTTTCCCATTTTCGTATATGGTGACGGTGCTGTTTATGGGTTCGCCATCGTTGCCTCTTAACTCATAGGCTACCGTGGCGGGGAGCCCGGCTACAAGGTTGCCGCCTTCGGGGTAGAATTTCAGTTCGGCATCGGGCAGTTCTGCGCTTATCCACTCGCCGTTGCGTGTGAATCCTCTTTTTCGGTCGAGCAAATTCTTGAAGTCCCAGTTGTTGCCGTTTACCTTGTCGAAAATGGGGAACACGCGGCTGAACACCGCCTCGCTGCCCCAGTTGAGCATATAGCGGGTGTAGGCACGCACCTCGTAGTATCCCGACAGCAGCAGTGGGTTAAGCTCAAATTCTCCGTTGCAGCAGCCACGCTCGTCAATCTTGTATTTCTTTGTCTCCACAACATACCCTTCGGGTGCCACAAGTTCCACGTAAAGCACCTTGCTGGGGGTGGTGATGCGGTCGTTGGTACCGTAACTCACGTAAGCCTTGAACCACATTGTCTCGCCCAGGTAGTATGCGCTGTTGTCGAAGTGGAGATATACCCGTTCCGGTTGCATAGTGTGCCCCACCTGCATTGCACGGCGCGCGGCGTCGTCGTTGGTTGTTTCTTTTACAGTTTGCGCATCAATAGTGATAGCGACAGATGATATAATTAAAAAGAGAGAAATAAAAAATTTCATATAGGTTGTATATATTTTGTAAAACAGATTTTAATCAATAACATTGGGTCCGTAATCGTCGGGATCTATAAGTTTCATTTGGTCTTTTTCTTTAATGCCTTTTTTTACTCTTTCATTGTAGGTATGTCCGGTGCCGGTGCCATAGAAAAGCCAGGACATTCCGTGGCTGAACTTAATTTTTAAAGGTTCTCCGTTGTCCTCCCAAATATATACCTTTGATACAAATCTTATTTTGTAATCCTTTATATCTTTCTTTGGGTCATACGGTAATGTCACAATGTAATATTTTCTGTCAATCAATAAACTATCCTCCGGATATCTGCTTTTAAACCTAAATGTTCCTTCTATTTTAGGTTTCCCGTGTTCGCGGTAATATGTCGGTGCAAAATTTATTGTTACTTCCTTAGCCTTCTCGCATAGATATTCCTTTCGTTGTTTGCGACTCATCTTGCGCAGGTCGTTATCCTGTGAGTAACTCGAATTTATAAATAAGAATGATAGTAAAATAAATAAAATGGTGCGCATATATCGTAATTTTTGGCAAATATACAGAATTTTACACCAATAGAAAAACCGATAGGAATCTGTCCTTTTGCACGAACCAACGGTCGATGCCCAAATGGGCAAAAGTCTATGTGAGAAATCTCAACAATGTTGATATAAAGATTTTTCCTCCTTTCCGGTCGTCGAAATGATAAACAAGTGTAACATTGTATATAATCACCTGAATTTTATAGTTAATTCTTGTATCTGTTATTTGCGTCTGCTTGGCCCGAAATTGTAAATTTTGGCTTCGTCATTGATGTCATGTCCATCTTCAATTAGATTTGAATAATCATAAACAAATCCCGGCACCCCTATTCTCTTTGCAAAAGGTTCGTCAGCATCTTCAGAAGGACCGACTTTACGTTTTGCTTCCTCCTTAAAATATGTCAGTGGCGTGTGGGTATGGAAGAAACCACAAACTCTTCGTTCTTCTGTATCAGGTTCATTGTCCCCCATTTCAATTTCGGCTCGTACATCACTGTTGTTAGGGAACTTATTGCTTATTATCGTTTCTCCTTTAAAAATTTCTTTATTTATCGGATTGTAATAGATGTAAAATCCGTATTCATATCTCCCTGTACTATCACAGGCCGCCAATGCCTCTTTCCACACATTGGTCATATCAGCCTCTATCGCTTCACGAATGGTTTTATGATTGGGATATTTAATCTCTTCCTCGCTCTCATCGTTTGCACTCGATTCGAGCGAACTTCTTGTTAATATACGTGACGAGAGAGAATAATATTTGCTATCCTCAAATTCATTAAAATCCTCATCGCTACATGCTTGAAACAAAATAATAGCAATAATTATTAATAGATAAAATATTATATTCTTTTGTGACATCGTAAATATATTATTTGAATTGAATTTATGTCAGTTTTTTAATCTATTATTACATTTGGTCCGTAATCGTCGGGGTCTATAAGTTTCATTTGGTCTTTTTCTTTAATGCCTTTTGCGACCTTATCTTTATAAGTTCGACCTTTTCTGTAAAATATGAAAGACATTCCGTGGCTGAACTCTATTTCAAGTGGTTCTCCGTTGTCCTCCCAAATATATACTTTTGATACAAATCTTATTTTGTAATCCTTTACATCTTTCTTTGGGTCGTACGGCAATGTTACAATGTAATATTTTCTGCCAATCAATGTGGTGTTTCGTGGATCTTTACTCTCAAATTTAAATGTTCCTTCTATTTTAGGTTTCCCGTGTTCGCGGTAATATGTCGGTGCAAAATTTATTGTTACTTCCTTAGCCTTCTCGCATAGATATTCCTTTCGTTGTTTGCGACTCATCTTGCGCAGGTCGTTATCCTGTGAGTAACTCGAATTTATAAAAAAGAATGATAGTAAAATAAATAAAATGGTGCGCATATATTGTAATTTTTATAGTTAATCCTTAATTATTTACATATTTCTTTTATTCTTTTTATATCACCGGAAAACACTTTAATTTCTTTTTGTGATATGTTATTAACTATTTGTTCTTTTTTTATACTATCGCCATTTTGTGAATAAATATTATACAATCCTTCAAGAGGTGCAAAACGGCAAGGGCACATATACATTGCATTCTCATAATGCTCAATAGCTTCCTTGTCCCTTTTCAATTGCATATATGTATCACCCAACAATAGTTCTAAGTTATATGAAGAAAATTTCTTTTGTAGTTCCTTGGAAATATTTATAGCTTCTTCAAATCTTCCGGCATAATATAACTCGGACATATAATTATATAAAAAAAAGATGTCATTCCGGAAATGAGTATATAACTTTTCATATTTATATAGCGTGTTTTTATTGTAACCTTTTAAAGCTATATAAGCAATCTTTTTCCAATTATAATAATAGTAAAAGTTATATCCTATATATCCTTGTATTATAAGAAACAAGAAAGTCGATATTATTATAACATTTTTGTTTAATGCAATATATGAAGTTTTTTTAATGATAGATAAAATCGAGATAATGTTACATAGTAA
The DNA here is from genome assembly GCA_015060885.1 of Bacteroidales bacterium. Lineage (GTDB taxonomy): Bacteria > Bacteroidota > Bacteroidia > Bacteroidales > Bacteroidaceae > HGM04593. The sequence continues at coordinate 38,156 of SUXO01000002.1, forward strand.
TAAAGCAATGACTGGTAACGGATATTGTAATGGATATGAAAATGTACAAGAAATGATTAATGCACACATTGTACAAATTCCACAAAAATCTTTATTTTTACAAAATATGAAAAATGGAAAAATAAGTAATGTGATAAGTAATAAACAACCGAAAATTCCATAGTTAATCCACGCATATATAAATTCATTTAATGGGTGGCGAATATCATCTGCTAACATAGAATAGTTGCAATCTTCTTTGTTCTTCTTGAAATATTCCTTTTGTTTCTCCATATAGACTTTGACAAATTTCCCTTTTCTTATATATCCGCATATTGGGCTATCTATAATAAGTTCGGTCGAATTTTTAAGAATAAACCAACGTCCTGTTGTTGAATCGTATTTATGACTTAAAATAAAAGAAAAAATAGAAATGGTTGTTATGATTGTAATTACTATATATTTTGGAGATTTTAATATTTTATTATTCTTTGTTATGTATATGATTAGAATTACAATCAGACAGATAATTGCGGTACGACAACCTGTAAGAATAATTGTTGCAGTGGCTATTGTAATTGCTGAGGTGTATAGGTACTTTTCCTTTTGAATTATAGTTCCTGTATTTTCAAGTACGAAAGGTAGCAACAGAACAATGTTTAATGCTAATCCCGTTGTATTATTCATTGTTCCTTTTACATCACAATTGTGATAGAATGCCTGTATAATAGCAAAGATGCATTCGAATAGAATGGAAATTGATGCAATTTTTCCTATTAAAATAGTTATTCTTTTTAAATTGCTTTTCTTGTAAATTAGAATTTCATATAGAACTATTGTAATGGTTATAAAAAGGCAAATAAACCATTGAATTATCAATGAATCATATTTGAAATAACTTATTCCTGGGAAAAATACCCCAATGAATAGTAGCAAATATAGTAAGGCATTCATATTACAATTGGTAATTCTATATACACTTCAAACTAAATGAAAAATTGCATCCGTTGCCAAGAAACGGTTTAAATTTCCACAAATTTATCGCTAATTTCACCCCTTTACAAATTATAGAATAAATAAAATCTATCGTCTTTAATTTGTAAATTAGTTATAATCAATGTGCTGTGTGGTTCTGTTTCCCGTAAAATCTGCCATCTGGTAAAAAGAGGTTGATAAATGCGCTTTTTTACATACTTTACTCCGTGTATTTGTTTAAAATATTATAGTGTACGATTATTTACCGATTGCTAATATTATTCTACAACAAGGGGCTAACTGAAAAATGATTGGATTTTCAAAGTCAGCCCCTTGCAGGTATGTTCAATTGTCACTTAACAGCACTTATGCGCAACTTGTAGCTCATTGGCTTTTCGGGTACGCAGTAGATGGGCATCGTGCCTACATCGTGTCCGCACGATGCGTTACCTATACCGCGCATAAAGGCATCGAGGTGAAGCACTGTGTAGGGGCGTGGTGTGAGCTCCCACATATGCTGTGCGTCCATCAAATCCTTGTCGGTGAACTGCAATGCCGAGAAACTTACCTTGCCCTCTGTTTCTATCTTTATACCTTCGCCTTTGTCGTTGGTGAGAACCAGCTCGCGCAATCCCTCGCGGTTGCCGGTGCTCTGGGGCTTCACATAGCGTTCGGGCATCTCGGCAACGGTGGTGTTGTAGCGGCCCACCAATACACCATCGATGCGGTCGTTGCTGTTCTCCCAGGGGCCGTATGCGTAGTATGACACATTTTTGAGTGTAGAGTCAATACCACATACAAGGCCGGCACGGCGCAACTCGGTGGTGTGGGGAATGAATTTCGCCTCAACATCGATAAAGCCTTGCGGGTAGATGGTGTAGTTTATTTCGGTATCGCAAAGCGAGCCCTTGCGTGTTGTCTTTACAACGGTGTTGTTGTCGACAGCCTCCACGGTGCAGGTTCCTTTTGCTTCCAATCCGTTAGAGGTGTTATGGTAGCGGTCGTTCTCAATCCAGCGATGGTTGTCGAAGAGGAAGCCCTGGCTGTTGCTTATAATCTCCTTGCCGTTGAAAACAAGGTTTGTGAGCAAGCCTGTTTCGGGGTCGAATGTTACACCAACCTTGCTGTTGCCAATCTTTATCTCGTGCAGAGCCGATGTCTGTGCGAGGGCTTCTCCCTCGGGTGCAACAGTGGCAAGAGGAGCGCGCTCGGCAAGTGTGTACTGCTTGATGGCTACCTCGTGGCCGGCCTCGGCAAAAAGCTGTGCCTCACGGTGAACAACGCGCAAGTTGAGCATTGTTTCAATACCGTTCTTTTCGGCCTTTTCAATAGCAGCCTTCGATAGTTTGAGTGTGAGTGTCACCTCCTCGCCGGGTGCAGCTGCGGGCAACTTTGTCTTTTTGCTGCTCACAACCTTGCCATTCTTCATAACCTCGTAAATGAGGCTGAACTCGTTGAGGTCGGTGAAATTGTATGTGTTCTTTATCCTTATGGTTGCGGTGTTCTTCTTTTTGTCAACATTTTCAAGTGTGAACTTTATGAACTGGTGTGCAGCCTTCACCTCTTTGAGCTTCGCGCTCTCGTGGCGTGTGGCGGGGATAATACCGTTGCTGCAAAAATTACCCTGGTGGGGGCCGGGGTAGTCATATCCGGTGTGCAGGCGATAGACACCCTCTTTAATTTCGTGGGGCTCATAGATAGCCTGGTCCACCCAGTCCCAGATACAACCGCCAATGCAGGAGTTCGAGTTCTCGATGTGCTCCCAGTATTCGCGCAAGTTACCAATGGCATTACCCATTGCGTGGGCATATTCACAGATGAACATAGGCTTGTCGAGGTTGTTGGTGTTCTGTTTCATCCAGGCCTGTCCGGGGTACATTTTCGAATAGAAATCAGAGAAACGGCCACCGCCATAGCTGCCGTTGCTGCGTGTTCCTTCGTAGTGTACGGGGCGGCTGTCGAGTTTCTTGGCAGCGTCGTAGCAGGGGCCGAAGTTGTTGCCGTTGCCGGCCTCGTTGCCCAGGCTCCACATAACGACACAGGCGTGGTTGCGGTCGCGGAGAACCATACGGTCGATGCGGTCGACAAATGAAGGAATCCAGGACTCGCGGTCCGAAATGCTCTGGTTGGCGTGGTCTTCGAGGTCGGCCTCGTCACAGCAGTAAAGACCGAAGTGGTCGAACATTGCGTACATACGTGCCGCGTTGGGGTAGTGGCTGGTGCGTATAGTATTTATGTTGTTCTGTTTCATAAGCAGAACATCCTGCAACATCGATTCTGTTGTTACGGCACGGCCATAAAGCGGGTGTGTGTCGTGGCGGTTCACGCCCTTGAAGAACACTCTTTCGCCATTGATGTAAACGATAGAGTTCTTTATCTCAATGTCGCGGAAACCATATTTTGTTGAGAATGCCATCTCTTCGTTGCCCTGCTCATCCATCTGTACCACGCGCAAGGTGTAAAGGTTGGGCTTTTCGGCGCTCCATAGTGCAATATTGTCCACTTTGAGTGTCGCATTTATTTCGGGAGCTACAATCTTTGCCTTCATTGCCTGGCGCACAGTGTCGCAAGCCACGAGCTTGCCGGCAACGTCGTAAAGGGCAACCTTTATCTGTTTGCCCTCTGGGCAGAAGTCGCGGTTGTCGATAGTGAGCTGCACGTTTACTGTCGCACTCTTTCTCTCGTTGTCGAGTGTACTTGTGATATAGTGGTCGCGCACTGCAGCTTTGGGTACGTTGTAGAGGTATACATCACGGAATATACCGCTCATACGGAACATATCCTGACATTCGAGGTACGAGCCGTCGCACCAGCGGAACACCTGCACTGCAAGTTTGTTGCTGCCCTTTTTGAGGAATTTGGTGATGTCGAACTCTGCAACATTGTTCGAACCCTGTGTGTAACCCACATACTCGCCGTTGAGCCATACAAAGGCAGCCGAGTAGATACCGCCGAAGTGTATGAAGGTGCGGCGGCCGTCCCAGTTTTCGGGAACCTCAAAGGTGCGCACGTATGAACCCACCGGGTTTATGCCGTAGTTCTTGCCGCCGTCGTTGAAACCGGGGCGTGCCTTTATGAAGGGGGGTGTGTTTGAGTGGGGGTACTCCACGTTGTTGTATATGGGGCGGTCATATCCCTGCATCTCCCAGTTCGAGGGAACGGGAATCTCGTCCCAGGCATTTACATCGAAATCCTCCTTGAAGAACTCTGTGGGGCGTTGCGAGGGCTCTGGTACGAAGTGGAATTTCCAGGTACCGTTGAGGCTCTGGTAACGGCTGTTCACAGGCTCGGTCCAGGGTGTAGCATAATATGCGGCATCGGCAAGCATTGCAGCCTCGTTCTCATAGGGCATATATGTTGCAACGCCGGTCTCCTTGTTCTCGGCGAATATTGTTTCGTCTTCCCAGTAGGGCGACTCTATTTTGGGTTTTTCAACCTGCTCAAATGTGAACCAGGAGTTCTTGTCCTGGGGATTGTCAGCTACAAGCTTCATTGCTCCGTTGATAAGAGTGTACATCTTGCCGGCCTTTCCTTTTGAAACGATGCGGAATGTCTCCTTCTCGCCTTTCACGGGCTCGAATGTGAATTTTGCATTGTTCCATATACCGGTTACGGCAGGCCACTGCAACAGGTAGTCGATAGATGCGTTGCCGCCACCATCGTCGAAGTTCTGCCCGTAGAAAGCATTCTCCACTGCGAACGTGAAGAGGTCAATGGTCTTTATGTTCCAGTATTGGCCGCGGTTGTCGCTGTTCACCTTTTCGGCAACGATGCGAGCATTGTTCTCGCCCGAATCTCCGTTGCCAAGCACCAGTTCCTTGTCGGCTGCCGAGCGTATGCGGTAGGTGAGGTTATCGTCGAAACCGGCAAAGTCCGATACTGTGAATGTGAATTTTGCAGCGGGGTTATTGGCTGCCTGCTCTTTGGCAATGAGCCCTATGCTGCCGTTCTTCTCCTTTACAGCTGCCACCGAAGGGTTGTTTGTGGGTATGAGCAGGCCCTCTTCGAACTTCCACAGCTGTGCTTCGTCCGAACCGTTGTTCTCGCCGAGTTCCACCTTGTTGCCGGCAGCACGCATTGCGTGGTCGGTAAGGGGGTTGATTATGCGCCAGCTGCCCGAAAGTTCCGAAACTTTCCAATACTGTGCTGCGTTGCGCTCCTCGTAGTCGGTTGTTTCCACTTTGTTGCCTTTTTTCTCTGTGACAACATTCTGTTTCTTACCTTGTGTGTAGATGTGGTACAGTTTTCCCTTTTCGAACTGTACCTGTGCAAAACTGCTCACCGTTGCAAAGAGTGCTACGATTGCAAGCAGAAGATTGCGGCTGATGAGTTTTGGCATAGTATTACGATTTAGATTAAAATTATCCCAACTTCAATTCGAAGATACAGGCATACGGGCAAGAAACACAGAAGCTGTTCCGGTGTTCAATGCCGCAGGCGCGGTATATCTTCGGGAACCTCAAAGATAGGTAATTTTTTGTTATTCACCCAACAGAAATGTGAATATATGTAATTATTATAATAAAATTAAATATTTATAACAGCTATACCATTTGTGAGTGTCTAAAAGGGTTGAAGGATATTGATATGTTGATTTTCTTCAAGAGTTTTGGGGTGTGTAAATTTCACGCTCAACCTCAAAGTCTCTTGTAAACTGTTCTGTTTGGAAGAAATTTTCAGAACTTCCCGGTGCTATTATGGCTGTTCTCTTATTGCCGGGGCACCACATTGCAGCCTCTTTAAACCTTTACTTTTATAATATCCTCCCAGCGGGTGGTGTATTGCGGCGAGAGGTGCTCGCGGTTCGTGTGGTCGGTAATGGAGCCTTGCGATACAATTTTCACACTATCTTTTCCAAGCGTGGCGTTTATCTTGTCGATAGCCTGCATAAGCTGTTTGTGCTTCGGGCGGTCGATGGTGTCGAAAAGAGTGCCCTGCACGGCATTGGCCGGCATTATTTTGCTCAATCTCACCCCCGTCTTCTTGTAGCCGTAACCCTCGCGGAAAAGCTCTTTCAGCAGGGCGATGGCCGCATTCACAATTTCGAGTGTGCTGTCGGTGGGTGTGGCGAAGTGCAGTAACCTGCCGTCGTGGTACTGCGGTTGGTCGTCGCGGTGGCGGTTGGTGAGTATGAACACTTGCAGTTCCTGGGCCACAGAATGCTGTGAGCGTAGCTTCTCGGCGGCTATGGCTGCGAAGGTCGATACCGTTTCGCGCAGTTGCTCCATTTCGTACAGCTCCTTTGAAAAAGAGCGTGAAACCATAATGGACTGCCGGTCGGCGGTCTGGTGGCTGAACTCGATACACGGAGTTCCTTGCAGTTCACGCCAGGTTCGCACGCCTGTAATGCCCATACGCCTGTTTACCCACTCCTCGCTCAAAGAGCAGAACTGTTTCCCGGTGCTTATCCCGCAGTTGTGAAACATCTTGCTGTGCCGTCGCCCAATGCCCCATATATCCTCTATGGGGTAGTTCGTGAGCACCTTTTCAATGTCCTCCTTGCGGTGCATCAGGCAGGCACTGTTCAGCTTGGGGTATCTCTTGCACAGCTTGCTTGCTACCTTTGCGAGTGTTTTAGTGTGCGAAATGCCTATGCTCACCGGTATTCCTGTGTTACGGCGCACAGTGAGTGCAAGTTTTTCGCCCCACTCTTTGAGCCTGTCGGCTGCAATTCCGTCGAGCAGCAGAAAGGCCTCGTCAATGGAGTATATCTCTATTGCGGGAGCGTGTTGGCGCAGTGTCTGCATAACTCTTGCCGACATATCGCCGTACAGGTGATAGTTGCTCGAATATACGGCTACGTTGTGTGCGTTCACAAGGGCACGTATCTGGTAGAGCGGTTGCCCCATCTTTATCCCCAGGGCTTTCGCCTCGTTGCTTCGCGAAACGACACAGCCGTCGTTGTTGCTGAGTACAACCACAGGCCTCCCTTCGAGCGAGGGGTTGAAGGCTCTCTCGCACGATACGAAGAAGTTATTGCAGTCGCACAGCCCGAACATTTATGCCTTTTTTATTATGTATGTCACAACGCCCCAGACGAGAAAGTCGTTCTCGTCTGTAACCCTTATGGGCTTATAATTGCAGTTGGCGGGTACCAACAATGCGTGGTCGCTCTTTTTCTGAAAGCGTTTGAGGGTGAATTCCCCGTCTATGTAGCATACGGCAAGGCAGCCGTTGTAGGGCTCAATGCTCTTGTCAATGACAAGAAGGTCGCCGTCGTTTATCCCCTCGTCGCTCATTGATATGCCGCTTACACGGGCATAGAAGGTCGATGCAGGGTTCTTTATAAGTTCCTTGTTCAGGTCGAGCCCTTGTGCCGCGTAATCCTCGGCGGGCGATGGGAAGCCTGCTGCAACCTTGTCGTTTGAGAGTGGCAGTTCGCGCTTCTCTTCGTCGTCGGCACTGAATATGTCAATTCTTTCGCTCTTCATCTTATGTAATAAAAACGGTGGTGCATCGTGCAGGGTTCGCACGTTGCACCACCGTGTCTGTTCTGTAAAGTCCGTTTGTCGGCCCGAAATTATTTACCGAATTTTCCACCCATTTTAGCACCGTTCTTGGCACCTCCGCCGGTGCCGCCTGCTGCAAAAATGTTCTCGCCGTAATTCACGGCCTTGAAACCGGCCTCCTGCTTGCGGCGCAAGGCTATCTCAATGAGCTTGTCGACAAGCGTACCGAAGTTATAGCCGCTGTACTCCCACAGGTAGAACGAGAGTGAGCCGGGAATGGTGTTTATCTCGTTCACGAATATCTCGTCGGTAGCCTCGTCTATTATAAAGTCGATGCGGGCCACACCGTCGCACGAGAGTGCGCGGAATGTGTCGCAAGCAGCTTTCTGTATGAACTGTGTGCTTGCTTCGGGCAGGTTGGCGGGTATTTCGCGCACTGTCGACTGCATACCCTGGCTCTGCTTGCCGCCACCATTCATATATTTGTCCTGGTAAGAGAGAATTTCGCCGCTGCGCACGGGCACCTCGCACACCGATGCCTCGCACTCATAGTAGTTGCCAAGAACGGCGCAGTTAACCTCTTTCAGCTTCTGTACATATTTTTCAATGATTATGCGTGTGGTGAAAGAGATTGCATAATCGACTGCCTCCATAAACTCCTCGCGGTTGTGGGCTGCGCGTATACCCACGCTCGAACCGCTGTTGGCCGGCTTCACAATAACAGGGTAGCCAAGTTTCTCCTCAACCTGTGCAATGGTGCTCTCCTGCTTGTCGTTCCACTCCTTGTCGCTGAACCAGCAGTAGTCGATAACGGGTATTCCGCACTCTTTGAGAATCATTTTCATTGTTATCTTGTCCATTCCATTGGCCGAAGCAAGAGTGTTGCACCCCGTGTAGGGTATGCCGCAGAACTCCATAACTCCCTGGAACGTGCCGTCCTCGCAGTTTGTGCCGTGCAATGCGGGCAATATTACATCGAGCTTTGTCACGACAGCCTTGCCGAAGAGAGGCTTTTTGCAGCGGTAGAGGTTTGTGTCGCCATATACGGGGCGCATATATACCTCCTCGCACATCGAAAGGAGTTTCTTTGTGTTGCGGTAGTTTGCCACGTTCAGCAGGGCATCGCCGCTGTACCACTTGCCCTCCTTTGTTATGTATATCGGGGTTATCTCATATTTATCCCTGTCCATTGCAGCCATAGCCTGGTTGGCTGTGATTACCGAAATCTCATTCTCGACGGAGCGCCCGCCGAATACTACTCCTACATTGGTTTTCATTGTCGTTGTGTATGTTTTTTTGTTTTAGTCAGTTGTAAAATTATGCCTATTTGAAATTATCGGGCAGGTCATTCTCATAAAGTACCACATCGCCCGCCTTCAAAATGGTGGCAAGGTGTGCGTGTGCGTGGTTGAGCGAGTCGGCAAGGAAGTATTGCCCGGTGGGCATATTCCCCTTTTCAAGGCCGTTCTTTATGGCTTCGCGGTTGGTGGCGTTTACTATTATTGCATAGTCGGCACAACGGGCAATCTGCTCGCCAAGCTGTGTGTTGGCCTCGGCCTGGCGTGTGCCCATCTCCACAAAGCCGGGGGTGATTATTATTCGTTTGTTGCCTTCGCCTACGATAAAGTTTTTTAGGACTCCGAGTGCCATTCTTGCCCCTTGCGGGTTCGAATTGTAGGCATCGTCGAGCACGGTTACTCCTCCCGATTTACGCATCGACAGGCGGTGCTCCACGGGTTGCAGGCGTGCAATGGCTCTCTTCTGCTTTTCAACAGGTACCTGCAATATGTCGGCAACGGCTGTGGCTGCCAGAATGTTGAGCAGGTTGCCCTCGCCAAGCAGGTGGCTGCTGTACTCCTCGCCGTCGTGCTGCGGGGCCGATAGCTTGTAGGTTACTCCGCTTGCGCCGTACTCCACGCCTGTTGCGCGGTAGGCGGCACTGCTCTCAATGCCGTATGTGACAATCTTGCAGGGGCTTGTTATTCTGTTGTAGCTCTTTATGTACGGCGAGTCGGTGTTTATTATTCCCGTTCCGCTTGCCGGCAGCGAGTTTATAAGTTCGAATTTTGTATCCTGTATGTTCTCTATGCACTTGAATGTTTCGAGGTGCATTTCGCCCACAGCCGTTACAATACCGATAGTGGGGTGTACCAGGTCGCAAATCTCCTTGATGTCGTTTTTCTGCTTTGCACCCATCTCCACGATGAACACCTGGTGGTAAGGGCGCAGCTGTTCGCGTATGGTGCGTATTACTCCAAGCAGGGTGTTGAAGTTACCGGGAGTAACCAGTATGTTGTATTTCTCGGCAAGGACATTTGCAAGGTAGTTCTTGGTGCTTGTCTTTCCGAAACTGCCTGTAACGCCAATCACAATGAGCCCTTTGTGGCTGTCGATAATCCTCTTCGCATCGTTGTAGTAATGGCGGTTGATAGCCTTCTCAATGGGTGTGTTTATGAGGTTGGCAAGCAGCATCACAAGGTCGGACAGGAGCAGCAGGGTGGTGGCAGCGGCTACCGCGTATGCCGGTGCAAGAACGGCTGTTGCCGCAACTGCCGCCGTGTAGGTGATAATGGCGGTGGTGTAAAGGCGTTTCACTCTGGCGGTATATACAAGCGGTGTCTTCTGCACCTTGTTCTTGCGCCCCTTGAAGCAGTGTATTGCAGCCACGGCAAGCAGCAACGCAATCCTGTACAGGGCGTCCACGGGAATGTTGGCCATCATAAGTACAATGGCACACAGGCGTGTGCTATGCACAATGTTCCCCGGCAACAGCCAACGGAAGTAGCGGCTGTAACGGTAGGAGTTGAGTTGGAACATATGTATGTCGTACTTTACCGAGCAGAGTGCGAAGAAAAGTACAAAACCTGCCAAAAGAATTGCTGTTGTTAAGCTCATTGCAAAATGATTATATGTTGTGTTGCAAAATTATATAATTTCCGCCGATTTTCGGGCACGTTGCAACTTTATTATTTTGTGCCTAATGCAAAATTATGAGGGATTTTGATATTGCGCATATAATTCTGTTTATTTGAAAAAGGAAAAGATTACTATCATACTCATTGAACTATACTCTAAACCCCTCGGTGTTATTTGTCGGTTATTCTCTCATTGGAAATATATCTTTGATGTTCTTTGTCGCGCAAAGAACCAAACGCCCGGCACGCGAGTAAAATCAGTCGCTCACGCCTCGGCTCGTGAATTGTTGCACAATATAACTCGTTCGTTCCTCGCTTGCCGCTGCAAGCCTATCTGTTGCCGACAGGGTGCTGCGCAATTAAATGTAATTTAATAGACAATGCTTGCAGCAATTAGTCGCACGTAGTGCGGGATGCGAACAGCAAGCATTGTCAACTTATGTCACACAGTCTCGCTTCGCGCAACCTCGGCTGCATTCGCTTTGCGTGCAAGCAAACTTTCACTCGCTCATTTGCACGAGCTTTCGCACAATGGCCTGTCGTCAACAGGCCTTTCCGCTGTGATTTTAACGGTGCCGGTTTCTTTTTAGAATTACCATTGCAGGAGATACTCGTCGCAGAAAGCGAAAATAACGATTAAGCGAGCAGAGTGAGAAGGTTTTATTTTGTGCCTATCTTAAAGAAATTCTTCATAACCTGTGTAAAGAGCCCCTGGTTCTCAATGAACGAGAAATGCCCTGTGCCGTGGGCTATCACAAGGCCCGCATCGGGGATGAGCCTCTCCATTGTCTTTGCATCGGAGAGCGGGGTGGCTGTGTCGGCATTGCCCCAAAAGAGAAGGGTAGGTGCCGCAATCTTCGGCAACAACGGGGTGAGGTCCTCGTTTACCACCTTTGAAAGAATGGCACGCATCTTGGGCGAAGCGTTGTTGTAGTCGGCCGAGCCGGCACCCTTGCGCCGCCTTTCAATTATTGCATCGGCAGTTTTCTTGGGCAGGAATATGTAGCATAGCTTTTTAAGCAGTTTGAAACTGTACACCTTGTAATAGTATTTCAACGGGCGTTTGGGCTTTATGCCTGCCGCATCGACCAGCACCACACGGCTAGCCTTGTTGCGCGAAGCGAATATTATGCTTATGCGGCCGCCGAATGAGTGCCCCACAAGTGCCGGGTTCTCAATACCCTGCTCCTTTACAAACTGCTCCACCATACGGGTATATTCCTCGGTGCCCCACACCTCACGTGGCTCGTCCGATGCCCCGAATCCTGGAAAATCGAAGTTGTAGACCTTGTATCCCTGTGCAAGCACCCCTTGTATGTGACTGAATACCTGGTGGCTGCATCCCCAGCCGTGAAGCAGCAGTACGGGCTCGCCCTCTCCTGCCACCTCAATGTTTATGTTTATATCGTTGTAACGGTATCTCATTTTCTGTATTCCTGGTTATTTGCTTGCGAAGATAACTATTTATATTTGAAAATCAGTAAATAATGACAAGGAAAAGCGGCTGGCTAAAAAGTCGTGTGACTTGCTGCCTGCCGCTTTCAAGTTTCTTGCAGTTTGTATTACTATTGCTTTGTTCCCAATATAATTCCCACAAGTGCCGTTACATCGGCAATGTCTATGCTGCCGTCGCCATCGACGTCGGCGTTAACGTCGGTAGTGTCATTTGCTGTACCGGTTAGTTTAATATTGTGTATTTTCCCCTGGTCGCTGCCACTGCTCGAACTACCGTCTTTTGTGTATTTCACAACCAGTGTGTGAGTGCCGGCTGTGTTGAATGTGTGTTCATAACTGCCCGAATAGCTACCGCTCTTCTTTAAAATTTGTGTGCCATCGAGGGTAATAATCAACCAATCGCAGTTATTCTCGCTACTTACCTTCCAATCGAAAGTGAGCACACTGCCTTCGGTAACTTCCAATGTGTAACTCTTTTGCGAAGTGCTGCTGTTTGCTGTGTTGGTCGAAGTCCACGCACCAAAAGTTTGTTCAGTGGGCTCATCATCTGTTTCTTCGCCATTGAGTATTACTTCCACAAGTGCTGTTACATCGGAAACGTCCACAGTTCCGTCGCCGTCAACATCAGCGGTAAAACTTATAGGTGCATTTTCTATAAAAAAGAAATCTTTCCATTGCTCTGCTGTTTGGTAGGTGGAAATGTAATTTCCCGGAACATAGAGCACGCACTCCCATTTATTTATATCATCCAATGCTTGGCTACCGCAAACAGGAGGAGTGGTAGCTAACGAGATAATAGTTGTAAGGTTATTACAATCGCTGAACGCCTCCTCTCCAATTGTTTTCATGTTCCTTCCAAATGCAAAATAATTGAGGTTGGTGCAATGGCTGAAAGCCCAATTACCAATCTTCTTTACTCCGTTGCCAATGACAACCGATTCCAGTGCCGAACAGCTCTGGAAACTGTAATTACCCAGTGATGTTACGGAATCCGGAAGGACTACCTCTTTTAAAGAAGAACAACCGTAAAATGCATAGTCGCCGATGCTGTCTTTGCTGTTTATAGACACTGTCGCAAGTGAGGTACATCCTCTAAATGCCGAATCGCCGATGTCGCCATTATTTGATATTGTAGCATTTTCAAGTGAGGTGCAACCGCTAAACGCGTAAGTACCGATGTCGCCATTATTTGATATTGTAGCATTCTTAATATATTTATTCCCATAGAAAGCATACGGCATAAGTTTATTCACTGTCATTTCAATATTTTTATACTTAACAGTTTTGCCAACTATGATTTTTTCTGCACTGTTGTCGTGCAAGCAATCTATGGCATCGCACGTGCGTTGCGACGGGTTTACCGGTACATACTTAACGCCGTCAACAGTGAAAATATAACTCAAATAGGGATAAACCTTGACTTTGTTAAGATTCGTGTATAGTTCGTTCGATACATAATGAACTTCCGCACTGATATTTGAATAACCTGTTGGCGGTGTATTTGTCAACCAAATAACCTTCTTTATATCGCAATTATAGAACGCTTGATATCCTATGCTTGTTACACTGTTGGGTATTGTAACGCTTGTGAGTCCGGTGCAACCACGGAACGCATAATATCCTATGCTTGTTACGCTGTTACCAATGGTAATACTTGTGAGGCCGTCGCAACCATAGAACGCATAATCTCCTATCGATGTTACGCTGTTGGGAATAGTAACACTTGTGAGGCCGTCACAATTATAGAACGCATCATTTCCTATGCTTGTTACGCTGTTGCCAATTATAATTTCTTTTATCGATGTATGTCCTCTAAACCACGAATTGATGGTTCTGGTATTTATTTCCACTTTTTCAAGGGGACAATTAAGGAACGCATCATATCCTATGCTTGTTACGCTATTGGGAATTGTAACGCTTGTTAGGCTGGTGCAATCCAGAAACGCACCGTTTCCAATAGTGTAATTCTCTCCATTATAATTTTCAGGCAGGGTAATTACAGAATCATTGCCGGCATAAGCAATAAGAGTATTTGTATTACCGGCAGTGCGGAAAATAAAATCACCTTGAATATCATCGTCTTTTGTTACAATAATATCTGCATAATATGCCACATAGCCGTAGTTGGAAGAACCGGCGGTAATGTCGAGCGATGAGTTGTTATATACAATTCTTAGTCCTGTGCAACCATCGAACGCAAGATCTCCTATCGATGTTACGCTATTGGGAATTGTAACGCTTGTTAGGCTGGTGCAATCCAGAAACGCACCGCCTCCTATCGATGTTACGCTGTTGCCAATTGTTACGCTTGTGAGGCCGGAGCAACCCTGGAACGCACCGCCTCCTATCGATGTTACGCTGTTGCCAATTGTTACGCTTGTGAGGCTGTCACAAGCACAGAACGCAGCCTCTCCTATGCTTGTTACGCTGTTGGGTATTGTAACGCTTGTGAGGCCGGTGCAATAGAAGAACGCATAATCTCCTATCGATGTTACGCTGTTGGGTATTGTAACGCTTGTGAGTCCGTCGCAATTATTGAACGCATAATATCCTATGCTTGTTACGCTGTGAGTAGTTCCGTTGTATGTTACAGCGGATGGAATGGTTATTGCACCGTTGTACCTATTGGGGTATTGATAATAATATTCTCCTTTGTAAGTTACAGCAACAGTTTTTACAGTTGCATCGGTTATGTTGTAATAGATACCATCGACTTCAAAGTCGTGGGCACTTGCCACACTGCTGCACAGCAACAGTAATGTGGTGATAAAGGATTTAAAATAGATTTTTTTCATAGCTTTTTGTATCTATCCTTCCTTCATTGCTCCCCAAATGAAGGCATAAAATAATAAAAAAGCGTGGGAACTATTGCTATTATCGTACCGAGGCTCTGGACTGCCCACTATCAAATAATAAACAATAGCCCACGCCAAACGATATATAACTCACCCGAACGGGTGTTGTATATAACATTGACGTGAGCACCTTGCTCAAAATCCTTGATAGTTGGAATTGTCCAGATTCCGGTGCAGGATTACGCAAAACGCTCTTAATAAAAATATGTCCTCACCGGGCTTTCCCGATGATTGCCACAAAAGTAATGCAAAAAAATGATAAACGTTGATGTTTATTGTTCTTTTTATTGCATCGGCTTTTTTTGAAAGAGCTATTGCAAAGCAAGTTTTGTTTTGCTAATTTAGTCTATAATGTGGAGCTTGTGGTTGCTATTTTGCCACTTTTGATGAAAATTACCGAAAAATCGTGCTTTTCTTCTTGGGCAGACACGCCGGCCTCCCCCCTACGGGAAAGGCAATGAGAGTGTCATCTCGAACCTTGTGTGAGAAAACCCGCCATTCAGCGACTTTTTGAGATATCTCGCATACGCTCGATATGACAAAAAAGGATGTGTCTGCCCAGAATACACAAGCAACGAAAAAAAATGGTTCAGTAGAAATTCAGTGTGGACAAATTAATTCTTTAATAAGCTATACCCCCCCCTTCACGCAGCCCTTTGTATAACGAATTATTTCGGCAAAGGTAATTCAGAAAAAGAAACCGGCACCGTTAAAATCACAGCGGAAAGGCCTGTTGACGACAGGCCATTGTGCGAGCACTGTGTGAGCGTAGTGCGGGTATAAATTATCCTGTATAGCCGCACGGAGTGAGTTGCGCAGCACCCTGTCGGCAACAGATAGGCTTGCAGCGGCAAGCGAGGAACGAACGAGTTATATTGTGCAACAATTCACGAGCCGAGGCGTGAGCGACTGATTTTACTCGCGTGCCGGGCGTTTGGTTCTTTGCGCGACAAAGAACGTCAAAGATATATTTCCAATGAGAGGATAACCGACAAATAACACCAAGAAGTTTTGAGCACCCCCAGCTTTGCAGTGAGCCCGCACACACCGGTGCGCCCCTACGGGAAAGGCAATGAGAGTTCATTTCGAACCTTGTGTGAGAAATCCCGCCATTCAGCGACTTTTTGAGATATCTCGCATACGCTCGATATGACAAAAAAGGATGTGTCTGCCCAAAGAAAACACAAGCAATGCAAAAGAAGGGCGCACGCACCGGTGCACCCTTCTTTGCGTTGTGTAAGTTTTTTTCAGAACTTAATGCAGTTGAGGTTCTTGTCGACAATCACCCCGTCGGTAGCTTTAAGGTTGAACTTAATGTTCTTTTTGGCTTTGAGTGTAATTGTTGCAATCTCCACATCGCCGTTGAGCGTGGGCTGGTCGGCTACGTTCACAAAGGTGGGGTACACGGCTGTTGTTCCGTTGCCGTGCAGGCGGTTCTTTGTGTAGTTTTCCATATTGGCCGTGTTCATTGCATTTACTGTAACATACTCATAGTCGTTGCTGTCGTAAGGAATGGCAAAGCCAAATGCATTGACATTGGCAAGGCCTGTTCCCTTTATTGTAAGGGTTACCTCCTCGCCGGCTTTGTAGTTCTTCTTGTCGGCGGCAATGGTGATGGTGCCGGCTACTGCTTGTGCGGGGTTGGCATAGGCTCCGTCGTCAATGCGTGTGGCAGCAACGGAAATGTCGTAAGCATCGATAATGCCGTTTTCGTTCATATCGCCAATGCTCACATACTCGAAGTCGCTGTCGCTGTTGCGCAGGCCGGTGTAGTTCATATATGATGTGAGGTCGTTCTCGTCAACCTTCTTGTCCTTGTTTATGTCGCCGGGGAGGAATGTCTCGGTGCCTGCGACTTTGAATATGTACATTTCGCGGCCCGAACCGAAGTTACCCACAGCCTCGCTGACGTGAATTTTTACAAAGCGTGCTTTGGGGTTGCCATCGAAGGTGAATACTTTGGTGTCGGGTGTGCGCTCCCACTTGACAGCCACTGGCTCGCTCCAATTCTCCTTGTTGGTGCTGTAACTTATCTGTGCAGCGGTTATGGTGCCGTTGCCGCTATCTTCACGGCCCAAGTAATGCAGCTTGTCGAGTGTGCTCAATCCGTTCAAGTCTATAATCATATCGAATGGAACAGAACTTTCGCCATAAACAGTGTGCCAAATGTTGCCCTCCTCGAAGTCGAAGAGGCGGTTGGGGCCCTGTCCTCCCTGGTTGCGGCAGGTTGTTGTTGCCGAAAGTCCTTTGAGGGCAAATTCAAGCGGGTTGTTCTTTGTTGTGCTTTCGATGGTTGTCCACTCCGATGCTCCGCTCTTGTTTACGGCACGTATGCTGAACTTGTATGAGGTTTCGGGTTTCAGGTCCTCGAACAGCAGTTCGCAGTTCTTGATGGTGGTGTAGTTGCGGCCTTCGAACTCAATTTCGTAGTAGTCGGCACCGGCTACCTTTTCCCATGATGGTGTGAGGGTGTAGGGCTGGCGGTTCTCGTCGGTTACAGTGGCTTTGGGTGCCTCCAATGTGCCTTCGGTTTTGAGGTGGCTGTTGGGGGTGTCGAACTTGTAGCCTTTTACGGTGAGTGTGGTGGCTGCTGCTGTAACATCGCTTTTTGCGAGTTTCACCATAACCACGGGGTTCTTTATTATCTCAACTTTTGCAAATTCGCTGCCTTCGGTGGCGAAGCGGTTGAGGTTGGGTGCTGCATCGTAGAAGTATACATTCTCGCCTTTCTCAAACTCTTCTATCGAAGATACCTCTGTGAGCTTTATGCTCTTTTTGCCCACTTTTGCCGATACCTTCTTGGGTGCCTCGCTCACATTCACCTTGAAAATGGTTGTCTTCTCCTTTACAAAGCCGTTGAAACTGCCTGTTGTGGGAGCAATGGTAATGGTGGCAATGCCTTTTTCATTGCAGGCGGATGTTATCTTGGTCTCGGTGAAGTGTCCCGCACGGTAGAGCTCGGTTGTTCCGTCGTCGTCGTACTCGGTGAACGATGTCTCGCCGGCGGGGTATAACTCATACATACGCAGGCTGTTGTCAACCTGTGCAGGGGTGTTGTGCGGTGTGGTAACGGGGATAATGGCTCCGGCCTTTACAAAGAGGGGGAGTTTCCACAAGGGGGCATCGAAGTTGTTTACAATGCAGTTGCCGTTGTAATTCTCGCCTGTGAAGTAGTCAATCCAGGTACCTTCGGGGAGGTAGATGCCGTTACGTATGTCGTTGCCATCCTTGTCCATTGCTGTTTCCTGGTATATGGGGGCTACAAGGAAGTAGGGGCCGTAGAGGAACTGGTAGCGTGTGGCACTGCCCTGTGTGTATTCGTTGGGGTAGTCGAGGAACATTGCGCGTATCATGGGCTTGCCGTTGATTGCTTCGCGTGCGATGCTGTATGCGTAGGGCATAATCTCGGCTTTCATCTTCAAGTAGCTGCGGTTGATTGATTCTGCGGGGTCGCCGAATACGTGGGGATATTTCTGGCTGGAACCCCAACCGTCCATATTGAGCATCATTGGAGTGTATGTTTTCCATTGGTAGTCGCGCACGTTGACCGGTATGTTGTTGCCGCCGAAGATTCCGTCCATATCCGATGTGATGTTGGGTTGTCCGGCAAGGCCCGAACCTATGTATGTGGGTATGTGGAAACGGATATACTCCCACTCTCCGCCGCTCTGGTCGCCGGTCCATATTCCGGCGTAGCGTTGTGTGCCTGCCCAACCGTCGAGAGAAATTATGAACGGGCGTGCGTTGTTGCCGTAGTATGTCATTATCTGCGCAACGTCGGTTACGCCGTTGAGGCCGAACGAATAGCCGGCACCTACCCACGCAACGTCGGTTTTGAGCACGCGAACACCGGCATCGCGCACCTCCTTGACTATGTCGCGCTGCAAAATTGCGTTAATGCCTTCGCGGGGGTAGAGGTTCGACTCGGTCCACAAACCAATCTCCACACCTTTGGCGCGTGCATAGTCGCCAAACTCTTTAAGGTTCTGTATGTTGCCGTCGATGGTCTCGGTCTGCCCGTATCCGGCACCGTAACCGTCGTTGGGGAGAATCCAGCCGAGGGGCATATCGTGAGCCTCGTAACGGTCGATGACCGCGCGGGCCGAAAACTGGTACTGCTCTTTGCCGAACTCGCCGTTTAGCGACTCTTTTATGCCGCCGTTGTCGGTCTGGCTCTCTTTGTAGCGTTTGCCGTCTTCGTACACAAAGCCGCTCTCTGCGTTCTCTTTCCAGTAGTCGCGGTTGTAGGCGTTGAGGTGTCCCTCGTAGAAACCGAACTTGGGAATGAGAACAGGCTCGCCTGTGAGCTGGTAGAAGTCGTTGAGCAGTGCTATGCCGCAACTGTTTACCATAAAGAATACGTCGAGGTAATCAATCTCGTGCATAAGGGTGACATTGTCGGCCTTTGTCGCGCCAAAGTCGTATGTTCCCTTCTTGAATGTGTGCCACATAAAGCCGTAGCCGCCTGTCGACCAGAAGAAGGGGGTGGGCGATGCAACACCGCCGTCGGTCCAGCTGTTCTGGTTCTCAATGGCTATTATGTTGCCTTTGTGCGAGAAACGGCCGTTCTGCACGCCGCCTCCATAGTAGTATTCGCCGAGGGTGCTTTTGAGTGTAAGCGTTGTCTTTGCGTTCTTGAAAAGGGCGGGGGCAGCCTCTTCTATTACTGTCTTGCCTGTTGTGAGGTCTTTGACCTTCATCAACCCGTTCTCCTTGCAAATGGCAATTTCTATTTTTGAGGTGGTGATGGTGTAGCCCTTCTCGCACTCGTTCACGGTTATCTCCTTAACCTCGCGGCGAGGGTTGCCAACAAGAATTTTTGCTTCGGGTACCGCAACGGGGTCGCGCAGAATACCGCCCTTGTTGTCGCGGAACAGGCGGAATATGTTTTCGCCGTAGAAATCAATGGTTATTTTCTCTTTGTTGTGCAAATCTACTTCCACCGTGGTGGGGTTTATCTTTGCAACCTTGTCGATAGTTGCCTGTGGGGTTCCGTCGTTTGCATTTGCGGCAAAAAGCGGTACAAAGGCAAAAAGCATTGTTACCGCTATTGCGGCTGCTTTGATGCTTCCTTTTCTCATTCTCATTTTGTGGTCTGTAATAAAATGTTTATCTAATCTTTTGTTTAATATATTCGAATAGAGTACAAAAATATATAAAATAAGTGATTGTTTAAAGTTAAATACTATTAAATGGAGCGTGCACCCCTGTTATTGCCAAATAAGTAGGCAAATATTCCGTTAATGACATTTTTTTGAACTATCTTCGCCCTGTTTTTTACGAGAGAAAGAAAAAGATGATTTATCCGCGGAATTTTGAGAGTAAAATAGAGTTCGATGTTGTGCGCTCTTTGTTGAAAGAGCGTTGCTTGTGCCGTTTGGGCAGGGAAAGGGTCGATGATATGTCCTTTATGACCGATTACCACACCCTTATGTCGCGCCTCAATGAAACGGAGGAGTTCGTGCGTATTTTACAGGTTGAGCAGAACTTCCCTTCCGACTTCTATTTCGATGTCCGCGAACCGCTTAAACGAATATGCATCGAGGGTATGTATATGACAGCCGACGAGCTTTTCGACCTGCGCCGTTCGCTCGATACCATAGGCCGGATAATATCGCTGTTGCGTAGGCAAAGCGGTGCCGGCGAGGCCTCCGAGGATGCTCCTCTGTACCCGTCGTTGCGTTGCCTGGCAGGTGATGTGGAGGCCTGTCCGCGAATAATACGTGATATTGATGCCATTATAGACAAGTTCGGTGCGGTGAAGGACAGCGCATCGCCCGCGCTTGCCCATATAAGGAGCGAGCTTGTGCGAACGTCGGGCAGCATATCCCGCACGCTGAACTCCATTCTGCGCCACGCACAGGCCGAAGGCCTTGTTGAAAAGGATGCCGCGCCCACCTTCCGCGACGGGCGACTTGTAATTCCTGTTGCACCGGCACTCAAACGCAAGATGCGTGGTATTGTGCACGACGAATCGGCCAGTGGAAAAACAGTCTTTATAGAACCGGCCGAGGTGGTTGAGGCCAATAACCGCATACGCGAGCTCGAAGCCGAAGAGAAACGCGAGATAATAGCAATTCTCACAGCCTGTTCGCAGCAGCTTGTTCCCGATGTCCCTGCACTGCTGCAACTATATGAATTCCTCGGTGAAATGGACTTTATACGTGCGAAAGCCGAGCTTGCAATAAGTTTCGACGCTGTGAAGCCCGTGGTGGAGAACCGCCCGTTCATAGACTGGGGTGCCGCCTGCCACCCGTTGCTCGAAATATCGTTGCGCAAGCACGGACGCAAGATGTCGCGCCTCGACATACAGCTCGACGGCGAGCGGCGCATACTGCTTATTTCGGGCCCCAATGCGGGCGGAAAGTCGGTCTGCCTTAAAACTGCCGGCCTGTTGCAGTATATGTTGCAATGCGGTATGCTTGTTCCACTGCACGAACGCAGCAGGGCGGGAATTTTCAAGAGTATGTTCATCGACATTGGCGACGAGCAGAGCATTGAGGACGATTTGAGTACCTATTCGAGCCATCTGCTCAATATGAAACTTACCCTCAAAAACTGCGACGGGCAGTCGCTCATTCTCATCGACGAGTTCGGTAGCGGTACCGAACCGCTCATTGGTGCCGCCATTGCCGAAGCCATACTTAAACGCTTCAACAACAAGGGTGCCTTTGGCATTATAACCACACACTACCAGAACCTGAAACACTTTGCCGACTCCACTCCCGGTGTCGTGAATGGTGCAATGCTGTACGACCGTGGCGAGATGCGCCCTCTCTTCCAGTTGCAGATAGGCAACCCCGGCAGCTCCTTTGCCGTGGAGATTGCCCGCAAGATAGGCCTGCCCGAAGAGGTCATCGAGGATGCTTCGCAGATAGTGGGCAGCGACTATATACAGTCCGACAAGTATTTGCAGGATATTGTGCGCGACAAGCGTTACTGGGAAACCAAGCGCAAGAACGT
Organism: Bacteroidales bacterium; assembly: GCA_015060885.1. Classification (GTDB taxonomy): domain Bacteria; phylum Bacteroidota; class Bacteroidia; order Bacteroidales; family Bacteroidaceae; genus HGM04593. Next base: position 59,747 of record SUXO01000002.1, read on the forward strand.
GCATCAGAAGGAGAAGGAACTCGACGAGATGCTGGGCAAGGTACAGGAGTCGTCGGACGAACTGAAAAAGAGCCGTAAGCAGATATTGAAGGATGCACGCGAGGAGGCCGAGTCGCTGTTGCGCGAAGCCAACGCAAAGATAGAGAATACAATACGCTCCATTGTCGAAGCGAAGGCCGAGAAGGAGAAAACCCGTCAGGCAAGGCAGGAGTTGCGCGACTTCGGCAAGGAACTCGAAGAGATTGCCCGTCGCAAGCAACAGGTGCAGACCGACAGGGAGATGGCAAGGATAATAGCACGCCAGGAGCGTAAAAAGAGCGGTAAAAAGGATAAAAAAACGGAATCGCCACAGGAAGGTGCGGTGCAGGCACCCAAAGCCGTTCAGTTCGAAAAGGGGATGTTTGTGCGCATCGATGGGCAACAGGCTGTGGGCGAAATCCTTTCAATGAACAAGGCGGGTGCAGTGGTGCGTTTCGGTGCAATAAAATCGACCGTTGCCATCGACCGTCTGCGCCCGGCCCAGGCACCGAAAGAGGAGGTACGCAAGGTGTCGTTCCTCACGAGCGAAACACAGGAACAGTTGCATAACAAACGCTTGAATTTCAAGTCGGAAATAGATATTCGCGGTATGCGTGGCGAGGAGGCAGTGCAGGCTGTGAACTATTTTATAGACGATGCGGTAATATGTAATGTGCACCAGTTGCGTGTGTTGCACGGTACGGGTAATGGTATCTTACGCACCCTTGTGCGGCAGTATTTGAGCACCGTGCCTTTTGTGAAGAATTTTCACGATGAGCACGTGCAGTTCGGTGGTGCGGGTATCACGGTTATTGATTTGGAATAGTGTTATTGCCTTTGCAGTAGGGGCAGACCGGTGTGTCTGCCCAAAAACGCAAGCAACGAAAAACAATAGAACAGAAAAACAGCTGTCCCTCTCGCAGAGGGACGAGAAATTTACGTGTAAATTTCGGAGGGAGTGCTAAAATAGGCTCAGTCGCAAAAAGGTGTGGGCACTCACCATATACGATACTAAACATTCTTGCTTTTGACTTCTCGGTGTTATTTGTCGGTTATTCTCTCATTGGAAATATATCTTTGATGTTCTTTGTCGCGCAAAGAACCAAACGCCCGGCACGCGAGAAAAATCAGTCGCTCGGTTCTTTGTTCACGTCGCCCAAAGGCGAACCCTCAGTCGAACCTCCCTTGCCGCGTTTATCTTTCTCACATTTGCAGGGTGCTGCGGAATTAAATGTAATTTAATAGACAATGCTTGCAGCAATTAGTCGCACGTAGTGCGGGATGCGAACAGCAAGCATTGTCAACTTATGTCAAACATTCTCGCTTCGCGCAACCTCGGCTGCATTCGCTTTGCGTGCAAGTAAACTTTCACTCGCTCATTTGCACGAGCTTTCGCACTCTCTCCTGCAAATGCTCGGATAAACACTGTGATTTTAACGGTGCCGGTTTCTTTTTTGAGAATTACCATTGCAGGAGATAATTCGTTATACAAAGGGCAGCGTGAGGGAGCACAACTTATTAAAGAATCAACTTGTCCACACTAAATTTCTACTGAACCTCAATTATGGCACAACTACAAGCAGAAGTATTATTTCTCTGCACCTTCATTCAAAATGAATTTTACATTAACATTCACGCTGAAAGTGAGTTTCCCGATCTCTATTACCGGCTCGGCTCCGTCGGCCGAAACCATTGCGTTCTCCTCTATGACTGCACGGCTTTTGTAGAGCCTGGGCTGTGTGCCACCGCTGTTTGAACTCCAAGAGTTTATGCTTATGGCGGCACCGATGCTCTGTCCCACCGCACCGGCAAGTATCGCGGCTTGCGATTGCGCCTTCTTCATCGCCTCAACGCCAAGCTCATTGTAAAGTTCGTCGGCCTTGCTGTATCTTGTACTCACAAGCTGAATGTTGGTAATACCGTTTGTTTCGAGGCTGCTTATTACCTTCTGCATTGTGTCGGCATTGTCGAGTTTTAGCATATATGTTGCGGTGGTGCGTGGGGTGAGGTTTCGGCGGAATGTGGTGTAGCTCACCTGGCTGTCCATAAAATTGAGCGTGAGGTTTTTCTCCACGTCAATCTTCAATGCTTGCAGGGCTTTTATCATAGCGTTCTGCTGTTGCTCAACGGTTACCTTGCCTTTGGTGTCCTTTTCGTTTATGGTGATGCTTATGTATAGCTCGTCGGGGGTTACCTTGCGCTCGGCTTTTGCGCTTTGGTCTATGCAGGGTTGGTTGTTCTGCTGTGCTGTTGCCTTTAATGGTGCGAGTGCAAATATTGCCATTGCTGCAATAGATGCGATGATAGTTGAAGTTCTCATTTTCTTTTCTGTTTTGTAATTATGCCCGCAAGTTGGTGCTTTTGAAATAAAAAAGCAAATGGCGTGTCACGTTTTTTGTGATTTTTAACGCCATTTGCCTGTTTTGAACAATTTTTAATGCCCGCTTCTGTAAATTACCGCAACCGGGTGACTATGGTTTACACGTTGCGCGATGCTCGTTTGCGGTATTCCAGCGGTGGTATGCCTGTCTTTTTCCTGAAAAATGTGGAGAACTGCCCCAGGCACTCGAAGTGCAGTTTTTCGGCAATCTGGGCGATGTTTAGGTTGGTGGAGTAGAGCAGCTCCTTTGCCTTTTCGAGTTTGAGCCCCTGGCGGTACTGCCCCGGCGAAATTCCACAAGTGCGCTTGAACTCGCGACGGAACAGCGAATAGCTTATGTTGAGGGATTTCGCAATGTCTTCCAGCGCGTGGCTGCCGCTTGTGTCCTCCTTCATTATTGCTTTGGCCTGGTTTATGATGCGTGTCATATAACTGTCGCCGAACGAGTGGTTGAGGTCCTCGTAATACACGCGCCCGATGAGCGAGAATGCCAGGCCTGCTGCCATCTGCTGGTAGCCTTTTCGCTCGCTGCTCACGATGTTCAGAATATCGTGGTAGGTGTTTATTATCTGCTCGTCGACTCCTATGCGGAACACGCAGTTCTTGAAGGTGAAAAAGCCTGTCTTTATCTTGTCGTCGATGATGCTGCCGTTAAAACCCACCCAGTGGTCGTCCCACCCGGTTTCGGGGTCGGGAGAGAAGGTGTGCCACTCGCCGGGGAAGAGCATGAACATTGTGCCGGCCTCAATCCTGGTTCTTGAACACGATGCGCTTTCAAAATATCCCGAACCGCGTGTTATGTACACAAGCTGGTATTCGTTGAGGGTGCGTTTGCCGTCTTCGGGGAAGTTGTAGCCGTCGGGGTGGGCCGATATGGGGTATTCGCGGTTAGGCGGAACGTGCTGGTAGCCGGCTGTCGTCACTGCAAGGCCCCACGATTTGTCTTTGGGCGATATTTGCAGGTATTTGAACAGTTCAATCTTTGTTTCTGCCTTTTTGCTCTCTTCTTTCATAGTTGTGATAGTATAGTCCTATTCACAAAGAAAATAAAAAAAGTTCATACTTGAACAATATTTATAAGAATTTTTTACCACCGGTGTAATTCTCTGTTATTTTTCTTTAAAAAAACCTCTGCACCTTATTAATATTAGATGCCTTCTCACCCGACGGGTGTAAACCTTTTATTCTTTATGCTTGTTTTTCTATCTGTAAACTTTCAAACATATAAAATTATGAAAAATTTAAAGACAACAATTTTGTTGCTGTGTGTATGCTTGTATGCAGTGGAGATGCACGCACAGGAGTGGGTGAAAACGAAGGATGAACCGGTTTCTTTGATTTGTATAAGCGAAACGGTGAACGAGGCACCCGACGTGGTTGAGATTTTCCAGACAACGCAGAGCAATTACTATCACGACCCTCGTGCGCCACGCTTTGTGTTGGTCGACCAGGAGGGCAAGTGGGGCTTGGGTATCGGCGGTTATCTGCAAACGAAGGTGGAGTATGATTTTTCGGGTTCTGTCGACAATGTCGACTTCTTCCCCTCTGAAATTGACCGCAACGGAGTATCGTCGAGCCAGTTCCAGATGGATATGAGCAACTCTACAATATTCCTGAAATTGGTGGGCACAAGCCGCTTGTTGGGTGATTTCTATGTCTACACTTCGGCCAACTGGCGTGGCGATGGCGACAACTTCCGCTTGCACAATATGTATATGAACAGCAAGTATCTGTTGTTGGGTTACACCGTGGGTGCCTTTATGGACCTTGATGCGGCTCCTGTGACTGTCGACTATGGCGGCCCCTGCGGTATGGCTTTCTATCGTACCACGCAGTTGAGATTTAAATACTCGTTCGACTGGGGATTGTCTATGGGTATGGGTATCGAGGCTTCGAAACCGAGCGGTACCACTAATGAGTATTCGACAATTACCAGCCAGCGTATGCCTAATATTCCTGTATATTTGCAGTATTCGTTCAACGAGAACAACCACATTCGCGTGGCCGGTGTTGTGCGTAACCTCTCTTATCGCGACCTTGTTGCCGGCAAGAAACATAACAAGTATGCCTGGGGTGCGCAGGCGAGTATGCTCGCTACGCTTGGCAAGTTGCAGCTCAAAGGACAGTTTACTATGGGTAAGGGTATAGGCTCTTATATTAATAATGTATCGAACGTGGGTGTCGACCTTGTTCCGTCGGGTGACCATCAGGGTAAGATGACTATGTTGCGTACCGATGCTTGGTATGTTGGCTTGCAGTATAATGTGAGTTCGCGTTTCTTCGCAACTGCCACTTACAGCCAGACAACATTGCACTCGAACAGCGGTTATGCAGGTGCTAACCCCGAAGCCTATCGTCGCGGACAGTATGTGGTTGCCAATATGTTCTTCAACGCATCGAAGAATATGCAGATTGGCGTGGAGTACCTGCACGGCTGGCGTACCGACTTCGACGGCGACAAGTCGCAGGCCAACCGCATAAACCTTTCGGCAAGATATAATTTCTGATTTTTCTTATACCATATTGCCGGGCCGGTGCCGTGTCGCGCTATGCGCGTTCGGTACCGGCTCTTTCTTTTAACAATTTTGTAACATTTTCGAAATACAAGGGAAATAAAAATGTGTGAATTTTGCAATGCATAAAAAGCGGATTTTACAAGGAGTATTTTTTAATTGTTTTATATGGAATATTCTTATTTATTTATTGTAATCTTTTTGTTTGCCCTGGCGGTTATCGACCTATGGGTAGGTGTCAGCAACGATGCTGTGAACTTTATCGGCTCGGCAGTGGGGTGCAGGGCTGCAAAACTGAAACACGTTATAATGGTGGCGGCGGCCGGTGTCTTCATTGGTGCCGCATTCAGTAATGGAATGATGGAGGTGGCACGTAGCGGCGTGTTTAACCCCTCGGAGTTCTACTTTTCCGAGGTTATGTGCATATTCCTTGCTGTAATGGTGAGCGATGTCTTTCTGCTCGACCTCTTCAATTCACTGGGCCTGCCCACTTCAACTACTGTTTCACTTGTATTCGAACTGTTGGGTGCGGCCTTTATTGTTGCAATAATTAAGATGTTGGGCGGTGGTGCCGATATGGACATTGTGGCCCTGCTGAATACCGACAAGGCTTTGGTGATGATAATATCAATATTCCTGTCGGTGGCTATTGCCTTTGTGTTCGGAACTTTGGTGCAGTGGATAGCACGTCTTGTGTTCACGTTCAATTTCCGCAAGAATCTGGGGCGTAAGATAGGGCTGTTCGGTGGCATTGCGGTTACCTCTATTGTCTATTTTATGCTCATAAAAGGACTTAAAGGCACAACAATAATTTCGGCCGATGTGAAGGATTACATAAACGACAATCTGTTATTTGTGCTTGCCGTTTGTTTCATCTTCTTTACCTTGCTTATGCAGCTGTTGCATTGGATGAAGGTCAACGTGTTAAAGATAGTTGTGCTGATAGGTACATTCTCTTTGGCTATGGCTTTTGCAGGCAACGACCTTGTGAACTTCATTGGTGTTACGCTTGCCGGTTTTGATTCTTTCATTGAGTTTACATTCAATAATCCGGCGGGGTTGGGCGCCGACCAATTTACGATGGAGTCGCTTGCCGGTGCGGCAAAAACTCCTGTATATTATCTGTTGGGTGCAGGTGCGATTATGGTATTTGCATTGTGTACCAGCAAAAAGGCTTTGAAGGTGTTGCAGACATCAATAGACCTGTCGACACAGAATAACGACGAGAACGAGATTTTCGGTACTTCGCCCATTGCCCGTAATCTTGTGCGTATAACAACAAAAATGGCCGATTCGGTTGTGAAGAACACACCGCAGGGGGTGAAGAACTGGGTGAACAAGCGTTTTGCTCCCGTTGAGGAGAGAGAGGATGTGGCATTCGACCTTGTGCGTGCATCGGTAAACCTCGTGCTCGGTGGCTTGCTGATAGCTGTCGGCACTTCACTTAAATTGCCCCTCTCGACAACATATATAACCTTTATGGTTGCAATGGGTACTTCGCTTGCCGACCGTGCTTGGGGGCGTGAGAGTGCAGTCTATCGTGTAACAGGTGTCATTTCGGTTATAGGCGGCTGGTTCGTTACGGCAGGTGCGGCCTTCATTCTTGGTGCGCTTGTGGCTGCAATAATGTACTATGGAGGTATTGTGGCTATGTATGCGATGATTGCCCTTGTGATATATCTGCTTGTCCACAGCCACATCAAATACAACAAAAAGAAGAAAGAGGAGCAGAGCGATTCCACTATGCAAATTATGTTGGGCAGCGACGATGAGGCCGAGGTGTGGAGTGCCCTGGAAGAGCGTGCAGCAAAGACTTTGTCCTCTTCGCTGGTATTTTCGGCCGAAACATATAAACGTATGTTCGAGGCTTTTGCAAAGGATTCCTTGCGCCCGTTGAAACTCTCGCTCATAAGGATTGTTGAGGAGAAGGCTGCCTTGAAGAAACAACGTCGCCTGGAAACAAGGGGATTGCAGCGCATAAACCAGCAGCTCTCGTTTGAACGCAGCACCTGGTATCACTTGTGTACCAACAGCTGCCAGCAGATGCTGAATACTCTCACCCGCATAGGTGAGCCCATGAAGGAGCATGCCGACAACAGTTTCTCGCCTCTGTCGAAGAACTATGTCGAGGAGTTTACTCCCTACTGCCGCGATGTGTACAGTGTGATTATGGATATAAACACAATGGTGACAAGTGGCGATTATAGCAACAAGGATGAAGTCTCTTCGCGCGCCAAGGATCTTAAACACTCGCTTGCCACACTGCGCAAGGTGCAGACAAGACGACTGCAAGGCAACAAGGGCAGCCTGCGTATGGATTTCGAGTACCTTAACCTCATCCAGGAGTCGCACGAATTGCTCAGCGAGGTACGTAACCTCTTGCGTGGAGGCTGCAAGTTGTTCGCTCCCGTCAATTGAGTTGTGGTATAGTACTTTATAGCATTTTTATTGAACAGCCGTTCCGTTTTATGTCGTGAACGGCTGTTTTTTTTATATACCAATTTATTTGTGTTATAAAATATTTATATATTTTTGTGACATATTAGGAAGTTTTACGACTTTCGCAATATGTTTTGCTTTTTTAAAGGCAAGGCTGTTTTTTTGTTGCAAATAACATATATAACTATAATATTATGGATATTGCGTATCAGCTAGTAATTGTGTTCATGTTCTCACTGGCCATTCTCGACCTTACGGTTGGCGTGAGCAACGACGCAGTGAACTTTTTGAGTGCGGCCGTCGGTAGCAAGGCCGCGAAATTAAAACACGTTCTTTTGGTTGCAGCGGTCGGTGTCTTCGTCGGAGCGGCATTCAGCAGTGGTATGATGGATGTTGCACGTCACGGAATATTCGCACCGGAATATTTCAGTTTCCAACAGGTTATGTGCATATATCTGGCAGTGGTAATCAGTGATGTCTTCCTGCTCGACCTCTTCAACAGCCTGGGACTCCCCACATCGACCACCGTGTCAATGGTCTTTGAATTGCTTGGAGCCGCGTTTATCACTGCACTCATAAGTTCCAACACCGAGGTGGGCTTTATGGAGATGCTCAATACCGATAGAGCGCTTACCATCATTATCTCAATTTTCCTTTCCGTAGCCATCGCATTCTTCTTCGGTATGCTTGTGCAATGGATTGCCCGCGTAATATTCACGTTCCACTATAAGAAGAACCTCGGTCGCAAGATCGGTCTTTTCGGTGGTTTCGCCATTACCTCAATAATCTACTTTATGCTCATAAAGGGCTTGAAGGGCAGTACAATGGTTTCGCCCGAGGTAAGGGAGTATATCAATACAAATACAGTGGCAATTCTCTTTGTCGCATTCATCTTCTTTACAGTGCTTATGCAGGTGCTTCACTGGTGCAAGGTGAATGTGTTTAAAATAATAGTTCTGGTGGGTACATTCTCGCTGGCTCTTGCCTTTGCAGGTAACGACCTTGTGAACTTCATCGGTGTTACGCTTGCCGGTTTCGAGTCGTTCAACGACTATACAGCCAACGGCGCAGGCGATGCCGCCGGTTATATGATGTCCTCATTGAACGACCCCACAACAACTCCCGTGTACTATCTTATAGGTGCCGGTGCGGTTATGGTTATCGCATTGTGGACAAGCAAGAAGGCGCGTAAGGTGTTGCAGACCTCGATAAACCTGTCGAGCCAGCAGAACGAGGAGGGCGATATGTTCGGTACCTCTCCCATTGCCCGTAACCTTGTGCGTGCAACCACAAAGATGGTCGACGGCATTTCGCAGGTGACTCCACAGAGTGTCAAGGACTGGGTGAACAAGCGTTTTGTTCCGCTGGAAGAGCGCGAAGAGGTTGCCTTCGACCTTGTGCGCGCATCGGTTAACCTTGTGCTTGCCGGTCTTCTTATTGCACTCGGTACTTCGTTCAAGTTGCCCCTTTCAACCACATATGTTACATTTATGGTGGGTATGGGCTCGTCGTTGAGCGACCGTGCTTGGGGCCGTGAGAGTGCCGTGTATCGTGTAACCGGTGTGGTTTCGGTTGTCGGTGGCTGGTTCATCACTGCGGGAGCTGCATTCATCCTTGCCGGCTTGGTGGCAACGGTTATGAACTATGGCGGTATTCCTGCGATGTTCGTAATGATAGCCCTTGTCATCTATCTGCTTGTGCGCAGTCACATCCAGTATAACAAGAAAAAGGAGCAGGAGAAGGCCGACGAGGATATGGTGATTATATTGAAATCGGAGAACCCCGACGAGGTGTGGGAGAAATTGCAATCGCACTCGGCAAAAACGCTTACAAAGACTCTTACATTCTCGGCCGAAACATATAAACGTATGTTCGATGCATTTGCAAAGGATGAACTCCGCCCCTTGAAGTCGTCGCTCATAAAGATAGTTGAGGAGAAGGCGCAGATGAAGAAAGAGCGTCGTTCCGAAACACGCGGTATGCAGCGCATCGACCAGCAGCTTGCTTTTGAGCGCAGTACCTGGTATCACCTGTGTACCAACAGCTGCCAGCAGATGCTCAACACCCTCACACGTATATGTGAGCCAATGAAGGAGCACGCCGAGAACAGTTTCTCGCCCCTGTCGAAGATGTATATCGAGGAGTTTACCCCCTATTGCCGCGACATTTATAATGCCCTCAAAGATATAAACGACATTATCCTGAATGGTAATTACAAGGATTCCGATGAGGTGTCGGCGCGTGCAAAAGAACTTAAACACGCACTTGCAAACTTGCGCAAGACACAGACGATGCGTCTGCACCAGAGCAATGGCAGCCTGCGTATGGACTTTGTATATCTCAACCTCATTCAGGAGTCGCACGAGTTGCTCAGTGAGGTGCGTAACTTGCTCCGTGGTAGCAATAAACTGTTTGCTCCTGTAACCGACAAGGTGAAGAGCGTGGAATAATATAATTCAAAAAAAAAGAATGAGAATCCCGGCATAAATTAAGTGTCGGGATTCTTTTTTTCTTATCTTCGCACAAAAGTAAGGAATAAAGGTATGAAATATATTGGAGCTCACGTTTCGGCAAGCGGCGGGGTGGAGAATGCCCCGCTCAATGCAACAGCAATAGGCGCAAATGCTTTTGCGCTCTTTACCAAGAACCAACGCCAGTGGGTGTCGGCACCCCTCACTGCAAAAAGTATTGCGCAGTTCAAGGAGAACTGTGCTGCCGGCGGTTTCGATGCGCGTTACATACTTCCGCACGACAGCTATCTCATTAACCTGGGTAACCCCGACGAGGATGCTATGCAGAAATCACGCGCGGCATTCATCGACGAAATGAAGCGTTGCGAGCAGCTTGGGCTCACGATGCTCAATTTCCATCCCGGCAGCCACCTTAACAAAATTCCGGTCGAGGGCTGCCTCGATGCTATTGCAGCCAATATAAATCTTGCTCTCTCAATGACAAGCGGCGTGGCTGCCATTATTGAGAACACGGCAGGGCAGGGCAGCAATGTGGGTAACAAACTCGAAGAGATACGCTACATAATAGACCGCGTCGACGACAAGAGCCGCGTGGGTGTTTGTATCGATACCTGCCACTTCTATTCGGCCGGTTACGACATAGTAAATGATTATGAGGGTTCTTTCAAGGCCTTTGAGGAGATAATAGGCTTGCAATATCTTAAAGCCATACACCTGAACGACACGAAAAAAACGCTCGGTTCACGTGTCGACAGGCACGAGAGCATTGGGCTCGGACTTTTGGGCATTGAGTTTTTCCAACGCTTTATGAAGGACCCCCGTTTCAATGATATGCCCATTATACTTGAAACACCCGACGAAAGCCGTTGGGCAGCCGAAATTGAGCTCCTGCGCAGCTTTGAATAACAAAACGAGTCGCCGAATATTTGCCGGGTTTAATATTTGCAAAAATATTTTCCCTAAAACTCTTGCGTATGTAAAGGGAAATATCTACCTTTGCACTCGTTAAACGAAACGACCGCGTTTAAATACATATTGGAGAGGTGGCAGAGTGGTCGATTGCACCGGTCTTGAAAACCGACGTACTGAGAGGTACCGGGGGTTCGAATCCCTCCCTCTCCGCAAGAAACAAGAGGACTGAAAAGTTCTCTTGTTTTGTTTTACACCCGATAGGGAGCTTGCTCACAAAGCGGGTGTAAAACAAAACAAGGAAAACGCGAAAGCGTTCTTGTTTCTTGCTCAGGAGTCCTTGAATGGGATGGACGAAGCAACGCGAAGTCAATCCCGACCAAGCCGATAGGGAGCTTGCTCACAAAGCGGGTGTAAAACAAGGCTCACCTGCAAATTCAAGGGGGCTTGCTCAAATATTCTCGGTGTTATTCTCGGTATTTCTTATGTAGGGGCGTCACCGGCGTGTGCGCCCTGTTGTTGTGTGCTACTTTTTGGGCAGACACATCGGTCTGCCCCTACGGCAGAATCGTGAACCTTCTGTGCCGGGCGTTTGGTTCTTTGCGCGACAAAGAACATCAAAGATATATTTCCAATGAGAGAATAACCGACAAATAACACCGAGAAGTCAAAAGCAAGAATGTTTAGTATCGTATATAGTGAGTGCCCACACCTTTTTGCTACTGAGCCGTAAAAAGGTGTGGGTAGGGTGGAAAAAAGCAGGATGCAGCCTCTGTATTTAGAGTGACATCATCCTGCTTTTTTGTCTGCGTATCAAGTTTCTTCTTAACCCATTCTGCCGGTAAGGTAGGCTTTGGTGCGCTCGTCCGATGGGTTGGAGAACATTGTGGCGGTATCGCCATATTCCACCAGCTCGCCCAAGTACATAAACATTGATTTTGATGATATTCGCATTGCTTGTCCCATATTGTGAGTGACGATGAGGATGGTTACCTCTTTTTTCAGTTCTTGCACAAGTTCTTCGATATGGCTGATGCTCTGTGCCTGAGGGTTGGCTACAGATAACAGCAAAACGATGGATAATAACAGTTTCTTCATACTATTGGCTCCAGATAGTTTACTTTCTTTCCTGTTTTCTCAGCGTAGACAATCTCGCTCCTGGTACTTTCGCCGATATAACCACCTACGTTAATGACAAAGATTTCATCTGCCATGTCGATCTTCCGTTTGTGCATATCATCGAGCATTTCCTTAGTACCGGGGTTCCACACCTCTTCATCACCCGAATGTCCGAATAGGCCAACACTAATGATAATACAGCCTTCAAGCGTCAATCATTTCTGGGTCTCGATGAACTGCTCCTTGAAACGAGTGCTTCAGCATAGAGTGATAACCTTGTAGTTCTGTATCATATGATTATTTCTTTTTTCTTCCCTTATGACAAAGAGAGGCTTTAAAATGTTTCTTGTAATACTTGTTACATTCGTTTATATAAAACTCGCATGTTTCTTTAGTATCATAATTTTTGTGACACATGAACTGGGAGAATCCTCCTAACCATGTATCAAATACAGACCAAAGTCGACCATCTGCATTGTTTCTCATCATAGGGACAAATCGGCGTATTTTTGTTTTAATGATTTTCACAACACATGACAACAGGAAGGTAAATATCAATGAAAACAAAGTTGTAAGAACAAAAAGTCTCATTGTTTGTAAATTCTGTGTATCCTTGGGCGCTATGTGATATTTAATCAGGAAATCATTAATTGGCTTATTGTTATACAATTCCATCTTGCTTGAATTCAAGAACACTGAATCATTATAAATAACATAATCCATTCCTACTTCTGCTTGTTCTGGATTGACACCCGTACACATTGTCGCACTGCCAAAATTGAATCTCAAATGGTCTAAATTCGTATTTCCGGTGTATCTAAATATAACATAAGCCTGAGAAATATCATATAAATTAAATATAGACAAAAATGAATTGGACAATGTATTACCATAATGAAGACCATCCTGAAACATCCATTGATTACTAGATCTATCCGTTTGATCTGACTCCACTTTAATGATTCTCCCTTCAATAGTTTTTTGCCCTGTTTCTGAATCTTCACCAAAAGATGTTTCAAATAACTTTGTATATTGACTAGGATTGTCAATGGTTTGGCATACAGGACTTGCCCATTTTACAGCAAGTCCTTCAGGATAAGTTTGCTTGTATTTTAGATCGACCACATAGATTGCCTTGTTTATGTTAAATGTGTCTACGTATTTAGTCAAAGTGTCATACATACTAAGATATTTTTCAGACATAGCACCTTCCCCTATTCTGTTAATATCTCTTAGTGCAGCTCCCTCCTTAGCTTCTTGAATAAGCGAATCAGAAAATACAGGTCTAATATATTTGCCATTTTGGACTGTTTGTTGATACATTAGGCCATTTACTTTAGGTACTGTGGTGTGCTTGTAGATACCATAATTAATATTCGAGTTAATCCATATTTTAGGATTAATATCTGTTGATTTGTACTCATATAGTTCTACTTCATTCTTAAACACAGGAATTGTGTTAAAACGTTCATATAACCACCAACACCCCCATATAAGTACAATACATACACACAAATTGAACAAATTAGTTTTGATTCCAAAAGAAAATCTCTTCAAGATATTCCAAAACAGGAAAATAGGATTAAACACATTCATAATTTGTTATTATTTAAGGAGTTCTTTAATTGAGGATATAATCATAAGGAGTTAAAATGCTAAGTCCTTTTCTGCATTGATGTCGAGGGCAAGATCCCCAACCAACTTTTCTAGAGCAGGTTTTTTTGCTATCATTTCTTTTAGCACGGCAGGGTCTACAGATTCTAGTTTTCTTGATTCAGGTATTTTAGAGTTCATATAGCAGTAATAGTCCAGGACAATACACATGGTAGTATATCTCACCATGTTAAACTTGATGAGGGTCTTTTCGTTCTTGTATTGTCCTATAAACAGATTCAGCATATATCTATTTTTAAATCATTTATCCCTTCTTGTGAAAGCGCATATAATTCTTAATCAACTTACATTGACCAGCCACGAGTATAGGCTTATCATTACGAAGATCAAAGTGTTCTCGTATCGTTTTACCGATGGTGGGATTTACCTCCTTATAATGTTTTGCCAGCGATTTATAGTCATTCAACAAACTTTCGTTGTTTTCAATGAGCAGGAATATATCGAGGGTAATATCAGGATGAACTGTGCCACCCTTCTCCAGATATATTGCGATAGCCGATTCTGTAAAATCTTTGATATTCATAGTTCTTCTATTATTGGTAAATATTCCATGATATACAATTCAAAGCACCACCTCCATATTTGCCGTTTGCTTTGACAATGGATAATAGTGGTACAGGTATTACTTCACACCTATAGAAAGACTCTAACTGCTTCTGGGCTTTAGCATCTACGTCAGGTTTCTCAACTGTAGGCATAAATATCTTATTTCCAACTTGTAGGAAGTTCAGATATGCCCAATCATTTACACCGTGATACCCTGCGCCATAGTCTAATTGTTCATATCTGAGATTATTTTCTTTGAGAATGCTTTTAATCTCCTTCAGTTGCCATTCATTTTCAGGATGGTTACAAATGTTATTGATCAGCACATAGTCATTGTCTATGTATCTTATCATACCATCAGAATGCCCGCAGAAATCCCATTTATCTTGTATGTTCCAAGGGATGATAACTACGTTACCAAACAGTCTTTCTAATTCTTCCATGACCTCTTGTTTGGAGTATTGTAACCTACGATTCTCCAAGAACACTTTATCGGTCATTATAACCTTGTCAGAGCATTTTATCACGTTTCCACCGTCTAGAATTAGCTTCGTCGGAATTATCTTCGTCGGAATTACCTCTAACAATGATGGAAGATTAGTTATTTCCGACCAAATTGTTATGCTTTCCTTATCCTCTTGTAGATAATCAGGGTTGTAAACATAAGACACAAACTTGTCCTTTTCCAATTGAATAGGCATATAGTCCCTGGTCCACTTGTCATTGGTATTTTCAAGTAGGTCATAGTCTATCCCTGTTTCGTCAAGAATTCTTCTCAGTTCTTTCCAGCACTTATACCATGTAAGCCTTTTGCTGAAATAGACTTTGTTAGTTTGATTATCTGTAACCATTGCTTTTTTTGTGAATCTAACATTCATTGTTTGATTTTTCAATCGCCAGCTCTTTGATAGCATTACATCTGTTTACGATGTCAACAGCCGATGTAAACTCTAACGTGATATTAGTGTTGTTGTATTGACTTTTAGACAAATTATGCATATAGAAATCCTTAAAAAAGCATATCTCTATCACAATTATTTAACCAAACTAAAATCCCATCTAGGAATAGCAAAATCCAGAATCTTTGTCAATCTCTTCTGTATATTTGCTTGTTTCCAAACGATTACATAACCATCTAAGAAATCTTTTATTTCTGCTTGCTGATTCAATAGAGGATTCTTTTTATAAGAATCTAATTTGTCAGTGAACGGTTTATTCCCAATAGATGCATTATGTGCCCCAGATATAAGCATTAAATTACCTAAACAGTTTAGGTATTTCGTGGTAAATTCTTCACTATACTGATTTGAATCATTAACATCATAACCTGTTTCAAGAGGTTCACCATTAGTGGGTGTTTGTGGGGAGATATGTTCAATCTGCTCATTTTCAATTTTCATATTTCCAATTTTATATCCTTTCCCCTGGATGCTCTCTTCATATTCCCATAAAATATAATGCAGAGCAGGGTTTTCATACATCCAACCAGACAATACTTCCTTAGTTCTGGTATCGCCCCAATACCATGTTTCATTCAATTTATTCTTAATAGAAATCTTTAAGGATTCTACGTCACCTTTGAAATTGCGAAGACAATCAACCAATCTGCTATTAATATCGGCCCTACTTGAAATCAATTGGTATCTAAAGGCTAGAATCTCTAAAATATGAAACAATTTATTCAATTGTTCAGAATCTTTCCCAATATATTTATATCCTTTGATTATAAAAGGATATATAAAAGCTGGTAAACTCTCCTTTCCCCGAACTTTGAAAAGTTTCTTATAGAATTCAGAATCATTTGATTGAAGTTCTTTCAAATTGGCAAAAGACGTAGAGAGTTCTCTGGAGAAATCATTTATCCACTTTATCTTATCTTCACTTTGTGCAAGCTCCTTTTTTATATCATCAATATTTCTGTAATTAAATGAAACATTTAGATATGCGAAACAATGGTATATAAGAATGCTATCTTCATCTAATCCTTTTATATCATAAACATTCTTGTAAATCTCTTTGAAATGATTAGATATATTCTCGATGTTAGAATCTGTTTCATCCGCAGGACTATTCACATACATCTGGTACATGAAATAGGATTTCAGTTTTTCCATATTGGTTAAATCCTTACCACGGTTGTTTTGTAGCTCAAACATTAGGGCAGCCTCTTTTTTCCCCTGAAGTTCGAGTCTGTTCAGCTTACTATTAAGAACAATATCTTTTATCTTTATAAGAACATCAGTATCAAGTTTGGATAATTCCTTTGTAAAATGATCTTTAGCATCAGAGATACATTTTTGTGAACTACTAGTTACAGTATAAGTGTTATTTTCAATGATAATAGAATCAAAACATGCTCTATCATTGTCAACAGGGCGTAATCTTTTCTTTTTCTTCTTTTCAAAGAACTCTTCAATATCTGCTATATGTTCTTCATCGGCTTTCCTTTCAACAAGAACATTATACATTGCTCTCATAAAAATTACGAGAGTAGTTAATCGCTGTTGGCCATCAATTACATCATATTCCATATCTTTCTTTATGGTTTCTAGCAGGAGATTTCCATAAGAATACTCATTCTCATGATTCACCTGTTCCATAAGGTCCTGAAGAAAAACATTCCAATTATCTTTCTGCCAAGAATAAGCTCTCTGATAGACAGGGATAATAAATTGAATACTTGTGTCAAATAGGCCACGTATTGTTGTTGGTATAAAATCCATATCTTAATTATGTTATTTAATTACTTATATAACTATTAATTGTCATATCCCAATCTCTCCCAAGCTTCAAGGACAAGACGTTTTGTACGATATTCACCATATTCATTTATGTCTTTGTCTTTCATAACTCGGAAAGTCTCATTAATGCATCCTTTTCCGCAAACATCTTCTGGATCAAGAATATATTTCAGTTCAGCAGTTGTTACATCGTATAGGTGCGCTATAATAGCATCCATTCTGCATTGAACTCCTCCCAATCCTTTCTTATTAGATGAGCATTGGAGTTCTTAATCCATTTCTTTGCATTAAACCCATCCAATGCTTGCTGTGCCTCCAAATATGAGAATGTTCCCTTGTTCTTTTTTGCCATAATATTGTGTTAGCGTAAACGCTTATATGTATTTCAAAAATTAGTCTGTTTTATTATTGGTAAAGATAGACCTTCTTTTCCTATTCTTATGCACAAGGTTTGACTATTTTTTGTGCACGTTCTAATTGTCGTGCACAAAAAAACGCTATTTCTTGTGCATATTATTATTTATATGCACAAATTTTTGCCATTTCTTGTGCATATTACATATCTAATACAGATTCAATAGATTCAACGCTAGTCTTTTCTGTTGAATTATGATTTAGGAATAAATCTATAAGTCTTGTGTTAAAATAATAGTTAGTCTTCCCAACCTTTACCTTTTCTACCAATCCTGTATTTACTATCATTTGAAGATATTTTGATGCGGTATTTCTAGTAACTTGCATATCCCTTTCTATATATTCAATTTTAGTATATGGGTGAAAGAAAAGATTGTTAAGCAGTTCGTGCTTGTATAGTTTCCCAAACAGCGGTCTAAGCACATTCTTATACTCTCGCATCAGAATATCAATTTCCTTAATCATACGAATTGTATTCAATGCTGTATCTTCAATACCTTTCAGTATAAACATAATCCAATTACGCCAATTCTCAGCATTGTCGCCATTGTTATCTCTTATGGCTTGTAATAAACTATAATACTCACCTTTGTTATGAGTTATATAACGACTTAAATATAGTATAGGTAAGTCGAGTAGTTTGTTTGCAACCAAATAAAGTATGATTATAATACGGCCAGTACGCCCATTACCATCATAAAAAGGATGTATGCTCTCAAATTGATGATGAATTATGGCGGTCTTGATTAGAGGGTCTAAGTCAGAAACTGTTTCATCATTGATGAATACTTCCAAATTAGACATAAGGTCTTTTATCACATTTGCGTCCTGCGGTGGTATGTAAATTATATTTTTGTTCGCATCCTTAAGAGTGGTTCCTGGGTTTACTCGAAATCCTGCTTTGTTTCCTTCAAGTTGTTCTTGTATTTGCTTTATTACACCATTTGTCAATAAACCTTTATCACGAACTAAATGAAATCCTCTTTGGATTGCTTCACGATAATTCAAAACCTCTTTTGTTGATGCAGATACGATATAGTCTTTTACATTCAAATCCGCTTTGTATAGTTCATCGTGGGTGGTAACAATATTCTCAACGGCAGAACTGTCCTTTGCTTCTTGTAATGTAAGCGTGCTTATCAAAATCTCTTCGTTGGGTATAATTCTTGCAAATCCTTTTAGTTCTGCAAGTGCTCCACGGGATTTGCTAAGTTGCTTTAATATCTCTTTTGTTTCAACATCGAAATCGAATGGCAATGTTGGTATATTATATGTACATTTCAAATTCATATCTCTATTACTTTATTCTGCCTTTGGGGCGGTTATCAATACACCTTTGCGAACAGTGCAATATTTGTTCCTATATGGTTTCTCTGCTGTAATACCATAGTTCGCAAGACTTTTATATCCTATTCCTATCTGTTCTTTGCTAAAGTTATCGCAAAGAGCTTTTACACTACCAAAATAGTGGTGTTGTCCGTCGATTTCCAAGTGTATCACCGACCTTTCTTGTTTATTCGCCTCCATTATTTATATGTTTTATGGCAAATATAGTCGTTTATGGAAAATAATCAAAATATTCCATAAAAATATTGCAAAATGTTTGATTATATTAAATATGTTCCATATCTTTGCAGTGTAAATAATGAACACAGCAAACACAGAGTATTCACCTTTTAATCGAGTATATTATGATAGCAATAGTAAACAACAATGCAGTGGTAATCAACAACAGTACAAGTCGCAGAGCAAACGTAATCGCTATGCGTACAAACAGCGATGTAATGGGTGTTGTTAAGGCACAGATGATTGATGTGCTAAAAGCAAAGTTGCAGAGTGGCATAGCACGCTTTTTCTTCCTCAAGAAGGACGGTTCTTTGCGTGAGGCGTGGGGAACTACTGCAAAAACCTCGTTAAGGCAAATGTAAACGGCAGAGGCGTTTCACGTGATTCTGTGAACTGTTTTTGCAAAAAGGGCAGGGTGGAAAAAAGCAGGATGCAGCCTCTGTATTTAGAGTGACATCATCCTGCTTTCTTGTCTGCGTATCAAGTTTCTTCTTAACCCATTCTGCCGGTAAGGTAGGCTTTGGTGCGCTCGTCCGATGGGTTGGAGAACATTGTGGCGGTATCGCCATATTCCACCAGCTCGCCCAGGTACATAAACATTGATTTTGATGATATTCGCATTGCTTGTCCCATATTGTGAGTGACGATGAGGATGGTTACCTCTTTTTTCAGTTCTTGCATAAGTTCTTCGATATGGGCTGTTGCTATGGGGTCGAGTGCCGATGTCGGCTCATCCATAAGCAACACGTCGGGTTTCATTGCCAAGGCACGGGCAATACATAAACGCTGCTGTTGCCCGCCCGACAGGAATGTTCCCTTTTTGTTAAGCACGTCCTTTACCTCTTCCCACAGGGCAACGCTCTTTAAACAGCGTTCAACGGTTTCGTCTTTTTCGCTTTTCGATAAGCGGAAGCCATTGAGCGCATAGCCCGAAAGCACATTGTCGTAGATGCTCATCGTGGGGAATGGTGCAGGGCGCTGAAAGACCATACCCACGCGGCGGCGCACATCAATGGGTTCCATCGAGAGGATGTTTTCGCCGTTCAACAGAATTTCGCCATCGACACGGATATTGGGATATAGGTTGTGCATTAGGTTTACGGCGCGCAACAGCGTACTTTTGCCGCAACCCGAAGGTCCCATTATGGCCGTTATAGTATTTCTGTCTATGGCTGCCGATACATATTTCACTGCCATTGTCTGCTTGGTGTATGACACGCAAGTCTTGTTAAATTCAAGTATAGGTGTTACTGATTCCATCTCTTTGCAAGATATTTAGCTGTAAGATTCAATGTAAGAACAAATAATAACAAGAAGAGTGATGCGCCCCAAATGAGCTCTTGGAGGTTGGGGTCGTTGAAGAATTCCCATATAAGAAGGGGCACAGCCGATATTGGCTTGTCAATCGCAAAACGGATGAACGAGCAGCCGAGTGCGGTGAACATAAGTGGGGCTGTTTCGCCAATTACACGCGAGATTGCCAGCAGAACACCGGTGAAAATACCTCCGAAAGCTGCCGGGAGCTGCACTTTCAGCATTACACGTGCACGGTTGCCTCCAAGTGCCAGGCCAGCCTCTTTAAGCGAGGCCGGCAGTATTTTCAGGGTCTCTTCTGTTGAACGTATAATCAACGGCAACATCATAACGAAGAGTGCCACACTGCCGGCAATGGCCGAATAGCCTTTCATTGGAACGACAACCCATATATAGGTTACAATGCCAATTATTACCGATGGTGTTCCTTGCAGCAGGTCGGTAAGGTAACTTACCGTTTGAGCAAATCGGCTTTTGGGGTTCTCTGCCAAAAATGCACCGCACAGGATACCTGTCGGAACAGCTGCAACAATAGCCATACCAAGCATAAGCATTGTTCCCACAATGCCGTTTGCAATGCCGCCGGGGATTGGCTCGCCGGCCTCAATTGCTTTCATTGCCTTGTATGCTGTTGGTGTGGGTTCGGTGAAGAACGACCACGAAAGCTGGTCATAGCCACGCAGAAACACTTCGCCCAAAATGGCAAACAGAGGAACTGCCGTGAGGGCTGCCAACAAACATACAGCCCACAGCATCGCTTTGTCTTTTGCCAAACGATTTTTAGTTTTTGATTTATCCATAATTATGATATTCTTGCGCGTTTAATCATTATTTTGCCTATCAGATTGATAAGTGCCGTAATAAGGAACAGTATCAATCCTATGGCTATCAGTGAAGAGAGCCTTAAATCGTCGGCTTCGCCGAACTGGTTGGCTATGATAGATGCCATTGAGTTTCCGGTAGAGGTTATTGAATCGGGAATGTTATTGGTATTGCCAATGAGCATCGTTACTGTCATTGTCTCGCCCAATGCGCGGCCAATAGCCAGAATATATGAGGAGAAGATACCCGAACCGGCAACGGGAAACACCACCTTGCGAATGACCTCGGCGCGAGTCGCTCCCAGGCTATATGCGCTCTCCTTCAAATCGTTGGGTACCATCTTTATGAACTCGGCACTCAACGAGGCTGCGTATGGAACAATCATAATGGCCAGCACCAGCGAGGCTGTAAGAATGCTTGAACCTTGTGGCGAAAGGTCGAGGGCTATAATCAGCGGGCGCAAAGTGTAGAAACCCCACAAACCATATATGATTGAGGGAATGCCTGCCAAAAGGTCTGTTACGGTACTCAATATTTCGGCAATGCGTGTTCCCTTGAAATACTCTCCCACGAACAGTGCCACAGGCAATGAGAAGGGTATGCAGAAAATAAGAGCCAGCAGTGTTGTCATCAGCGTTCCTGTGATGAATGGCAACGCGCCGTATTGTTCTGCACCCTCGGTATAGCTCCACTCCGAAGAGGTAAGAAACTTAAAGAACCCAAAGTGTTCAAATGCCTCGTATGCGTCAGTGACGAGGGCGTAAACAACGCCCCCGCACACTATCGGCATTATAAATGTTGCAGCGAACAAAGGGATTTTGTATAGTTTATCGTTCATTGCGTTCTATTATTGCAGTATTGGGGCTCCGTTATAAGTGACGGTTTTCAAATTCTTTATACTCTGCTCTTTGGCTTTGCTTGGCAGTGGAGCGTAGTGTACTTCTGTTGTAACGTTTTGCGCCTCATCGGAGAGAATATATTTAATAAGGTCGAGTGTCGCAACAGCCTGCTCTCTTGTACGGCCTGAATAGTTCTGCTCCTTGTAGATAATCATCCAGGTAAATGTTGAGATGGGGTATGCACCGGCAGCATCGGCGTTTGTAATTGAGCAGCGGGTGTCGGCGGGAATTTCGCCCGATGCGGCAGCCGAGATGCTTGCAGATGTAGGCAATACGAACTCTCCTCTTGAATTCCTGATATGCGCATAAGGAATCTTTTGTGCAAATGCGTACTCGGAGCCTACGTAGCCGATGGTGTTCTTTGTCTGCTTAATGACACCTGCTACACCGGGGTTGCCTTTGGCAGCCTGTCCCGAGGGGAAATTAACCGATTTGCCCATACCATATTCCGATGCCCACATAGGGCTTACTTTTGTGAGGTAGTCGGTGAATACGAATGTTGTGCCTGAACCATCGGAACGGAATACCGGAATAATAGCCTCCGACGGAAGTTCTGCATCGGGGTTCAATTCTGCCAGGCGTTTGTCATTCCACATCTTGATTTTGCCTGCAAAGATGTCTGCGATAATCTCACCGGACAGTTTCAGTTCCTTAACCCCGTCGAGGTTATATGCTACAACCACAGCACCCATACAGCTGGGGATATGTACTACGGGAGCCATCTCTGCCATCTCCTTGTCTGAAAGGAAAGCGTCGCTGCCGGCAAAATCGACAATCTTGTCACGCAGGTTGCGTACTCCTCCTCCTGAACCTATCCCGCCGTAGGCAACTTGGTCGCCTTTTACCTGGCCGAACTGCTCGAAGGCTACATTGTAGAATGGCAATGGGAATGTTGCACCTGCACCCGAAAGTTTTTGCGGTTCACGGTCGTTGCTCATTGAATTGCTGCCACACGCCACCATTGCAAAGGCTATGGCCAATGTAATTGCTGAATTAAAAAACTTTTTCATAATATTTATGTATTAAATGTTTGTTATAATCCGAAATAGCAGTTGATATATGCCGAGTAACTATTCTTTGCATCGTCTGCTTTTGGCATAGTCATTCTGAAATTGGGGGCAATCTTCACGTACTTGCCTATTTTGAATTGTGCGCCCAGAATAGCGGCTTGTTCGTCTTTTGCGATGTTCCAGTCGTCCTTGGAATAGAGGTCGTCAAATCGGGCGTAGATGTCGGCGAATTTTGCGACTTTTGCCGATGTGAATATAGAATATCCATATTGGTCGGCACCATCTTTATACGAAGCGTTCCACATGTGGTTGTATTCTGCACCGATGGTGAACTTCTCGTGTTTGTAACCGGCAAAGAAAGCAAAGTTCGTGATATCCTTCTTGTCCTTCTCGTCACCCTCGTTCAAACCTCCGTACATACGAACTTGAAATCCTTTAAAGGGAGTAAGAGTAACACCTAAACCGTAATTCAAACCATCGTTCTTTTGGATTTTCTTATATCCTTCACCATTGACGATAATGGCATCGGCTGAAATCCATTTGGCAAATTTGTAGCTTGCCGAGATACCTAAATCGGCACTGCTTCCGAATTTATATTCATCCTGAAACGACTTCATTACGTAACGATAACCCCAGAACTTTTCCTGAAAGTTGAATTGTGTGGTCGAAATCAAACCTCCATTCAATGTAAGATTTCCATTCTTCCACTGTACCATTGCGTTTTTAACGTAAGCAATACGATGGTAGTCATCAACATCGGAAGACTTGCCGACATCCATTACTCCCTTGACAGAAAGCCCTTTGCCGAGGTTGTACTCGTAACCCAGATAGCTTCTCTCCAATTCAAAGCCGCGGTCGTCGTTCTCAGCTCCAAAACCTGTGTGGAAATTCCCGAACACTTGTACAATCGCTTTGCCTTTCGGCTCCGTGTTTTTAACATCCTGCGCCTGTGCGCCGATACCGATGCAGGCTAAAAGACCTGCCAAAATTACTTTTGTTTTCATTCTTTTTTGTTTTTAAAGTTTGACACTGCAAAAGTATCGGGAAAACATTTCAAGATTATTTCAAAAAAGATGGGCTTCGATTAAAAACAGATATGGAATTTGTTACAATTTTATTAAATATCGAAACGGGTGTTACAATGTTCGACAATTCTGTTTATTTTTGCGTAGACCGATATATAAATAAGGTATGACAGAACGTATTTTAATAGTTGATGACGAAGAGACCTTGTGCGAGGTTCTTAAAATAAATCTCGAAAATGAGGGTTACGATGTGGATGTGGCATACAGTGCCGAACAGGCCTTGACATACGACCTGAACAACTATTCGCTCATTCTGCTCGATATTATGATGGGCGAGATAAGCGGTATAAAGATGGCGAAGATGTTGAAGGCCGATGTTAAAACGGCCGGAATACCCATTATCTTCTGCACGGCGCGCGACAGTGAGGATGATATGGTTATGGGGCTTAACATTGGTGCCGATGACTATATTATGAAGCCTTATACAATCCGTAATGTGGTTGCGAGGGTTAAGAGTGTGTTGCGCCGTGCATCCTCACACAAGAGCATTGTGGTTGCGCAGGCCGAAAAGCCGAACCGTTTGGAGGTCGATGGCTTATGCCTCGACTTGGAGTTCAAGCGTTGCACGGTCGATGGTGAGGAGGTGAAGCTCGCAAGAAAAGAGTTTGAACTGCTGGCCTACCTCATAAAACACCGTGGCAAAATTTGCTCGCGCGAGCAGATATTGAGCCGGGTTTGGAGCGACGAGGTTGTGGTGCTCGACCGTACCATCGATGTAAATATCACCCGTCTGCGTTCCAAAATAGGTGTTTATGGTTCATATATAGTTACCCGTTCGGGTTTTGGTTATGGCTTCCGCGATTAAGTTATCCTATCACAGGCGTCTGTTCTTCTTGCTCCTCTTTTTCTCGTGGAGTATTGTAGTCTGTTTTATGGGCTACCAATATATGCGCGAGAAACAGTATAAATCGGACTTCCTGGCGGCCCAGTTGCAGTTGTATAACCGTTCTCTGCTCGAAATAGTGGAGGAGGGTGTCGCATTTGACGATTATATAAACTCGCACAAACAGCCTTTCGAAGACTTGCGCATATCTGTAATAACAAATTCGGGCAAAGTAATTTACGATAACCTCTTGCCGTTCGACCTGCTCGACAACCACAGCGACCGTCCCGAAATTGCGTCGGCTATGAAAAGTGGAACGGGCTACACACTGAAACGGCAATCGGCAAGCGACGGGCGGCTCTATCTGTACTCGGCCACAAAGGGCGACAATGTGGTGGTGCGTTGCGCCATCCCCTATTCAGCATCGTTGGAGAATATGCTTGCAGTCGACTGGACCGGCCTGCTTGTGATGCTTGCGGTGAGTGTCGCAATGAGCGTTATGGCCTACCTGGCCACACGAAGGCTTGGAAAGACCATTGAACGTCTTAACCTGTTTGCCGAAAAGGCCGAAAAGGGCGAGTCTTTTGTCGATAGCACTCCCTTCCCCAATGATGAACTCGGTTCGATATCGAACCACATTATACGCATATACTCGCAGTGGCAACGTACTGCCGAGGAGAGGGACAGGGCTCACGAGAATGCTTTGCGTGAAGAGCAGGAAAAGATGCGTATAAAGCGGCAGCTTACCAATAATATAAACCACGAACTGAAAACCCCCGTGGCCTCCATTCAGGTGTGCCTCGAAACCTTGCTTTCGGGCATAAAACTGAGTGATGAGAAGCGTCAGGAACTTATAGAACGCTGTTATGTGAACAACGACCGCCTACGTCGTCTGCTCAACGATGTTTCTCTCATTACCCGCATAGAAGGCGGGAGCCAGGTCGTGGGGCGTGAGAAGGTTGTTGTGAACGAGGTGCTCAATGATATAAAGGAGGAACTTGCAATAATGCCGGAGGGCGAGCGTATGCAGCTGCATATCGATTTTCCCAGTATTGTGACCATCGAGGGCAATATGTCGCTAATATGCTCTGTGTTCAGTAATCTCACGGAAAATGCAATGTCCTATTCCGGTGGCAAAAATATCTATATATCATTGTTGGAAAACAGCGAGAAGCAGTGCCGCATACGTTTCGAAGATGATGGAGTGGGTGTGGAGGAGTCGCAGTTGCCCCGCCTTTTCGAGAGGTTTTACAGGGTGGACAAAGGCCGCTCACGCAAGAAGGGCGGTACAGGTCTGGGGCTTGCAATAGTAAAGCACGTGGTGCAGTTCCACGGCGGTACCATAACCGTGTGCAATCGCCCATCAGGCGGCCTGCGCTTCGATTTTTCACTGCGCAAGAGTGTCGATGCCGAAGTTTAAGGAGAATATTTGCCCTTATAGGCATAATTTATTGTTATTTAACTTCCCGTTTGCCGTATTTTCCCGTTGAATTGTCTATCTTGTTGCTCCTAATAGATGAGCGATGCCCGGTAGAAGATTCATTACACTGTTCTTGGCCTTTTTCTCCTTTTCGGTGGGGTGGTGTGCCTCCCCGCCATCGGTCATAGCCCACAGGGGAGGTGCCGCGCTTGGCGTGGAGAATACCTTGTCGTGCATAGAGGCTGCCATCGTTGCCGGAGCCGATGCCGTGGAAATAGATGTACGTCTGACAAAAGATGGGTGTCCGGTTGTGTTTCACGATGCAAAGGTCAATGCCACCACCAATGGCAGGGGTAAAATATCGGACCTCTCTTTGGCGTATGTGCAATCGCTGCAAATTTACGACAAGAAAGGTGTACCCACGCGGGAAACAATCCCGACACTGCAACAGGTACTCTCGTTTGTAAATGGGCGTTGCGGTGTGCTCATAGAGGTAAAAGAGGCCGGTCGTGGCATCGAGGAGAGAATATTGAACGATGTGCTTGCCTGCAATGCAACCGAATGGGTGTCGGTGCAGTCGTTCAGTGACGATGTGCTGTTCAGGTTCCATGAGCTTAATGTGCCCTTTCCGCTTGAAAAACTGATAGTGTTCAAAGTGCCATTGTTGCCGCTGGTTGCCGATGGCACTCTGCGCAATTTCTCCCTCGACAAATATCATTTTATATCCTCGTTCAATTTTAAACAAAGTTTCTTTCCCTCGCGGCTTGCGGCAAAATTGCGTAAAGCCGGGAAGCAAGTGAAGGTGTGGGCCGTGGATGCCCCTTCAAGCTCCATTGAATTCGATGTCGACGGGGTTATTACCGATACGCCTCATTTATGGAGATAATGGAAATTTTCATATTCGCTAAAATATCTTTTTGCTTATAAAAACCAGTGTGTTTTCTTGGTTTTATGCTTTTGCGAGGCTTTCCCTTTTTCCTTTTGCAATCATTATCTTGCAAAGGGTGGTAAAATGTAAATATTTTTAAGTTGTTACAAAGTTGTAATCATTGCAAAAATGTGGATAATTGTATGAAAATTATAGTGTTTAACTAATAATAATTTCTTACCTTTGCAGTAAATATCGAAGATATACTGCGCTTGCTGTGAAAACACAGAATCCTTATTTGGGTTTCCGCGCAATTATAGAAAAAGTAATTAACTTAAAATCATAAGGTATTATGGAATTGAATAAAATGTTTAAGGATGGCTTGTGGAGCAAGGAAATCAATGTATCCGATTTCGTACACGAGAACATCACTCCTTACGAAGGTGATGCTTCGTTCCTTGTAGGTCCCACGGAGAGAACCAAGAAAATTTGGGACAAGTGTTTGGAAGCGCTTGCCGAAGAACGTGCCAATAACGGTGTCCGTTCACTCGACAACACCACAGTGTCAACTATAACATCGCACAAGGCCGGTTACATCGACCGTGAGAATGAGCTTATCGTCGGTTTGCAGACCGATGAACTGTTGAAACGTGCCATTAAGCCTTTTGGTGGAATAAAGGTGGTTGAGAAGGCCTGTCGCGAGAATGGTGTTGAGGTTGACGACCGCGTAAAAGAGATATTTACCCACTATCGCAAGACACACAACGATGGTGTGTTCGATGCATATACCGAAGAGATTCGTACCTTCCGTTCATTGGGCTTCCTCACCGGTCTGCCCGATAACTATGCTCGTGGCCGCATAATCGGTGACTACCGTCGTTTGGCTCTCTATGGTCTCGACCGCTTGATTGAGGCCAAAAAGAACGACCTTAAAGGCTTGTTGAGCCCTATGACCGATGCTACAATCCGTTTGCGCGAGGAGGTGTCGGAGCAGATAAAGGCTCTTAACGAGATGAAGGTGATGGGCGAGTATTATGGCCTCGACCTCAGCCGCCCTGCAACAACAGCACAAGAGGCTGTGCAGTGGGTTTATATGGCTTATCTTGCATCGGTCAAGGAACTCGACGGTGCAGCGATGTCGCTCGGAAACGTTTCTACATTCCTCGATATCTACATACAGTATGACCTCGACCACGGCAATATCGACGAAACATTCGCGCAGGAACTTATCGACCAGTTCGTGATAAAGCTGCGTATGGTGCGCCACCTGCGTATGCAGTCCTACAACGATATCTTCGCAGGTGACCCCACCTGGATTACCGAGGCTATCGGCGGCCGTTTCAACGACGGACGTACCAAGGTTACAAAGACCTCTTTCCGTTTCTTGCAGACACTTTACAACCTCGGCCCCTCGCCCGAACCCAATATGACAGTTCTATGGAGCCCCGAACTCCCCGAAGGTTTCAAGGAGTTCTGTGCAAAGGTCTCAATCGACACATCATCAATACAGTATGAGAACGACACCCTTATGCGCGAGGTGCGTAACTGCGACGACTACGGTATTGCCTGCTGCGTTTCTTACCAGGCAATAGGTAAGCAGATACAGTTCTTCGGTGCACGTTGCAACTTTGCAAAGGCGTTGCTGCTTGCTATAAACGGCGGCCGCTGCGAGAACACAGGAACACTCATTGTCAAGGATATTCCCGTTCTTTCGGGCGAGTTGCTCAACTTCGAGGAGGTGCTCTCTAACTACAAGAAGGTGCTTATGGAGATTGCACGCGTTTACAACGATGCAATGAACATTATCCACTATATGCACGACAAGTACTATTACGAGAAATCGCAGATGGCGTTCATCGATACAAACCCCACCATCAACCTTGCTTATGGAGTTGCCGGTCTTTCAATCGTGCTCGACTCTCTGTCGGCCATCAAGTATGGTAAAGTTACCGTTAAACGCAATGAACTCGGCCTTACCGAGGGCTTTGAGATTGAGAAGGACTTCCCCTGTTTCGGTAACGACGACGACCGTGTGGACCACCTCGGTGTCGACCTCGTTTACTTTTTCAGCGAGGAGCTCAAAAAACGCCCCATCTACAAGAATGCGCAGGCTACATTGTCGCTGCTCACAATTACATCGAATGTGATGTATGGCCGCAAGACAGGTGCAACCCCCGACGGCCGTGCCAAGGGCGTTGCCTTCGCTCCCGGTGCCAACCCAATGCACGGACGCGACAAGAAGGGTGCCGTTGCATCGTTGAGTTCGGTTGCAAAGTTGCGCTACCGCGACTCACAGGACGGTATCAGTAACACCTTCTCAATTATCCCCAAATCGTTGGGTGTCGACACTGAAACACGTATCGAGAACCTTGTGACAATGATGGACGGTTACTTCACCAAAGGTGCTCACCACCTCAACGTGAACGTGCTGAACCGCGAAATGTTGTTGGATGCAATGGAACACCCCGAGAAATATCCCCAGCTCACAATCCGTGTATCGGGTTATGCCGTGAACTTCATTAAATTGAGCCGCGAGCATCAGTTGGAGGTTATCTCACGTTCTTTCCACGAGCGTATGTAATCCATAATAAACGAATGAAAGCAGAGGCCGGCAAAACCGGCCTCTGTCGGTATAAAAGAACAGTAGAATATGATAAAAGTACATTCATACGAGTCTATGGGTACCTTCGACGGCCCCGGTCTTCGCTTGGTCATTTTCCTGCAAGGCTGTAACTTCCGTTGCAAGTATTGCGCCAACCCCGATACCATAGATGCCACAGGCGAGAGCACCGAAACCTCGGTAGAGGAGATTATGCGTATGGCAATGAACGAGAAGGCGTTTTTCGGGAAAAAGGGTGGTGTCACATTCAGCGGCGGCGAGCCCACCGTACAGGCGGCAGCCCTCATCCCTCTTGTGAAACGCCTTAAAGAGCAGGGAATAAGTGTCTGCATTGATACAAATGGCAGTATATGGAACAAGGATGTAGAGGAACTCTTCGAGCTTGTCGATATTGTATTGCTCGATGTAAAGCAGTTCAACCCCGAAAGACACCGTGCTCTCACCGGCCGTGGAAACGAACAGACCTTGCGCACCGCACGTTGGCTCGAAGAGCACAACAAACGCTTTTGGCTACGTTATGTTCTTGTGCAGGGGCATAGTGCGTTTGAGGAGGATATACGCGCTCTGGGCGAAGCTCTCGGCCAATACAAGATGATTGAGCGTGTCGAGGTTCTCCCTTATCACACCCTGGGCGTGCACAAGTACGAAGCTATGGGGTGGAAGTATGAACTCGAAGGCGTGAAAGAGAACACGCCCGAACAACTCAATGCGGCACAGGCCCTCTTCGAGGAGTATTTCCCCTGTGTATATGTCAATTAAACGCACATTGCTATGTCTACCGAAAAGGATAAAATGTTGAGAGGGGAACTTTATGATGCCAATTATAATCCCCAGCTTATAGATGAGCGCAATGCCTGCAAGGCTCTTTGCGCACGTTACAATAATTCGGCTTATGAGGATGTTGAGGCCCGCCGTGCACTGCTGTGCAGGATAATAGGTTCGCACAAAGGGAGTTTTACAATTGAGCCTTCGTTCTGGTGCGATTATGGTTGCAATATCTCATTGGGCGAGAATTTCTATGCCAACCACAATCTTGTAATCCTCGATGCAGCCCCCGTTACCTTTGGCGACAATGTCTTTATAGGTCCGTCTTGCGGTTTTCACACAGCAGGGCATCCGTTGGATGTGGAGCAGCGCAACAAGGGGCTGGAATATGCAAAGCCCATTAAGGTGGGTAATAATGTGTGGATAGGTGCCGGTGTGCAGGTGCTTCCCGGTGTAACCATCGGCGATAATGTAACGATAGGGGCAGGCAGCGTAGTTACCCGCGATATTCCTTCCGATTGTGTTGCTGTGGGTTCGCCTTGCAAGGTAATGAAATATCTTCCTCATCAGCAAGAGCAGTAAATCCGTTATAAACATTGGGGTGTTGTTAAAGGCTCACTAGTAAATTCTAGGGGCCTACTCAAAACTTCTCGGTGTTATTATCGGCTATTCTCTCAATTAAGAGAAGATTTCTTCTGCACTTGTTTTGCTCCCAGTGTTGAGCCACGCAGCCCTTTGTGGTGTACAGCGCTAGCAGAAGTAATTCAGAAAAAGAAACCGGCACCGTAAGAGAGACAGCGGAGAGCCCTGCCGGGGGCAGGCCATTGTGCGAGTACTGTCTGAGCGCAGTGCGGGTATAATTTATCTTATATAGCCGCACGGAGCGAGTTACGCAGCACCCTGCAAACGGCAGAAAGGCTTGCAGCGACAAGCGAGTGTCGAACGAGTTATATTGCTTTAAAGCAATTCACGAGCAGAGACAGGAGCGACTTGAACGTCCCGTGTGCCGGGCGTTTTTGTTACTTTTTGAGCGACAAAAAGTAAATAAAGAGTTCAATGACAGAAAGAATAACTCATGGGCCACCGAGGATTTAAAAGTGAGAAATGTTTTATCTCCCGGTTTTTGCAGGTGGGTGTTGTTAAACCTCAATTTGGTTATTCTCGCTTGGAAGCAAGAACAAATATCAAAAAAAATGGGTGTGCCGATGTAATCGGCACACCCATTCACACTAAAATCAAAACTTACTTTACAATTTATTTCAGTTTGGTCCAGTAGATAGTGGTACCTATACCCCATATATTGCCATAGAGTTTGAGTTTCTTCGCATCAACAAACTCGGCCTCCACGTTTACACGAATGCCTTTTGAAGGGTCGTAAATCTTTGTGCCGTTCCACTCGCCCTCCTCTTTGTCGAATTTAAGGCCTTTGATAACAACCACCTTGTCGATATCGACATTACGCAGGTTCTTGTCGGGGTTCTTGACATCTTTACGTTTGTTGCCGTTCTTGTCGAGAGGGTTCTCAACCCAGAACAGCTGTGCTGTGTATGTGCCGTCGGCTGCTTTTGTCACGCGCACTTTGCTCTTGCTGCCACCACGGTCGGTAAGGTATTCACCAATGATTTCGTCACCACTCTTGTTGATGTTCTGTGCAAACGAAGGTATTGCAAAGCAAATGGCACAGATAAGTGTAAAGATAATTTTTTTCATTTTGTACACAATTTTTAATTAAATATGTACAAAGGTAGATGAAAACTGCACAAATGCCAAGTAAATGTGCAAAAATATATGATTTTTTGCACAACTTTAAACATTCTGTGCAGTTTATGTACAAGGTGTGGTAAAAACCACCTCTCTTTTACTGCGCTCCGTTCCTTATAATCATAAGGTTGAGCGCAGCCTGTTCATCGCCCATTGCAGCAGCCTCCTCAAAAGCCTTTTCGGCTGCGTGCAGGTGGTGCAGGCGGTAATCGACAACGCCACGGAGGTTTATGGCACGCGCATCGTCTTTGTATTGCCTCAATTGGTGCATTATTCTTGCATAATCGGGTGCAGGGTTCTCAATGAGTTCGTTTATAATGCTGTTTATGGCAATGGCTGCGCTGTCGGGCTTGTTGTTGTAGTATATGGCATTTATGGTTGCTCCCCGATGCTTGGCAAACGAGGCACGTGCAAGTTCGTTGTAAACTGCACCATTCTCATAAGTACGCAGCATAATCTCACGTTTGGTGGCCGAAGGCTCGCTTTTGAGTCTTGCTATGAATTCGTTGCCTTTGGGCAGGCCGAGTGCTTCAATGTCACTGTAAATGAGTGCCCAGTTCTTGCCCCCGTCGGCAACTTCAAAAATAGAGTCGGGCAGGCGGTGGTGTGCGCGTATGTGGTTGCGCAGTGCCATTGCACGCTGGTAGCCCAGCTGCGTGCTTCCCTGTTCGCTTGCTTCGGGCGATGTGTATCCCACAATCTGCACCGCCTCCACAGTGGTGCTGCTGTCGGCAATTATCCGGTTTATAACATCCATAAGTTCATCTATCGATTGTGCGTTATGCATATAGTTTACATCGACCAACGGGCTGTTGGTGCGGTAGCGCACAATCCTTCTGTTGGCCACACCCCCGTCATTTTCATTGGGCAGCGGGGCATAATGGCTTATGCTTTTTATATGCGGGTGCTCTTGTGCAAGGTGGTCGGCAATGGTGCGTGCGGCATCCACCTTGTGACAGCTGAGCGAAGGGCAGTCGGGGAGTATTATTTCGGTTGTGTCGAGTGCATATGTGGTTCCGTTCCGGTCGCTGTATTCGCTGTATGTGACACCCCACAGCGTGTCGGTTGCGTGTTTCTCGTGCAGTGCCACAACGCAGCGGTTGTTGCCGTGCTTGTGCAGTTGAGGCATATAACCATGTTTTTTGGCATATCTTTTTGCGTATTTCTTGCCCTGGAACTGCATTGCTGCCGAGCTGACACAGGTGTCGGGGTTGCACACGTGGGTAATGAGCAACATTCCGTCATTCGATGGCACTTTCTCGACATCGTAGTCGAATGTTACATACCAACAGCTGTCTTTGTGCTCCACCGAACAGCTGTCGGGGGCAATCTGTGCCATTGCCGCTATGCACGGGCATAGCGTGGCAAAAAGTAAAAGGGGTATTCGTTTCATAGGTATATGGTTTAAATTACCTATATAAAACGAAAAGAGTGGTTTTAAGGTTCGCAGTTATGCTTTTATTATAGCAATAATATAGCAGTTGACCTAAAAATTGTTTGGTTGATGTCATATCGAAGAAGCATAGCGACTGAGATATCTCAACGATGCTTTTTTTGAGATCCCTCGTCGCTCCGCTCTGTCGGGATGACATTTTCGGGAAGAAATGTTGTTGCGGGTCAACATCTATATTATTACTTTTATTATTGCAGGCAGCTCTTCGAGCGAGCTTATTATGGCGGTAGGTTCGGCACCCGGCAGAATGGGCTCCTCCTCCCAACATCTTTTTTTAAGCCACACTGCTTTGCAGCCGAGTGTGCGTGCAGGGTGTATGTCCTTGCGGTACGAATCGCCAATGACCACAACCTCAAAAGGTTCCAGCCCCAGTGCCTCCACTCCCTTTGCGAAGAGTGCAGGGTCGGGCTTGCGTAATCCTACCACAGCCGACTCTATTATATGCCCGAAACAGCTGTCGAGCCCGAACTCTTTCAGCACCACAGGCATATTGCCGTAAAAATTTGTGACAAGCACAGTGGGGTATCTGTCCGAAAGCTCCTCCACAATGGTGCGCGATGTAGCAAGCGTGTCGAGCACCCTTCGGTAGCATCCGTCGGCAATCTCTCCCGCCTTTTCGTTGTCGATAGGGTAGCTTTTTCCGTTGAGATATTCGGCTTGCAGTGCCATTTTCTTGTGTAACAGAGTGCGGAAGGTGTCATCCGCATTTATTATTGGCGCTTTGGCAAGTGCTCGTTCGGCATAGACATAGGCCTCGCGGAAGAGTGTTTTTTCAATCATCACCCCTGCGCGGCGGTACTCTTCCCTTATAACCTCGCCCCAATGGATGCCATTGGTGTCGATGGTGCCGCCATAGTCGAATATTACTCCTTTTATATCCTTCATTGCTCCTGTTCAATTTTTTCGGTAAGTCTGCGACAGAGTCTTTCGTGTTTCTGCTGCATATAGATGAAGATAGCCATCAGTACCACCAATTCAAAAAACAGATAGAGCCACAGCTCGCCGGTGAGCATTGCAAAGCATAGCATTATGGCGCGTGAATTGAAGGTGAGTATGTTGGTGTATTTCATCAGTGGCAGGCTTCCTTCGCGGAACTCGTTGCGCAACCATGCCGGTATGTTTGTGCCGTAGTTCTTGCGCACGGCGGCAATGAATTGCTGAAAGCGCGGAGTCATACGCTCCTGGTTCTCGACATAGGCAATGTAGGCATTGAGAAATATTTTCCAGAAGAAGTTTCCTCGCCACGGTGTTGCTGCATACTCTTTGCGCTGTGCCTGCGAGTCGTGGAACTCGTTGCCGTTCTCCTCCTTAATGAAATAGAGGTGTATGTTGCGGTAGTAGTCGGCAAGCTGGCATTGTGAGCCGTGTACCCAGAACCCACAGAACCCGCAGAGTATCCATATTAGTACTCCCCATTCGTGTTCGGGGGCAAAGGGTATGGGCGCGAATGTCTCTCTTGCAGCTATGGCAAAGTATATGCAAAAGAACCAGCAGTCACCGGCAAAGCCGTCGAGAATACGCCCCCAACGTGTTTTCTGTCCGGTAATGCGTGCCAGCTGCCCGTCGGTACTGTCGTAGAGGTTGGCCCACATAAGCAGCAGGGTGCCGAGGATGTTCCATCGCAGGCTCGGTTGGTAGAAACATACACCGGCTGCTATGCCCAGGAATATCGATGCAATGGTTATGGCATTGGGGTGAATGCCGCGGTTACGGAAGAAAAGGGCGCAACGGAATCCCAGTGGGCGGTAGAACCAAAGGTCGAGAAACTCCTCGGTATCTTGCGATTTCATCGAGGCTTTGTATAATTTTTTATCCTGCTCGTTCATTGTATATTGTGTTTTCTCTTTTCAATAATCATTTCTGCCATAGCCTTTGCTGCCTCTTCGCGTACAGCCAAAAAACTGGGAAAGTCATTGATGTCAATGATATATATGCTTCCCTCCTCGGTTATAATGGCATCGCCGCCGAATACCGATAGCCCCACTGCACGGGCAGCCTTGAATGCCGTCTGTTGTAGAAGCGTGGCATCGAACGGGTATTTTTGCGGTGTACCGTTGATTTTTTCGAGCCCGAATTTTGTCTTTTCGCCATCGGGGTAGCCGTAACAGAAGAAATCTCCTCCGATGCCGTAGAATTTTATTATATCGCCAGCAATGTGGTCACATAGAATGGCGCTGGGGCACCCGCCGGCTCTTATTGCCTTGAATGCATCCGCAGCCTCTTGCGGGGTAGTGACAAATGCAACATCCTCTTTGCTGCACGACCATCCTTCGGCACGCTTTATCCACGCAGGGTATTGCGCCGTTTGCAATTGGGCGGCACTCTCTATTATGCGGTATGGCGGCTGCTTTATGCCCTCTTCTTGCAGAATGTGGGTGAACTTCACGCGTGAGCAGTTCATCACGGCCTGTACGCTGTTTATTACAAGGCGACCTTCTGCTTCGTAACAGGAGAGGCGGCGCAGTGTTTCGGGAGTGCGCGACATATGCAGCACAACATCGTACACGCCTCCGATATTCTCCTTTTCATCGAAGTTCTTTACGCTTGCTCCCATAGCGGCAAGTTCCCTTTCGACACTGCGCATTATGGCAGCATCGTTTCCCTGCATCTGCGGGGAGTTCAGCGGGTTGCGGTCTATGGTAGCTATGTTCATTCTTGTGAAAGGAATTCTTCGGCCTTTACAATGTCGCCGGCGTGGTCAATGTCTATTATCTTGCCAAAGGGGTAGGCCTTCAACGACAACCCGTCGGCAATGAGGGCGCGTTGGAAATTGCGCATACGGTACACTCCCTCGTCGATGCAGCGTTGCAGCGTAAGCAGAGCTTTGGGTGTTAGCCCGTATATTCCACCCGAAATATAACGGTTCTCCTTGCTCCGTGTGTCGCAGAATGCCGTGATATTGAGTTCGTCGTCGGTGTCTATGTATAATGGCTTCTCATCGTCGATGTAGCCGGTGACAGCCATCATACCATCGGTTGTGCTCTCCTCGAAAGCCTTTATAAAACGGGTGAACTCCTCTTCGTGGAATAGCGTGTCCACGGTGGTGAGGCAGAATTTCTCGTCGCCCTGCAAGTGGGGCATCAGCGCGTGCATGCTATGCATTGAACTTGGCGTGTCCTTCACCACTATGTTCAGCGGCAGGTTACTCTGCATTTTCTGCAACAGGGCAAGTGTCTGTGGCTGCTGATTGTTGATTATAATGCTTACGGAGCTTGCGTTGTTGCGCAAGAATATGTGTACAAGGCGTTCTATTATGGG
Source organism: Bacteroidales bacterium (assembly GCA_015060885.1). Lineage (GTDB taxonomy): Bacteria > Bacteroidota > Bacteroidia > Bacteroidales > Bacteroidaceae > HGM04593. The sequence continues at coordinate 96,635 of SUXO01000002.1, forward strand.
AACGCCTTGTATCTCAATAAGCGGCTTGGGGCTTTTCACCCCCTCTTGTGCCAGGCGAGAGCCTTCACCGGCTGCTATGATAGCGAATTTCATCAGTTGTCGCTTTGTTGCAGGTTGAGTCGGTTGCTGTCGTCGCGTTTCTCAAAGTAGAGCTTGCGCAAGGGGTTGCGGCGCGCCTCGTTGTACATTCTGCGGTTGCGGTATATGTCTATCGCCGCATAAATAGCCTGACGGAACGAGTTCTCGTCGGCAACGCCTTTCCCGGCAATGTCGTATGCAACGCCGTGGGCGGGTGAGGTGCGTATTATGGAGAGTCCGGCTGTGAAGTTTATGCCCTCGCTCATTCCCAATGCTTTGAGCGGTGCGAGGCCCTGGTCGTGATACATCGCAAGTATGGCATCGAAGGAGTTGTATTTGCCGCTGCCCATAAAGCCGTCAACGGCAAAGGGACCATAGCAGAAGATGCCGTTGTCGTTCATCTTTCTCACGGTGGGAGCGATTATCTCATTCTCCTCGCTGCCCAGCAGACCATTGTCACCGGCGTGGGGGTTCAATGAAAGCACGGCTATTTTGGGTGCATCAATGTTGAAGTCCTCTATAAGTGCCTTGTTGAGTATTGTTATTTTCTCTTCAAGCAGTTCGGGTGTTATGGCTGCGGGCACATCGCGCAGTGCAAGATGCGATGTGGCAACTGCCACCCTCAAATCGCCGTTGCATAGCAGCATAAGCGATTTTTCCTCGCCACCGCAACGCTCCTGCAAGTATTCGGTGTGTCCCGGGAAATTGAAGGCTTCGTTCTGTATTGTGCTTTTGTTTATTGGTGCGGTTACAATAACATCAATCTTGCCATCCTTGTAGTCCTGCACGGCTCTTTCGAGTGCCTCAAAGGCGGCCTGGCCTGCCTCTTGGGTGTTGTTCCCTAACTCAATGCGCACCTCGTCGCTGTTGCAGTTCACAATGTTAAGTCTGTTATCCTGTATTTCGTCGAATTTCTCAATGGCATTGTAGGGAACCTCCATTTCCAGGGCCTTGCGGTGATAGGCTGCCGATTTGGGCGACCCATACACCACGGGGGTGCATATGTCGAACATTTCGGGTGTGGCAAATGTCTTGAATATCACTTCGTATCCTATTCCGTTTATATCACCTTGCGTGATACCTACTCTTATTTTACCTTTTTCGCTCATTTGTAATATGTTTGGTATATTTTTATTCCTGATATCGTGAGGTTCTTACTTGGCGGTTTCTTCTTCCTCCCCGTTATCTTCAATAATCACTTCGGGTATTATGGTGCTGTTCTCAATATCCTTGTCGGCAGGCAGTTTAAGTGAGAAGAGGGCCGCTTCGAGTTTGCGTATGAGGTCGCCTTTCTTCTTGTTGGGTGCGTAAAGGAATGTTTCAGCCACAATAACACGGCCGTTCTTTTCATCGACAACCTGGTGCGACACGAACGGGCCGCCCATCATATCGTTCTCCATCTGCCACAACCCTTTTGCCACCTGCATATATCGCTGGCGGAACTCGGTGTCGTACACATCGACAAACATAGTGTCGGTTGCCATATAGCGGTCGGGGCGGTTGCCGGGGATGTTCACCTTCATTACAGAGTCGCGCTTTTGCAGGAAATTCTCGCGTGAGAAGTTGTCGACACTTGTGTAGGGGTAGCTATAAACAACATAGTTCTGTATGCTGCTGTTGTTGTTCGAAATGTCCGAGGCCCACAGGAAATCCTTGCCGCTCTTTATGCCGCGTATGTTCTTTGAGATAAACATTTCGCAGCCGAACTTCTTTTTAATGGAGTCGAGGAAACTGATGTTGTGGTTCTTCTCCTTTCTCAAATCGCGCAGTTCGCGGTTCATTTCGGCCGAAGTGAAGAAATCTATTATAACCTGTGAATTCTTTGTTACATAGTCAAGGAAATCCTCTCTCGAAGGCGATTGAATGGTGAGTATCATCTGCGGAGCTGCATACTTGTCCTCGGTGTATTTGAACTTGGTCTGTGTGAACTGTGTCTTGTCTATTTTCACCTCAATGATGTTGCGGAACGACTTCAACAGACGTGTGAAGCCTGCGGGCTCGGTGAACGAGATGCGGAACGAACGCTCCGATTGCGGTATTGCAGGGACATCGCTGTCGAGGACATCGAAGAGCGCACGGCCGGCCGGTGCTTCCCAGGTATCTTTGTCGCATACAACAAGCATTTCGTAAGGGAGACCGCTCGACGGTGGTGTGAGCAGTGAGTTGTTGCTGTCGCCACAGGAAATGCAGAGCAGTGTGGCAAGCAGTAGAAAAAATGAATTTCTCATAATCATATTTTTTTATTGTTTTTGTTCGGTTTTCTCGTTTTTGAGGGTTGAAAGCATTCCGCACGCTGCGAAGATATCCTCACCGCGTGATGCTCTTATGGTGGTGAAAAGACCATTCTTGGTGAGGTAGTCGCGCAGTTGCAGCATACCCTCTTCGTCAACCCCTTCGAGCGCAATGCCCGGTATTGCGTGGTAACGTATGAGGTTGATGCGGCAGTCGAGCCCGTCGAGCAGCTGCAACAGCTTGCGGGCGTGGAAGGGTGTTTCGTTTATTCCTTTGAACACAATGTACTCGAATGTGAGCCTGCGCTGGTGGCTGAAATCGTACTCTTTCAGCAGTTCCACAATCTCGGCAATGGAGTAACCGCGCTCGGCAGGCATAATCTCTCCTCGTTTTTCGGGTATGGGGTGGTGCAGGCTGATGGCTATGTGATAATCGCCGCTGTCGAGCAGGCGTTTCAGTCCTTTGCGCACTCCCACCGATGATACAGTGAGGCGGTGCGGGCTCCATCCAAGAGCATAGTCGGCCGTGAGAATTTCAATGGTCTTCAATATGTTGTCGAGGTTGTCGCAGGGTTCGCCCATCCCCATAAACACAATGTTTGTCAGTTTCTCGTGTTCGGGCAATGCGAATATCTGGTTCAGAATTTCATTGGCTGTGAGGCTGGCTGTGTACTTCTGCTTGCCTGTCATACAGAAAAGGCAGTTCATCTTGCAGCCCACCTGGCACGACACGCACAGGGTGGCACGCTCTCCGTCGGGTATGTACACGGCCTCCACGAAATGGCCGTTATCAACGGCGTAAAGGTATTTTATTGTGCCGTCGCAGGAGCGTGCGGCATCGGCCGGCGCGGCATAGCCCACTTCGAACAGCCGGGCCAGCTTCTCGCGGTTCTTCAATGATATGTTCGACATCTCATCGATGCTGCGCACCCGTTTCCTGTACACCCAGTCGGCAATCTGCTTGGCGGTAAAGGCCGGCATACCGGCCTCCTGTACCGCCTCTTTCAGTTCGGCGAGTGTCATTCCCAACAAATATCTCTTGTCGCTCATAGCTCTCTGTAATATTCTTACGGCAAAGCCGTCATTCGTGTCATTATAATGCAAAAATAGGCAATAATTTTCAATTATACTTGAATTTATATTATTATTTAACTTGTGCATTTTTTATTACCGCTTTATTGCATATTTCTGTCCGTTTTTTATTACATTCGCAGAAATGCTTAAAAACTCCAAGAACAAAGTATGATATCCGGTAATATAGACCTGTTTATTCCCCAATTGACCGAGGATTTTCCGGTGGCGGAATTGCAAAAATTCATAGAGTGTGCCTGTGTGGCCAATGTGTATCTCCTGTGTAGCGGTGATGCCCCTGTGGGGTTGCCTTCGGGCGTGACGCCTGTCTGTGTGAAATCGTTCCATTCCACCGCAACATTTGTGCAGATGGCTACCCTTGCAACATCACCCTTTGCACTCTATTTCTCAAAGGGTATTCCTTTTGTGGAGCCTGTCGCCATTGAAAAGTTCTGCGATGCTGTGCCGGCAACAGCTGCGATGGCCTATGCCGACTATTACAAGATTGTCAATGGAGAAAAGCAGGAGGCTCCCGCAATAGATTACAAGGAGGGCAGCCTGCGCAACGATTTCGATTTCGGTTCGGTGCTGCTTTTCCGTACATCGGCGTTGAAGAGTTACCTTGCAGGCAATCCTGCGGAATATATTTATGCAGGGCTCTATCAGTTGCGCCTTGCTTTGAGCCGCGAGGGCGAGCTGTTCCATTACAAGGAGTTCCTTTATGCCGAGCCCGAAGAGGATACCCGCAAGAGCGGCGAAAAGCAGTTCGACTATGTGAACCCGGCGCAACGCGATGTACAGGTGGAAATGGAGCAGGTGTGTACTGCCCATCTGAAAGCGATAGGTGCTCTTCTGCCTGCCTGCAAGTACGATATCATAGACCTCTCGCAAGGTTCTTTCCCCGTGGAGGCTTCGGTGGTGATACCTGTGCTTAACCGCGCATCGACCATAGCCGATGCCATTGGCTCGGTGCTGGAACAGCAGACAACCTTCCCCTTCAATATAATAGTGGTGGACAACCATTCGACCGACGGCACAGCCGAAATTATCGATGGATTCGGCGATAACAGGGTGGTGCACATAGTGCCCCAACGCAACGACCTGGGTATTGGTGGCTGCTGGAACGAGGCTGTCAACAGCCCTCACTGCGGCCGTTTCGCCGTGCAGCTCGACAGCGACGACCTTTACAGTTCGCCCCGCACCCTGCAACATATTGTCGACGAATTCTATAACCAGCAGTGTGCTATGCTTGTGGGCACTTACCGCATTTGCGATTTTGAGCTCAACACATTGCCACCGGGAGTCATTGACCACCGGGAGTGGACCGAGGAGAACGGCCGCAACAACGCCTTGCGCATAAACGGCCTGGGTGCTCCGCGTGCATTCTACACTCCGGTAATAAGGGAAACGGGCTTCCCCAATGTGAGCTACGGCGAGGATTATGCCGTGGGCTTGCAGCTGTCGCGACGTTATCGTATAGGTCGCATATACGACGTGCTCTATCTGTGCCGTCGTTGGGGCGGCAATTCAGATGCTGCCTTGTCGCACGCAAAGGTAAACGCAAACAATATATACAAGGATAGCCTGCGCACGGCCGAAGTTGAGGCGCGCAAGCAACTTGTGGCAAGCCTTGAAATACCCTCACCGGCTGCCGTCGATGAATTCTTTGCAAAACAACTGCAAACTTGGGGTACTGCCCGTGATAACTATTCGGCATTGGGCGGTGTGGCAGTATGCGCGCTGGAAAACGGCATTTCACTGCAATATAACCCGGCACGGGCCGTGTCGACAGGGGCAAAGGTCGATGCCGCAGCTGTTGCCGAACGCCCCTGTTTCCTGTGCAAGGCCAATCGCCCTGCCGAGCAGGAGTCATTGGCCGCAATGGGCTCTTTCGACGTGCTTGTAAACCCTTATCCCATATTGCCTTTCCACCTTACGTTGCCACTCGCGGAGCATAAACCGCAACTGCTTGCCGGTATGTATGCCTCTATGTTGCACATCGCAAAAGCCTGGCAGGGTGTTGCACTCTTCTACAATGGTGCCCGATGTGGTGCTTCGGCACCCGACCATGCCCATTTGCAGGCTGTGAAGGCAAGCGATATTCCCCTGCTTGGCGAGCAGTGGAGCGAGGCGGTGGAAGAGGGGCTTGAACCCTTATGTATGATGCCCGAAGGCTCGATATATGCCACAGATGATTATTTGGTTCCACTCATTAAGGTGGTTGCCAATAATGTGAGTACGGCTGTCGCCCTCACAGGCAAGGTTGTGGCTGCATTGCCACTTGTGGGCGGAGAGAACGAGCCGCGTATGAACGTGGTTGCGCAATATATAAGCGGCGAGGGGTATGTCACATATCTTATTCCACGCGGCAAGCACAGGCCTTCGTGCTATGGCAACGGTGCGGGTGAACGTCTTGTGAGCCCCGGCACGCTCGATATGTGCGCCCTTGTGATTACTCCCCGTGAATGTGATTTCAACGAACTTACAGGCGACGATACCATTGCGATACTCAAAGAGGTGGCCCTGGACGGTTCTGCCTTTGATGATGTGTGCGAGAAAATCTCTTCGGCTCTATGAGGACTATTGATGTTGGCATATTACTTGCACCGTGCATAAGGCTTCGCCTGTCGGGCACCTTTACCTGTAACGGAACTGCCGTCGAGGGCGAAAACGAGGTTGCCTTCAAAGATGGGAAATTGTTGTTCAACGGCAGTCTGTTCAATGAACTTCATTTTGTTCCGGCCGACGATGCTTGCCGTTTTCTGCTCTACGATGTTGTCATAGGGCTTAATTTTCATTGGGAACGTAAAGAGGACCAGCAGTTCAAGGGTGTTCTGCGGCTTATAAGGGAGAACGGGGCAGTGCGTGCCGTGAACCGCATTGCAGTGGAGGATTATCTGGTGAGTGTGATATCGTCGGAAATGTCGGCAACAAGCTCGCCCGAACTGCTTAAAGCACACGCTGTAATATCGCGAAGCTGGCTCTATGCGCAGCTCAACCGCAAGGAAACGGTGCAGAACGGCACAATGGGGTGGAAAACAGACGGTGAAACGGTGCGCTGGTATGCCCGTGAGGACCACACTCTTTTCGACCTTTGTGCCGATGACCATTGCCAACGTTATCAGGGGCTTACCCGCGCACTGAACCCGAATGTGGAGGCTGCCGTTGAGGCTACAAGAAACCTTGTTCTCAAAAACGACGGCGAGGTATGCGATGCGCGTTTCAGCAAGTGCTGTGGCGGTGTTACCGAGAGGTTTTCGGCCTGTTGGGAGAATGTGGATTACCCATATCTCGCTGCGTTCAGAGATTGTGAAGGCGGCGGGCCGTTGCCTTGTCTCACAACCGAAGAGGGTGCGCGTGAGTGGATAGAAAACACACCCGAAGCCTTCTGTTCACAACCGTCGGGTGAGGTACTCTCGCAGGTACTCAACAACTATGACCGCGAAACTCCCGATTTCTACCGTTGGCAGGTGTGCTACACGCAGGAGGAACTTTCGCGGTTGGTGTGTGAGCGTTCGGGTATTGATTTCGGAACGGTCGAGGAACTGCAACCCGTTGAGAGGGGTGCTTCGGGGCGCATAGTGAGGTTGCGTATAGTAGGAACCCTTTGTACCGAAATAGTTGGCAAGGAACTTGAAATTCGTCGTTGGCTCTCTCCATCGCATCTTTACAGCTCGGCTTTTGTTGTCGATAAAAATGTTGTCGGTGGAAAGGTGCAATTTGTTCTCAAAGGAGCCGGTTGGGGGCACGGTGTCGGGTTGTGTCAGATAGGTGCTGCCGTTATGGGTGCCAAAGGGTATGGTTTTAAGGAAATTCTAGCGCATTACTATCCCGGTGCGCTGTTGGAAGAAATATAAACAGTTGTATATAACGGGCGCACACGCCGATGACGCTCCTACAAAATTGTATCACATTGCATTTCCCGTAGGGGCAGACCGATGTGTCTGCCCAAAGAAAGCACCCGCAAAGGCTGGCCGCACACACTGGTGACGCTCCTATAAAGTTTGTGTGTGAAAATAAATTTTCCCCCATTCGCTTGCACAACTTTGCTTTCAGCGAAGTTTAGCTGCGCTCATTGTGTGTGCAAATAAATTTTCCCCCATTCGCTTGCACAACTTTCTCGCTCGTTTGTCTTCTTTGCGATAAATCGCGAAGGTTTCCTGCACTCGCTTTGAAAAACGCTAAAATGAATTTTGCGTTTGCTTTCAGCGAAGTTTAGCTGCGCTCATTGTGTGTGAAAATAAATTTTCCCCCATTCGCTTGCACAACTTTGCTTTCAGCGAAGTTTAGCTGCGCTCATTGTGTGTGAAAATAAATTTTCCCCCATTCGCTTGCACAACTTTCTCGCTCGTTTGTCTTCTTTGCGATAAATCGCGAAGGTTTCCCGCACTCACTTTGAAAAACGCTAAAATGAATTTTGCGTTTCTCGCTCGTTTGTAGTACCTTTGTACGATTTTTTACAACTTTTATAGATTTTTTAAATAAAACGAGCTTCTCATACAATAAATAGCCATTTATTGAGTTATATCTAAAAATGCATTTTGGGAATGGATAAAACAACAGAAAAACAGATTATTCGTGACGGAATGAATGTCTTTGAACGTGTGGTTAAACGTTTGTTCGACATCGTTTGTTCGTTCGTGGGAATTCTTTTCCTCTCCCCCATTTATATATGCGTGTATATCGTTATGCGCTGTAAGGAAACCGGTCCTGTGATTTTTGAGCAGGAAAGAATAGGTTACAAGGGGAAACCATTTAAAATTTACAAGTATCGTACAATGTGCTTGGAATCGGAAGATGACGGCGAGCCTAAACTCGCTCAAAAGAATGATGAGCGCCTCACTACCGTAGGTAAATTCCTTCGTGAGCACCACCTCGACGAACTTCCCCAACTTTGGAATGTACTCAAAGGCGATATGTCTTTTGTGGGTCCTCGTCCCGAACGCAAATATTTTATCGACAAGATAATGGAGCGCAATCCCAATTATGAATATCTCTATTTGGTGCGCCCCGGAATAACATCGCCGGCAACGGTCTATAATGGTTATACCGACACTTTCGAGAAGATGCTCACACGCTTGGAAATGGACTTGGAGTATTTGCAGAAACGCTCCCTGTTGCTCGATATAAAGATAATTTTTGTTACAGTATTCAATATAGTAAAAGGTAAAAAGATATAATATGATGTCTAAAAAACTTATATTGCCCTTGTTCTTGCTATTTGTCGCACAATTTGTTTGTGCGCAAAAACCAATGAATAGCGATGACGTGGTAAAGTATATTCTTGTAGAGCGTTCAAATGGCGCTTCTGACCAAACTATAAAGTCGAGATTGTTGCAAAGAGGTATATCGAGCAGTGACTACAAGAATGCCATAAAAGAGATAGAAGACCTCGGCGGCTCATTTGTGTTTACAGAGTCGGCAACCGGTGAGGGTGAAGTTATGCCCACCCGCTTGCGTTCGAATAATGAAACACAACAACCTGAGGAGGTGCAGAATGCCGGCGCTGAGAACCTCGAAGTGGAAGAAAATGTGATGCCTAAAAATATGGTGTTCGGGCGCGACATCTTCAATAACAAGATGCTCACTTTTGCACCGTCGGTCAACGTGCCCACTCCCGGCAATTATATTCTTGGAGCCGGCGACCAGGTAATAGTGGATGTTTGGGGCGCTTCGCAGGAAACCATTGACGATTATATTTCACCCGATGGCTTTTTGGTAATAGAAGGCGTGGGCCCTTTGAAACTTGCCGGTAAGAGTGTAAATGAAGCAAACGAATTTGTGAAGAGCCGTTTGGGTGATGTCTACAATAACTCCGAAATAGCTCTCACGCTTGGCACAATGCGCTCAATAAATGTACAGGTGGTGGGCGATGTGGTGACACCCGGAACTTACACCATAAATGCGCTATCTACGTCTTTTAATGCGCTTTACGCGGCAGGCGGCATAAGCGATGTGGGAACGTTGCGCTCAATCGCAGTCTATCGCAACAGCAAGAAGATTGCTGAAATTGATGTGTATGATTATCTCTTTGCTGGCAACAGTAAAGGAAACGTGTTGTTGCAGGACAACGACGTGATAAGCGTCGGTTCATATCAATCGCTTGTAAATATACAAGGAAGGGTGAAACGTCCTATGATTTATGAAATGAACGAGGGTGAAACCTTCTCGAAACTCTTGGGTTATGTAGGCGGTTTCTCCAATGATGCTTATACCGAGAACATTCGCCTTGTGCGCAAAAGCGGTAAGGGATATTCCGTGCACACATTGTCGAAGAGTGACTTCTCATCATTTACACTGAACGATGGCGATTCCATATATGTCGACTCCATTGTGCCGCGTTACTCTAATATGGTGGAGATTGCAGGTGCAGTGTTCTACCCCGGCCATTACGAACTTGGCAAGGATGTAAAGACATTCAAGGACCTTGTAAAGAAAGCCGGTGGCTTGCTCGAAGAGGCATTCTTGGAGCGTGCTGTGTTGCAGCATTGCAACTTCGATGGCACCAGGGAATCGCAGCCGGTAGATGTGAGAGGTGTGATGAACGGTACTGTACCCGACTTCAAATTGCAGAACAACGATTTGATATTCATACCCAGCACCGCCAAGATGCGTGGTCAGGAGTACGTTGCCATTGTGGGTGAGGTACGCTTGCCCGGCAAATATATCTATGCCGAAAATCTTACAGTGGAAGATGCCATATTGTTGGCAGGCGGTATAACTCCCTCGGCCTCTATTTCCAAAATAGATGTATATCGCAGGTTGTACAATCCCTCGGCATTGGAGTCGGTCAATGAAATAACAGAGGTCTACTCGCTTGCAGTGAAGGACGGTTTTGTAATAGAAGACGGTACATCGTTCGTGCTGAAACCTTATGACGAGATAGTTGTGCGCAAGAGCCCTGTATACAATAACAAGCAAACTGTCAAAATATCGGGTTGCGTGAACTTTGCGGGCGATTTTGCCATAGTAAACAACAATTATCGTTTGAGCGACCTTGTAAAGGATGCAAAAGGATTTACCGGTGCAGCCTACCCGGCAGGAACACGCCTTTATCGTAAAATGACCGAGGAGGAACTGCATAACTTGCAGATTGTTCTTGAACGTGAACGTGTACGTATTATGGAGGAGAATATCGACAGCAAGGACCAGGCCTCAATGGAGTTGCTCGACTCTATATTGGGAATGAAATTCGATGCACAGACCAAATATCTTGTAGCTATCGACATTGAGGAGGCGATGAAGAAACCCGGTGGCGAGGCCGACCTGCTTTTGAAGGAGGGTGATGTTGTGGTTGTGCCCGAATATACAGGAACCGTGAAGGTATCGGGCGAAGTGTTCCACCCCGTGACAATGAGTTATAACAAGGGCGAGAATAAGAAATATTACATAAAGCGTGCCGGCGGTTATGCCAACAATGCAAAAAAACGCGGAGCTTATGTTGTGTATATGAACGGTTCGGTGAAGAAACTCTCACGCAAGAGCAGTGATATTCAGCCCGGTTGTGAGATTATTATTCCCACAAAAGGCCCCAGCCGTTTCTCAATATCCGACGTAACGGGTATTGCAACTTCTACATTGTCTATGGCAGCGGTTGTTGCATCGCTTATCAATAATTTGAATAAATAATTTTTAATGACTTTGTCGATAGCAACAGATAATATGATAAGAACCAGGTACATCTTATTGTCGCTACTCCTGTTGTCGGCAGTGGTGCATTCACAGAATAAATGCTCGGTAAATTATTTTACCGAGCTTAATGCCATTATGTCGAAGGGCGATTATGCACCCTTTTGGCTCACAGCAAACAGGCAAGGCCTCTCTTCGGTCGACAAGGCCAACGGCTATGCACGCGCAGGGTTGTCGTTGACAGGTGATTTTGCCACAGGGAAGTATCACTACAAAGCTGTTGCTGATGTCGTGGGCGGTTATAACCAAACTACTAATCTTGCACTGCACCAGCTATATGGCGAGTTGTCGTGGCGATGGCTCACACTGTCGGTGGGGCAGAAGGAATGCTTTGGCGAAATGTCGGCGTTAAGTGTAATTGATAATGGGGCGCAATTCAGTGATAACAGAGTTACGGCTCTATTCCCCAATTTATACAATAACCGTTTTTACAGTCTTGGCAGTGGAGCGCAAGGTTATAGCGGCAACAGCCGCCCAATACCGCAGGTGCGCATTGAAATACCCGAATATATAAACTTTCCCTGGACAAAAGAGTGGGTGAAGGTGCGTGCGCACATAGCATACGGTATGTTTATGGATGGTGGTTTCCAGGAAGATTTCTCAACCGGTAACAGAAACACGCGTTATACCAAGAATGTGCTTTACCACAGCAAGGCATTCTTTGTAAAAGTGGGTAAGCCCGAAAGGTTCCCCATAACCTTCGAAGGCGGCCTTGAAATGTATTCACAGTTCGCTGGCGATGTATACAAGCACGGAGAGGGAAAGACTCTGTCGATGCCCAATGGCGTTGAAGATTTCTTCAAGGCGTTCATTCCAATGAGTGGCAGCGATGAAACACCTTCGGGTGAACAAAATAATATTTCGGGGAACCAGGTAGGTAACTGGCATTTTGCATTGACACTGCACACAAAGCCGGTCGATGTAAGACTCTACGGGCAACATATGTTCGAGGATTTCTCGCAGCTGTTTTTCGTTGAATACCAGTCCGATATAAATGGTGACAGAAACATAATTTACTACCCCTGGAAGGATATTATGGTGGGAGTGAATGTGAAGAACAAGTCATCGTTCCTTCCCTTCATATCGAATGTAAACTACGAATATATTGCAACATACAACCAGAGTGGAGCAGGGTATAACGACCCGGGCCCTCATTTCACCGAGCAGATGGACGGTGTCGACGATTATTACAACCATAGCATTTATGCCGGTTGGCACAACTATGGTATGGGAATCGGCAACCCGCTTGTATTCTCGCCCTTGTACAACAGGAACGGCAGCTTGCGCTTTGCCGGCAACCGCTTGAAGGCGCATCACGTGGGTGTCAATGGTGCCGTTGGCGAGAAACTTCCCTTTGTTTATAGGCTAATGTACACTTACAGCGAGAACTGGGGTACATATTACAACCCATTCAATAATAAGAGGTATACCACATCGTTGGTTGCCGATATTGGTTTTGCACCCAAGAAATCGAAATGGATGGCAACTCTCTCACTTGCCTACGACAAGAGCAACTGGATAGGGGAGAACCTGGGTGTAATGTTTTCGGTAGCCCGTGTGGGTATTTTTAAATAGTATATGGAAAAGATGAAGAAAATTGCCTGTATATTATCTCTGTTGGCGGTGCTTTTGACATCGTGCGACAAGGCATTTGTCAATGGTGACCTCGATGGTATGTGGCGGCTTGTGAAGGTTGAAAAGGAGGGTGCCGAAATATACCCCGAAAATATATATTACTCCTTTCAGCGCCACCTTGTGATGATGGGAGTATATGGCAAGGAGGGAATGCCCGACAATTTCTATATGGGTGTCTTTGCCCGTAACGGCAACTGTATGCTGATGAACAATTTTTACCGATACCCGGGAGTTGAAGGAGAATGTGACCCCGAAGAGTTGGAAAACTTATATATCTTTGGGAACGAAGTGGAATTCATCATAGAAAACCTGGGCAGTGAAATCCTTGTGATGTCGGCAGGGGATGTAAGATATAGTTTCCGCAAGTGGTAGAGCATCCTTTGCAACGGCTTGTACAGGATAATAGAATTTGTAAATGAATATAAAAGTGAGATATTATGGAGGAACAAAACTTTAAAAAACAATTGATAAATGAAACCGATTTGTTGCAGCTTTTAAATAGAGTTGTTGCAAAATGGAAATTTATATCAAGCGTGACTATTGCCTTTATGCTTTTAGGTATAATAGTAGCATTATGCAGTATAAAACTATACACTTCGGAAATAATGGTTGCACCGGAATCTTCCGCTAAATCATACATAAATAATGGCTTGGGTGCTGTTGCCGGAATGTTTGGCGTAAATTTGGAATCTCTTTCAAACGACGATGCGATATATCCACTATTATATCCCGATATTATAAAATCATTACCGTTCCTGTCTTCATTATTCAGCGTAAAAGTGCAAACGCTCGATGGCGAAATTAATACAACATATTACGACTATATTTCAAATTATCAAAAGAAATCGATAATAGGGCAAATAAAATCGATTCCCAAAAGAACTGTAAAAACAATTGGGAAATTGATTTCATCCTCTAAGAAAGAAGAGAATCCATCTATATTCGACCCTTATAAATTGTCAGAAAGGCAGAAGAAGATGGTGGAAATTTTAAGTATGTCTATTGGCGTATTTGTTGATAAAAAAACAAATGTAGTCACAGTTTCATACACCGATCAAGACCCGTTGGTTGCAGCAATGATGACCGATACTATTATGACCCGCGTCCAGCAATTGATAACAGAGTATCGTACAAAAAAAATTGTAACCGATTATAATTATATAGAGAAACTGTTTGATGAATCTAAACTTGATTATGAAGCTGCACAGTTGCGTTATGCCGAATTTGTTGACAAAAATCGTAATATTACACAAGAACGTTATATCGTAGAAAAAGAGCGATTGGAGGCTGATAAGGATATGAAGAACTCCATATATACACAATGGGCACAACAATTAATGTTGGCGAAGGCGCGTGTGCAAGAAAAAACACCGGTTTTTGTTGTAATTAAGCCTGCTGCTGTATCGCCTCTTCCCTCTTCAATGCGCAAGAGTGTTATCGTTATTATTTATACTATTGTTGGACTGATGTTTGCGGTGTCTTATGTTATGTTTAAAACACCAGTGAAGAGCCTTTATCGAAAAATATTCAAAAATAAGACAAAGTGATATATTTTTTAACGTTTGTTCTGCTGTTTTTGCCTGTTTTAAAGTATGATTTATTGGCAAAGACAGGTGGTGAGAATAAGTGGTATTATTTTAATTTGATAGTACTAATACTTCTTGCCGGTTTACGTTATCGGGTTGGCGGAGATACATTGATGTATATGGCAATGTTTGATGGTTGTCCCGATTTGTCGGATTTGAAATATTTTGATTTTGAAGTAGCTCAATATAATCCTTTATGGTATATCTTTAATGCTGTATGTAAAACAATTTGTGATGAATTCTTTTTCTTTCAGTTGATTCATGCTACGATTGTAAACATTTCTTTCTTTTCTTTTTTTCGTAAATATTGCCCTAAATATTATTTTTCGGCAGTATTATTATACTATATAGGCTATTATTGCTATTTTAATATGGAGATTCTTCGTGAGATTTTGGCAATATGCTTATTGTTATATTCAACACGCTTTTTGTTGAATAAGAATTATATTTGCTATTATGCCGTTAGCTTGTTTGCTGTATTTATACATTATTCGGCTTTAGTGATGTTCCTTTTTCCATTGATGTTTATATTTGTAAAGAAAGTGTCATGGAAACAACAAATATTGATATTTATTATAATTTTTATTTTATCCTTTTTAGTAAATATTCCGATACTTCTATTATCAATGTTATCACTTGATGAACAATTAATGCTTATTGTCGAACGCTATATTGAGAATGAACGTAATATATTTGGAATGTTGGCTCTAATTTTACAATATTTACCTATTTTAGGCTTGATTTATTTAAGAGAGAAGTTCCAAATAACCACAACTATGAGGTTTATTCCTATTGTCGGCTGCGTTGTATATGTGTATGCATTTTCTTTAAATCTGGCAGGCCTGAATCGTTTTGTTAATTATTTTGTTCCATTTATATTGATTTATATTGTAGATACTGTATATTATATTCTTGCTTATATAAAACCCAAATTTACATATAGTTATATAGCGTTTATATTCACACTTTTCTTGTTGAACTTTAATTATATTTACTACTATGTAAAGGATATGTCAAGTGTGCTTCCTAATACACGGTTTTATTCAATCTTTTATCCTTATCATTCGGTACTGTTCCCTCAACGAGATGAGCACAGGGAGCAGTTCATAGAGAATTATCGTGAAGTTATTATAAATTTCTAATATTGAATTTGTATAAATTGAAAAAGATACCAAAATGAATACAGCAATAATCTTGGTTAATTGGCATGGAGCCGATGATACAATTGCTTGTCTTGAATCGTTCTTGCAGGTAAAAGAACCTCATTTCGTGGTTATAGCCGATAATGCCTCAACCGATGGCTCGCCGGAACGTATACAGCAATGGCTCAATGAGAATTATTCGAAAGGTTACGTCTCTTCCTATAAGTTGGTGCGCCTTGATGCAAATTATGGCTTTGCCGTCGGCAACAATAAAGCATTGGCTGTTGCAATGCAGTATAACCCCGATTATTGTATGTTGTTGAACAACGATACAGAAGTTGAACCCGATTTCTTGAAAAAGTTAACTGATTATGCGCAGGCAAATCCTAACGTTAAGGTTCTTTCACCCTGTATATGTTACTATTACGACAAAAATAAAATATGGTTTACTGGGGGAAAACTGACTTTTGCCACAAGAAAGAATGTTAATATTACACCATTTGCATCAGAACTGGGGAGTGAACCATTTGCAATATCTTATATTTCGGGCTGTGCTCTATTCTTCGATACATCGGTGTTGAATGAGCGTTACGAATTGTTGTATAATGGTTTCTTCTTTGGTGAGGAGGATTACGAATTCTCTTTAAGAATGAAAAAGCAAGGAATAAGGATGGCATGTGTTCCTGCTTCAAAAGTATATCATAAAGTGGGTGCATCTCAAAAAAATACAAATGACTCTCGTGGCTTGGGGCGTGTGTATATGTATTATCATAATCGTTTAATATGTAATAGAATGTATGAGAATAAGATAGTGTTCTATTTGATATGCGTGCTTAATGGTATTACCTGTTTAAAATACTTCAAGAGATATACAGGTTCTTGGAAAGTGGCCATAAAACTATTTAAACAATTAATGAATGATGTGAGAGTGAAGGATGGGTTCGATTATAACGACTTTCGTTCTTTAATGTTTGACGATAACTATTTCTCATTTGATATAAGAGGTTGAATTCTATGGGATATTCAAAACATAAGATTCAAGTTGTTTATTTGTATATATCAACTATTTTAGGCTCGTTATTGGGCTTTGTAACCTCAATTGTAAATACGAATTTTATATCAGATTCGGATTATGGTGATGTGCGATATGTGCAGAATCTAATAACTTTGTTTGCATCTTTGTTGTTGTTTGGCTATTTTTTAAGTGGCAGCCGCCTATTAGCTGTTTCTAATGATAAAAAATATAGCTCTCGTGTACGAGGTGCTATGGTTGTAGTATTGGCGATATGTTCTATAATTCTTATTTGTACAACTTTGATATCGGCATTATTACATAAAGAGAGCGGAACAATGTCGCTATTCATAATATCCCTTCCGGTATGTATGTATCCGCTGTTTACAAATTATATAAATACGACAGCACAAGGCGATAATCATATTGGTCGTTTGGCAATATCGCGTGTGCTCCCGGCTTCGTTATATGTTCCAATCGCCTATTTGTTGTATTCAAATGTATCGGTGACTTCCTCTCTTATGATATTGTTACAGTGGGGGGTGTATTGCATTGTATTACTATTTGTTATTTTATCTACTCGCCCGGCATTTAATAATCTAAAATCGGTTTTTTTAGATTTGAAAGTTGAAAACGAGTCTTATGGTAAGCATCTCTATTATGGTTCTCTGTTGATGGTTGCGACAAATTATTTAGCAGGTGTTACGCTTGGCATTTTTAATGACGATAATGTAAATGTAGGATATTATACTCTGGCCTTAACATTGACAGCTCCATTGGCTTATTTGCCGGGAATTATAGGTACTGCTTATTTTAAAAAATTTGTAAATGAACCGCGTATACCAATAAATGTTTTAAAAGGAACGCTAATAATTACATTACTGTCATGCTTGTGTTTTATTGTTTTTATTAAATTTGTAGTGGAACTTTTCTATCCAGCGTCATATATGCCTGTGGGAGGATATGCAGCTTGGATGGCTGTGGGATTTTCAGTTCATGGCATTGGAGATATGATAAACAGATTTTTGGGTTCTCACGGTGAAGGTGTTTCAATTCGTAATAGTAGTTATGCGTGTGGAATATTTAAGATAACAGGCTTTGTGTTTCTTGTGTGGCTTTGGGATATTAATGGTGCTTTATTAACAAATATATTGAGTTCTTTTGTATATTGTGCCAGTCTTCTATACTATTATATTAAATATATTAAATTAGAATATAAATGAAAATATTGTATTTTGGTAACATATTATCAGGACACGGATATACACCAACAGTTATTGAAAGTCTGAGCCGCTTGTTGAATTGTGGTGATATTCGAGTTTACACATCTTCGAACAAAAAGAATAAGGTTCTGCGTTTGCTCGATATGATATATTTTTTCTTTTCAAGAAAGAAAGGTACGGATGTGGTGCTTATAGATACATATAGCACTATGAACTTTTGGTATGCTGCAATTATAGCGATGTTGTCAAATTTGTTTAATATAAAGTATATACCTATTCTTCATGGTGGTAAATTGCCTGAACGGTTGGATAAATCTCCGTATGTGTCAAAAAAGATTTTTATGAATAGTGCAATGAATGTTGCTCCCTCAGGTTATTTATATAAAGAGTTTTGTGCGCGTGGGTATAAGAATACTACCATAATACATAATTTTATAAATGAAAATAATTATAAACCTATAAAAAGAAAACCAATTGTAGTACCACGACTTTTATGGGTGCGTTCTTTTTCTGAGGTGTATAATCCTATTATGGCAGTAATGCTATTGGGTGAACTAAAAAAGAAATACCCCGATGCAACTCTTTTAATGATTGGTGGCTACGGTGGAGGTCGTGAGTGCTTTGATAATACGTTGTCGAAAGCTGTAGCTTTGGGGCTTGATGATTCAATAGAGTTTACAGGTAAATTAAGCAAGGAAGAATGGATAGAACGCTCTAAGGAGTGTAATATATTTATAAATACGACCAATGCGGATAATACACCTGTGAGTGTCATAGAGGCTATGGCATTAGGCTTGCCAGTTGTTTCGACTAATGTTGGTGGAATCCCATATATTATAGATGATGGGGTTGATGGATTGCTTGTTGCGCCTAACGATATAAATGCAATGGTTGAGTGTGTGCATAAATTAACGAGTGATGTGAGATTGTTTGATAATATAATAGAGAATAGTATAAAAAAATCGCAATCTTTTTATTCTTCATCTGTAAAAGAGAACTGGATTACCTTATTATATAAAATAATAAACAAATAGTGATTATGGGCCTAAAAAACAGAATAAGAGAGAGAGCTAAGAAAAGTTATATAGTTCGCAAACTATTTAATTGGTACTGCACCAAGTGCTTTAAGCGTAACCCTCAGGAACTTGCCTCAAAAGATTATAAACGTGTTATGGGGCGCGAACTGAATTGGGCAAATCCAAGAAATCTTATAGAAAAAATATATTGGTTAATCTTTAACACCGATACAACTCTATGGAGTATTTGTGCCGATAAATATCGTGTACGCGATTTTGTGAAAGAAAGAGGTTGTGGCGAAATGCTTAATAAACTTTATGGTTACTGGGAAAGAGTAGATGATATTGATTATGACAATTTGCCTAATTCATTTGTTTTGAAGACTACAAATTCAAGTGGTCAGATAATTGTTGTTAAGGATAAATCGAATTTAGATGTAGTTAAAACAAACAAGAAACTTAATAGATGGATGAACTTTGTTTATGGATTGACCTCTGCTCAGTTGCATTATATGCATATAAAACCGGCAATTATTGCAGAAGAATTCTTGGAGAATAAAGTTGAGCCTTCTAAAATGCTTGTGGATTATAAGATATGGTGTTTTAATGGCGTCCCGGAATCTATATTAGTTGTGTTTGATAGAGAGGGAGAAAATTATAAACTATCGGTATTTGATTTAGAGTGGAACAATATATCGGAAAAGGCTTTAAGAGTTGATTCTCCTCATTATAGTGGTATAAATGTTTTAAAACCTGCATCATTTGAAAAAATGATG
The DNA here is from genome assembly GCA_015060885.1 of Bacteroidales bacterium. Lineage (GTDB taxonomy): Bacteria > Bacteroidota > Bacteroidia > Bacteroidales > Bacteroidaceae > HGM04593. The sequence goes on from SUXO01000002.1 coordinate 116,094, forward strand.
GATGCTGCAAAGAAGTTATCAAAAGGCTTCCCTGAGGTTAGGGTCGATTTTTATGATATAGCCGGAAAACCATTTTTTGGTGAATTGACATTTTCAACCGGTTATGGATATTTTACGGATGATTATTATGATTATCTTGGTGATAAAGTTGATATAAAAGGCGTGAAGAGAATTCCAACGAAAGATATAATATCATCAATTAAAATTGATGGATGATTACAAAGTTGTTTTTATTTGTCTATATAAATAAAATATGAATTTGTGTCAATGAAAGTACTTATAGTTTCCTTTTATTACGAACCCGAACTGGGAGCAGCCCCCAGCCGTATAACAAACCTTGCCAAAGGGTTGAAGAACAGTGGTGTGGATGTCGATGTGCTCACCTGTATGCCCAATTACCCCAAAGGAAAGATATTCAAAGGGTATAAAGGCCGTTTCTCAAAGAAAGAGGTTGTCGACGGCATAAATGTATACCGTTATTGGACTTACGCCACAGTGTCGAAAAATCCTTTCAAGCGTGTGCTTGCAATGACATCCTATGCTGCCACTATGTGGGCATTCGCCTTTAAACGCAAACTCATAAAGAGTTACGACCGTGTTATAATACAGTCGCCGCCAATTCTTGTGGCTGCATCGGCAATAAGGCTTTTCGGCAAGTGCTTCGGCAAGCAGACTATCCTTAATATATCCGACCTGTGGCCAATGTCGGCAGTGGAGCTTGGCTTTGTGCGCGAGGGCAGCCGTTCATACAAAGTGCTTTCGGGGCTCGAACGTTATATCTACAAGAACGCATCGGCCATAATGGGGCAGTCGCAGGAAATCCTGGAACACGTGCTTGCGATGTTTCCCGGTAAAAAGACTTTCTTGTACCGCAATCTGCAACCCGAACATCACGGCGAGGTTGTATCGAAGAAGAGAAATAGACCGCTCAAAATAGTATATGCGGGCCTCTTTGGCGTTGCGCAGGATATATACTCCCTGTTACGCTCGATAGATTTTGCGGCTATGGGTGTTGAAATGCATCTTTATGGCGGCGGTAACCAGACAAAGATGATTGAGGAGTATATAAAGGGTGGCGATAAGAATATATGGTATCACGGCTATTTGGCCAAGCAGGAGATGAGCAGTGCGTTGAGGAATTATGACCTCTCCATTATACCGCTGGCGACCAATATCTACGGTGCTGTGCCTTCAAAGATATTCGACCTTTTGCCCGAAGGTATTCCCATACTGTTCAGTGGAGTGGGTGAGGGTGCACGCATTGTGGAGGAGTGCGGTTTCGGTCTTGTTTCAAAGCACGGCGATTACGTTGCTTTGGCCCGGAATATTGAAACCTTTGCCAAAATGAGTGAGGAGGATTATTTGAAGTATGTCGACAACTGTTTGCGTGAGTCGCGCACGACATTCTCTTTCGCTAATCAAATGGAGCGTTTCTGCAAGTTCATTGAAGAATAACTTTCAAAGTGAAGCGGGAGTGCACTATTGTCTTTTTAAACTCTCCGTGGAGGTTTAAGTACACCTCCGCTTGAATACTCCCTCCTACGAAAAAAAAGAACTCAACGAGGCGTAGGTGCAGACCGATGTGTCTGCCCAAATGAAAGCACAACGCAAAACAATAGAACAGAAAAACAACTGTCCCTCTCGCAGAGGGACGAGAAATTTACGTGTAAATTTCGGAGGGAGTGCTAAAATAGGTTCAGTAGCAAAAAGGTGTGGGCACTCACTATATACGGTACTAAACATTCTTTCTTTTGACTTCTCGGTGTTATTTGTCGGTTATTCTCTCATTGGAAATATATCTTTGACGTTCTTTGTCGCGCAAAGAACCAAACGCCCGGCACGCGAGAAAAATCAGTCGCTCGGTTCTTTGTTCACGTCGCCCAAAGTCGAACCCTCAGTCGAACCTCCCTTGCCGTGTTTATCTTTCTCACATTTGCAGGGTGCTGCGGGACTTCCTCAGTTAGTTGCCTTGCGGCACCTAACTCGCGGGCAAACATTCCTCGCACTCTCTCCTGCAAATGCTCGGATAAACACTGTGATTTTAACGGTGCCGGTTTCTTTTTGAGAATTACCATTGCAGGATATAATTCGTTACACAAAGGGTGCGTGAGAGAGCACAACTTATTAAAAGAATCAATTTGTCTACACAAAATTCTACTGAACCCAATATATCGGCAAACCAATGAGTTACGCTGTGGTAATAAAGAAAACGGAGAGAGTTTTTCAACTTTCTCCGTTTCTGTACCCAGACCCGGGATCGAACCGGGATGGGTTGCCCCACTGGTGTTTGAGACCAGCGCGTCTACCGATTCCGCCATCTGGGCAACTGTGCTTCTCAATTGCGATGCAAAGGTAATGCTTTTTGTTTACCACGCAAAGAAAAATAGACTTTTTTTGAAAAAAAGTTTTATTTGCTTGCCTATCTCGTTGAAAAAAAGTAATTTTGCAGGCCGATTATTATCAGCCCGTGAATCGGGCAATCGATACTTCCGGTCTCTGAGTTTGTTCACAACCCAGGTCCAGCCAACCGGGCGAGCAAGCGCGAAGAGGGTTTCTGCTATGCCTAATTCCGTGAGGTTCAAGCAGAGAAGTGTCGAGGAAATGGAATTATTAACTATTTTAAAAGGAATTAAAGTGGATACTTTAAGCTACAAAACAATTTCAGTAAACAAGGCAACAGCTCAGAAAGAGTGGGTTGTTGTAGATGCAACAGACCAGGTAATTGGTCGTCTTGGTTCAAAGGTAGCCAAGCTTTTGAGAGGTAAGTACAAACCCAGCTTTACTCCTAACGTAGACTGTGGTGATAACGTAATCATCATCAACGCAAGCAAGGTGAAGATGACCGGTAACAAATGGACCGATCGCATTTATCTCCGTTTCTCAGGTTATCCCGGTGGCCAGAAACAATTTACACCTGCCGATGTTGCCAAAGGTTACAAAGGTTACGAGCGCTTGGTTAAGCATGTTGTAAGAGGTATGTTGCCCAAGAACCGTCTTGGCGATCACTTGCTCGACAACCTTTATATTTATGATGGCCCCGAGCACAACCACGCTGCTCAGTCGCCCAAAACAATCGATATTAACTCTTATAAATAATAACAGCAGATGGAAATGGTAAATGCATTAGGCAGACGTAAAAGCGCAGTTGCCCGTATTTTCGTTACTGAGGGTACCGGAAAAATTACTATCAACAAAAAGGATCTGCAGGATTATTTCCCTTCAAGCATTCTTCAGTACGTTGTTAAACAACCTCTGATGGCTGTTGATGCAGTGGAGAAATATGACATCAAAGTTAACCTTGACGGTGGCGGTTTCACAGGTCAGTCACAGGCATTGCGTCTTGCAATCGCTCGTGCTCTTGTAAAGATTAACGCCGACGACAAGAAGGCTTTGCGTTCCGAAGGATTCCTCACTCGCGATGCTCGTGAGGTTGAGCGTAAGAAACCCGGTCAGCCCAAGGCTCGTCGTAGATTCCAGTTCAGTAAACGTTAATATTCGGTCTCGAAATATACGTTTAGTATCTAAACCACTCGGGACTTCACCTTATATAATATATAATTGGTGGGCTACCCGGGAGGTTGGTTAAAAATTAACTAAAAAGAAGGTAAACATTAAAAATTAAAACAAAATGTCTAGAATTACATTTGACACACTTTTGGAGGCCGGTGCACACTTCGGTCACTTGAAACGTAAATGGAATCCCGCAATGGCTCCCTACATCTTTATGGAGCGCAATGGTATCCACATTATAGATTTGCACAAGACAGCAGCTATGACTGAAACTGCTGCCGAGGCTTTGAAGCAAATCGCAAAAAGCGGTAAGAAAATCCTCTTCGTTTCTACAAAGAAACAGCTCAAAGAGATTGTAGCCGAGAAGGCACAATCAGTAGCAATGCCCTATGTAATAGAGCGTTGGCCCGGTGGTATGCTCACAAACTTCCCCACAATCCGCAAGGCTGTGAAGAAGATGGCTACAATCGACAAGCTCACACAGGACGGTACATACTCAAACCTTTCAAAGCGTGAAATTCTTCAAATTTCACGTCAGCGTGCGAAGCTCGACAAGAACCTCGGTTCAATCGCCGACCTTACACGTCTTCCCTCGGCTATCTTCGTAGTTGATGTTCTCAAAGAGAATATCGCTGTTCACGAGGCTAACCGTTTGGGTATCCCCGTATTTGCTATCGTTGATACAAACTCTAACCCCAACAACATCGACTTCGTTATCCCCGCAAACGATGACGCAACAAAATCGGTAGAGGTAATCCTCGACGCTTGCTGTGCTGCCATCGCTGAGGGCTTGGAAGAGCGCAAGGTTGAAAAGGTAGACGCTGCTGAGGCTACCGAGGGTGCAGAGGAGAATGCAGAGAAGAAGCCTGCTCGTCGTCGCACAACACGTGCTCGCGCTGCAAAAGCCGAGGAGACAACAGAGGCAGCAGAGTAATCTACTCATTATTTATTAACTATTAAAATTATATTACTACTATGGCTGTAACAATGGCTGATATTTCCAAGCTCCGTACAATGACCGGAGCCGGTATGATGGATTGCAAGAATGCTTTGACCGAGGCCGAAGGCGATTTCGACAAGGCAGTTGAGATAATCCGCAAGAAGGGACAGTTGGTAGCTGCTAAACGTAGCGACCGTGAGGCTTCGGAGGGTTGTGTACTTGTAAAGGCCGAGAATGGCTTTGCTGCTATTATTGCCTTGAAGTGCGAGACCGACTTCGTTGCTACAAACGCCGATTTCGTGAAGCTCACACAGGATATTCTTGACGCTGCGGTTGCTGCAAAGTGTCAGACTATCGAGGAGGTTCAGGCACTTCCCCTTGGCGAGGGTACCGTACAGGATGCTATCGTAGCTCGTACAGGTATCACCGGTGAGAAGATGGAGCTCGACGGTTACAAGACTCTTGTTGGCGACAACATCTACACTTACAACCACCAGAAGAAGAATATGCTCTGCACAATGGTAGCTCTTTCACAGGCTAACGAGGAGGCAGGTCACGAGATTGCTATGCAGATTGCTGCATCGGCTCCTCTTGCACTCACAAGCGAGGATCTCGATCCCACAGTGGTTGCAAAAGAGCGCGCTGTTGCCGAGGACAAAGCTCGTGAGGAGGGCAAGCCCGAAAATATGATTGCTCGCATTGCCGACGGCCGTATACAGAAGTTCTACAAAGAGGTTTGCCTCTTGCAGCAGGGCTATTGCCAGAACGAGAAGATTTCTGTTGCCGATTTCTTGAAAGGCTTCGACAAGGAGCTTACAGCAACAGGCTTCCAGCGTTTTACATTGCGTGCCGAGTAATCCAAGCGATTACAAAAGTATATACGCACAGCAGGGCAACCTTCAAAGGTTGCCCTGCTTTTTTTGCAATTTTCATATAGAAAGTGCAGTTGATTTTGTGCGCACCGATGTGTTTTCTGGCTCACCTGCAAAAGTCGGGGGAATAAAACTTTCTCACTCCTAAATCCTCGGTGGCCCGTGAGATATTCTTTCTATCAAAGAATTTTTATTTACTTTTTGTCGCTCAAAAAGTAACAAAAACGCCC
>SUXO01000026.1 GCA_015060885.1 Bacteroidales bacterium
ATTTTTCTCGCGTGCCGGGCGTTTGGTTCTTTGCGCGACAAAGAACATCAAAGATATATTTCCAATGAGAGAATAACCGACAAATAACACCGAGAAGTCAAAAGCAAGAATGTTTAGTATCGTATATAGTGAGTGCCCACACCTTTTTGATACTGAGCCATTCTCATACCTCAAGGATTGAAACGAGCTACTATTTTATCACAGCAGATAAAATTTTCGAATATTAACATTATTTAACAACGGGGGGTAATTGCTCAATCTTTTGACTTACCTTCGCAACAATGAAGTTTATTATCTATTAACATAAAAATTTTATTGCTATGAAAAAGTTTTTTATTTACAATTGCTTACCACTGTTCTTTGCCGCAATGGTTGTATTTTCTTTTACCGCTTGTGGCGGCGATGGTGACGACACCGACTATTCAGCTATCGCAGGAATAGTTGCCCCAGAGGAGAAAAACCCGATAGAAAAGGAGTACTTTAAAATAGAAGGGGCAACATACATAAAAGGTGCGATGCCGGAAAGCACAAGCAGTGTTGGCATAGAAAACGCAACAATCGAGAATAATATTTTACGCATAAAATCGGCACAAGAGTGTAAAAAATTCTACATTGGTGTAGAGGGGGAAGATGGCTACTACGAAGTTGATGCCACACCCGAAGCTACACGCGCAGAACCAATCTACTATTTTGTAGTGATTAAATTAGTACTAGAACTGGACAACAAAACTGTTACAATAAAATGCGAATACCTTGACGGCAGCATTTCAGGAATTTACTACTACAACATCCCTGGCAATACTCCTGAAAGCACCGACTCGCGCGCAGTGGACCTGGGCCTCTCGGTTAAATGGGCGTCGTGCAATGTTGGTGCCACCGCTCCCGAAGAGCACGGCGGTTATTACGCTTGGGGCGAAATAGAGGAGAAGAGCGACTACTCTTGGGATACCTATAAATATTGCAACGGCAGTTATACTTCAATAACAAAATACTGCACAAGCAGTACTTATGGCACCGTCGATAACAAAACCACTCTTGAACCCACAGACGATGTCGCCACCGTTAAATGGGGCGACACGTGGAGAATGCCTACATTCGATGAATTCGATGAACTACAAAACAACTGCACTTGGGAGTGGACCACCCTTAACGGCGTTAACGGCTACCGCGTAACCGGCCCCAATGATAACAGTATCTTTCTGCCTACTGTTGTAAAAAAATCTATAAACGATGATGGCCACGATGTGACTCCCCCCAGCCAATATTGGTCAAGCTCGTTAAATACAAGCTCCTTTGGCGGTAGTGGAGCTTATGGTTTATGGTGGGACACACATCCTCTTGGAATTTTGCGCCCTAACTGGAGTTTTGGAAACGATCGCGCCTGTGGCTGCTCGGTGCGCCCTGTGTGCCCATAAACAATAGAATAAATCTCGGTCATTGCCGAGATTTATTTATATATTATTCTGTCATGAATTGCCGTAGGGGCGCACCGATGTTGAAGTGCGCCCCTTTTGTTTGCGTTTTTCTTTCCGGGCAGACACATCGGTCTGCCCCTACGACAAAAAAAACAACAAATAAAGAATACATATAATACTCGCCCTCTTCTAGAAACTCCCTCCCGGCTTCGCCGTACCTTTTCATTTCGATGGAGTGAAGCGATTAGACGTGTTATTGAGAGCTTTGCCCGAAAGAATCTCTAATGACACATTTATGAGATTCCTCACGCAAGGTTCGGAATGACACGTTTGTCGTGTTTTTCTCTTTTTGTTCTTTGACACAAGAACAGAAGAACATATACTTTTTGTAATTCTGTTCTTCTGTCTTTTCCGGGCAGATACACCGGTGCGCCCTTTTCCTGTTCTTTTATTTATTTAAGCAAAAAGCGCAAGACTGCACCCATAAGATAGGCACGCAAGGTGTCGTCGGCCACAGCCTCAAAGGGGAAACTTGTCGACAGCACGCGGTACTTGCCCGCATAGGCAACGCCGGCACTCTTCTTGCTCTTGTTGAAGACGAAAGCGACAAAGGCATCCTTCTCGGGCACAAGAATATCGGGGCGCGGCACTGCGTAGCACTCTTCGTTCACAGTACGGTACACCGGCAAGGAGAGATTGGAACCGAAGACAATGTTCTCCGAAACATCGGCCATTGAACCGCCGTAGTTGAATTTAAGCAAGGAACGTATGAAGTTCTTGTCCTCGTCGTTCTTCGACATATCACTTGCAATGTGGGCTCCGCTCACAAATAGGCGGCCGCCTGCCGAAAGATAGGCCGCAAGCCTGTTCTGTATCTCAATGGGGAAAGTTTTATATGGGCGGTCATAACCCAGGAGCGAACCATTCTCGCCCTGCTTTTCAACGCCCGCAATGTAATCGACCACATCGAAGCCCTGCAACCGCACGCTGCCATCCATAACAGCCTCGCTGCTGCACGACACGAATGAAATTCCGTTGGCAGCCATTGCCCTTCCGTGAATGTAAGGGTAATTGAAGTTGTTTCCCGCTATCAGTATTCCCTCGAAATCGTTACCGCTGAGCCCCAAGCCATCCTCAAAGCCAATGTTGCTGCGTTCGTAGTCGAGCTGACGACCGCCATATTCGGCAGTGTTCATATAAGGCACACCGGGGTCACCATCGAGGTCGAAACCGGCTTTCGATGCAGTGCATACCTCGCGCGGACCGCTCAACCTGTGGAAGCCGTTTACTATGAGCACACACCCTTTCGCCTCGCTTGCCACGTAGGCAGTCAGGGTTTCCGACGGAAAACTCTCGCCGCCATCGTTCAAGGCTGCAACCTTGAAACTATACTGTACATTTTCGATGAAAGGCATTTCGTAACTGCAACCGCTCACCACCCTGCCGTTATCGAAATCGCCATCATTTATTTTTGTATAGACTACATAAGAATGGGGAGTGGCGGTTGGTTCCAGTTTATCCTCGGTAGCCTTCCAACGCAACAGCAGTTTTCCTCGCCCGATGTCGTGTGTTACCGAAAAGCCGTGTACCGGCAAGGGTTGCACAACACATTCACGCCCGTGCATATAGCTGACCTGTTTAAGCAACGACTTATAAACGGCACGGGCAAGCGTGAATTTAAAATCGGGGTTATGGCCATAGACCATATCCATATAGTTCTGATGCGAGAGGGATTCAAATATCAGTGAGGGCACAACCGGCAGGCGCGACTCGCTGTAACTCTTGTCGAGAATACCCCTCACAGGCCAGTTCATGCCGTAACGGGCCGAAAGGTCGCGACGGACATCGAGCAGAAGGTTGCTTACAATATCGCGAGATGCATAACGCGACAACCCTGCCGCTATTGTATCACCGCTATAATCGGTAGTGACAATACCCAAAGAGCCCACAACATCGTCTTCGGGTGATATTCCGGCATCGGAATGGAAGCCGAACGACAATTCAATGGGAACGGAAAGCCCTGTGGTGTCGGGGTTATATACAGAGCCGCCCGACAGATGGTTCACTGCGTGGGAGCGACAATTTATATCATCGTTGTAGTCCACTTTTCCCCCGCTTGGCGAATATACCTCATACGGAAAGCCCGAATAGAGAAGGGAGTAACGCGCCCCTTCGAGATAACGGGGCAAGCCGCTCGTTACAGGCAGGCTGTCGCCACGCGCCACAAGGCCCATTCCGCCACCAAAGCGCACTGCATCGGCTGTTACCACACCTTCGTAGTCGCTCTCGTTCGAAAGCACTACCGCCTGGCTCTCACCGGCCCCGGCACGAAAGCGGAACGTTCCCAGATACACCCAGGTGCCGCCACCCATACGCTGGTTCACCTTGAAATCGGTTACACCGCCGCTGTGCAAAACACTGTAACGGGCATCGGGCACTGAATTTTCCAGTGTCTTGTACGAAACATAAACCGCGTAATACCCGTCGAGGGGAATTTCGGGTTGCCAACGCGCAACAGCAGCGGTGCGCCGGCCGCCCTGCGATGTTTCCACCGCCATTGCAGTTCCGTGGGTAAAAGGATTCTCGCCATCGACATAATAACCGGCACGTGGCTTGAAACCACTGTCGACAACGTGCCACTCGCGGCGTTTCTGCGCCTCCTGCACATAGAGCGATGCGCCCGTAACAGTATCATTGTCGACAACCACACACTCCCGTTGCCAGTCGCGCTCACGCGGTGTATACACTACGGCACCCGCATTCTGCAACATTGGCATAAGGAAAGGTACTACTATCGATTGCGTGAAAAGGTCCTCGGTGGTACAGAAAAGTGACGGGCGTTGCCATTGCCACATACCCTTGTCGGCCGAATATATGCGCCCGTGGCTCTGCCACAAAGCAAGATGCCTGCCCGCAAGACCCTTCTTCACCTTGTAAGGCTTGGAGATATTTTCAACCCAGGGGGCACCGTCGTAACCAACCCCGCCCCACAGCCTTTTTTCGTCGACCTTGCCACGGCGCAGGTTATTAGGCACAAGCTGTTCTATGGGCTTGCGTGCCGCAATAATCTCTATCCTGTATTTCGACAGCGATGCCGGCAACACCTTGCGCACTCCTGCATAGATGCGCTCCACCAATTCGGGTGTAAACATCTGCGCCGCGAAACTCTGATTGGCATATATCGTTATCTTGCGGCCGGCCCTGTTCAGTATCACATTATTGCGCCGACGCTCCAAACCGCAATTCTTCATCTTCATACTCTCCGAAGTGTATTCGGTGAAGAACTTCTCTATGGAACGCACAACGGTTTTGTCGGCTCTTTGCGCCGACAAAACCGCTACACATAAGAGGCAGGCCAACAAGGCTACAAGCCTTTTAAGCATAAGCCATTATTTTTTTGAGAGTTCGGCAATCTCGGCAAGGAGTGCCTTCGCATCTTTGTTAAAGGAGTCGCACAACGCGTTGAAATACTGTTTTGCCGACATGCCGGGCTCAACGTGACTCACTCTTGCTATATAATCGTTGTTCAGGTTGAATATCTTGTTGAAGAGTTCAACCCACGCCTCGGTGTCGCTTGTCGCATCGTACGACATAAGGAACGCCTCTGTTGCAATGTCATCAACAATAAAAGTAATCACTTTCTTCAAATTCTTTCTGCTTGCCATAATAATTAATTTTCTATTTTAACAATAACAAGGGTTGCACAGCAATCCCACTACCTAACACAGCAACAAACGAGCGAGATACACAAAGTTACTCTGATGTATTTCACAGCGAGCGCAGCCTATGTTCGCGTGAGTAAACTATGTTACTATTGCAAAGATATACTTTTATATGGAAAGAAACAATATTTGCAGGAAATAGAATTATTTTTGCAAATAATTTCGATTATTGCGCATAAAAAACGGCAAAGCTCTTTTACATCTCATAAAAAAAAGCGAAATTTGCCATTAGTTAGAACCAACTTTATTTAATACAATATGAAAATTAGTGCATTACAGAAAGCAAGAGCTGAGTATCAGCCCAAATTGCCCCAGGCATTGAAAGAGACAGTAAAAGTTACCGAGGGCGCAGCAACCCAATCGGTTGCCGACCAGGAAGCTATCAAGTCGATGTTCCCCAACACCTATGGTCTCCCCATCGTAACATTCGAGAAGGGTGGCGAGGCTGTTGAATACCCCGCTATCAATGTGGGCGTTATCTTGTCGGGTGGACAGGCTCCCGGCGGACACAACGTAATTGCCGGTCTTTTCGACGGTATCAAGAAGCTCAACGCAGGTAGCCGTCTGTTCGGTTTCCTTATGGGCCCCGGCGGTTTGGTTGACCATAAATATATGGAAATCACACCCGAGATTATGGATGCTTACCGCAACACCGGCGGTTTCGACATCATCGGTTCGGGCCGTACAAAGCTCGAAAAGACAGAGCAGTTCGACAAGGGCTTGGAGATTATCAAGGAACTCGACATCAAGGCACTTGTAATCATCGGTGGTGACGACTCGAACACCAACGCTTGCGTACTTGCAGAGTACTATGCAGCAAAGAACACCGGCGTACAGGTTATCGGCTGTCCCAAGACCATCGACGGCGACCTCAAAAACGCATACATCGAAACATCGTTCGGTTTCGACACTGCTTGTAAAGTATATTCCGAGGTTATCGGCAACATACAGCGCGACTGCAACTCGGCACGCAAATACTGGCACTTCATAAAACTTATGGGCCGTTCGGCATCGCACATCGCTCTTGAATGCGCATTACAGACACAGCCCAATATCTGTATCATTTCGGAGGAGGTTGAGAAGAAGGCTCTCTCACTCGACAACATCGTTACATCAATCGCCGAGGCTGTGGCATCACGCGCAGCAGCAGGCAACAACTTCGGTACAGTGCTTATCCCCGAAGGCCTCATCGAGTTTATCCCAGCAATGAAATCACTCATTGCCGAGCTCAACGACCTCCTTGCAGCCAAAGGCGAGGAGTATGCAGCTGTTGAACCCGCTGCCAAACGCCAGTACATCATCGACCAGCTGTCGAAAGACAATGGCGAGGTTTACGCAAGCCTTCCCGCAGGTGTTGCACGCCAGCTCACAATGGACCGCGACCCCCACGGCAACGTACAGGTATCACTCATCGAGACCGAGAAACTCCTCTCGGAGATGGTTGGCAACAAACTCGCTGCATGGAAGAAAGAGGGCAAGTACACAGGCTCTTTCAACCCCCAGCACCACTTCTTCGGTTACGAAGGCCGTTGCGCAGCACCCTCGAACTACGATGCTGACTACTGCTACGCTCTCGGCTACAACGCCACACAGCTCATTGCAGCAGGCAAAACAGGTTATATGTCATCTATCCGCAACACCACAGCACCCGCTGCCGAGTGGATTGCAGGCGGTATACCCATTACTATGATGATGAATATGGAGCGTCGTCACGGCGAGATGAAACCCGTTATCCAGAAGGCACTTGTTGACCTCGAAGGTGCTCCCTTCAAGGCATTTGCAGCCAACAGAGAGACCTGGGCAAAAGAGACTTGCTACATCTACCCCGGCCCCATCCAGTACTTCGGCCCCACAGAGGTTTGCGACCAGACAACAAAGACTCTCGCACTCGAACAGCAGAAGTAATAACGTGGCCTGAATGGCAGAAAAGAAAAAGATACAAAAGAGAACCGGCGGACGGAAGAAAACTTCCGCCCGCCGTTCATCATCGCCCAATGTAGGCAAGCCTATGCCACGTTGGATATATGTCACCACAATCGTAATGGCAACCGCCATTGCACTGTATCTTATTTATGCACTCTTTTTCAGGCCCTATTTCTATCGTTTCCTCCCCTGCTACGGGCACAAGCATTATGAGATATGCCTTCCTTCGGGATACACCGTATTCGGGATTGACATTTCCCGTTACCAGGGCAATATCGACTGGGAAGCATTCCGCGACGGCAACCCTGCCGAAGCACCTATATCCTTTGTATATATAAAAGCCACGGAAGGCAGCGACTTCACCGATGTGAACTTCGCCGACAACTTCGCCGAAGCCAAGAAATATGGCTTTATGCGCGGAGCATACCACTATTTCAGCACAAAATCATCGGGAATTGCGCAAGCAGAGATGTTCATAAAGACAGCCGGGCTCACAAAGGGCGACCTGCCGCCAATGATAGACATTGAGGAACGCCCAAAAGACAAAAAAAGATTCTTGCAGGAACTTAAAACATTCATAACCAAGATTGAGGACCATTATGGCGTGAAACCCATAATATACACCTACCGCAAATACAAGAGCCGCTACCTCGACGACCCTTTCTTCGAGCGATACCCGTCGTGGATAGCCCACTATTATATCTCATCGCTTGGCGACGATGTAAAATGGCTCATTTGGCAGTGCTCCGATATAGGCGAAGTGCCGGGCATCCCGCACAATGTGGACATAAACATATTCAACGGCAGTATAGAGCAGTTGAAGAGCCTGCAAATAAAATAATTACTCCTGATTATAGGCTGCGCTTGCCTGCGAATAGGTGCGCCACGCAGCCAACAGATTCTCAAAGTCGGCAGGCAGTTCCGAGTCGAAGAACATCATTTCGCCAGTCGTGGGGTGAACAAAGCCCAAAGTCTTTGCGTGAAGCGCCTGACGCGGGCACATCTTGAAACAGTTACGCACAAACTGGCTATATTTGCTGAAATTGGTTCCTTTAAGAATTTCATCACCGCCATACACATCGTCATTGAAAAGAATGTGACCGATATGTTTCATATGCACCCTTATCTGATGGGTACGCCCGGTTTCAAGATTACACTCCACCAAAGAAACATAGGAAAGGCGTTCGAGCACCTTGTAGTGTGTCACGGCATACTTACCCACTGCATCATCGGGTGACACGCACATTTGCAGACGGTTGCGCGGGTTCCTTGTTATATTGCCCACTATGGTGCCATTATCCTCTTTGGGAGAACCCCACACAACTGCATTATAGGTGCGTTTTGTGGTCTTTTTAAAGAACTGCATTCCCAGATGGGCCTTCGCAGCAGCAGTCTTTGCCACCACAAGCAGGCCCGATGTGTTCTTGTCTATCCTGTGTACAAGCCCCACCTGCGGGTCATTGGCATCGAAATTCTCGTTATTACGCAAATGCCACGCTACTGCATTGATGAGCGTGCCGTGGGTGTTGCCGCAACCGGGATGCACCACAAGACCGGCAGGCTTGTTTACCACCATAAGGTCATCGTCTTCATATACGACATCGAGCGGAATATCCTCGGCAACAATGGTATTGTCGTAAACAGGAGTATTCATCGTTATGACAATGTCGTCGCAAGGCTTCACCTTGTAGTTGCTCTTTACCACCTTGCCGTTGACGGCAATGGCACCGGCATCGGCAGCCTGCTGTATCTTGTTGCGCGATGTGTTGGCAAGATGGTCTATAAGGAATTTATCTATACGAATGGGAGATTGCCCTTTATCGGCAACCAAATGGACCTCTTTAAACAGTGCCTCCTCGCTTGCAGACTGTTCATCGCCCGCAGCAAGTTCGTCGTTCAAATCTTCGAATATGTCAATATCAAATTCCGACATAACACTTATTCAAACCAGGACTCCTCCATTACAGGCTCACTCTCCTCTGCTATTTCAGAACCGTTACCTATGCATAGTGTGAGCGTGGAACCCACAGGCACGGGAGTACCGTTCTGCAAAGTGTCGGCACCGTGCAGCACCGTATACACCCAATCGGCCTCGCCGCTTACCTTAATGTTTTCGGTAAGTTTGAAGCCCGCGGCTGTAAGACGGGCAACTGCTTCGCGCAACGAGCAGTTGTCGACAATATCGGGCAGTGGTTTTTCGGGCTCACGTGCCGAATTGAGAGTAAGCTGTATCTTGCGCCCCTCCTTCACTTGTGAGCCGCGCAGGGGCTGTTGTTCCACAACATCATTCTCCCGCGCACCCTTCTTGTATTTATAATCCACCACTTCGTAGTCGAGTTTGGCATCGCGCAACAGAGTGCCTGCCTCGTCTATATTCATTCCGCAAACATCAGGCACGTCTATTACCTGCCCGTGCAGAGTATAATCATCGAGCCAAGCTAATGTAAAGTAGCATATTGCCACTACCACAGCTGCCATTGCCGCAATATTTATAAAAAACTTCTTCAAAAAGCCTGTAAAACCATTCTTCATAGCCTGATATTGTTAAATGCCTGTCTGTAACGGGATATAACCCCGTAGCCGGTGCGAAGATACAAAAAAAGAGGCACAAAACGGACACAACCACCCTCTTTTTACACCCGGCAAAGAAACCACAAGGCATAATTTAACATTTAAGCAGCAACGGCCGGAGTTTTTATCTTGCATTCTTTATAGTTTTATATTATCTTCGCAAGGTAATATTATATATAATAAACAATACTTATATTATGAAAAAGATAATTCCTTTGATATTGCTGCTTGCCTTTACAGCAACGGCAACACAGGCGCAAATTTTCAAAAAGAAAGAAAAGACAATTAAAAAAGAGTACAACATCGGCACAATACCCGTTATAAACAACAAGGTGACCTTTGAGGAGGTTATCCCTGCCGAAGGGCTCAACGCCAAGGAGGTGGAGCAAGCGGTGAACGAATGGATGGGCGAACGCTTTGTGAAGCCCACTGTAATAGGTTTCAAGAGATACGAAGAGGGAGGGCCCGGCACCATCATCGCAAAATCGGAGGAATACATTGTATTCAAAAAGAAATTCTTTGTACTTAACCAATCAAGAATAACATACTTCCTTACCATCACCTGCGAGGATGGCAAATGCAAGTTCAATATGTCGAGAATAACATACTGGTGGGACGAAGAGGCCGATGACGGCGGCATGAAGATGACAGCCGAGGAGTGTATTACAGACGAAGAGGCCATAGACAAGAAAGGCCGCCTGCGCCGCTTCAACGGCAAGTTCCGCACAAAGACCATCGACCTCAAAAACACACTCGTACAACAACTCAAAGATAAACTGTCAACAGTAAAATAACGTGGACACAATAAACAAAGCAAGATACATACTGAACATCCTGTTCCTTGCAGCCGCTGCCGCCACACTTATAATTTACATAGTGGCAAGCGGCTCGCCCCTGTTTTTCTACACAGGAGTTGCAGCCATCACATTCAAAATGATAGAATTTATTCTGCGATTTATATTCTGACCCATGAAGAAAGCGCTCACATACATACTGGCAATACTTCTCCCGAGCATAGCCTTCGCCCAAAATGCCGAAGGATTCGGAAGCGGAGAGGTGTTCAACCCTTTCTACAAAGCCGAAAAGGACAGCAGCAAGAAGAACCTGAAAGTACCGATGGAGATACGCCAATGGCATATCGACGAACTATTCGGAGATGTAAAACCCGTAAATGCCGATACATTGCAATATATGTACCAGAACTGGCACCAAACCGAGGGAATGAACGGCGAATATAACTTTCTCGGCAATATGGGTTCGCCACGCCAGTCGCGCATCTTCTTCAACCGCCCCACGAACACAGAATTCAGTTTCCTGGCACCATACGACTACTTCGTGACACGCCCCAATGAACTCTTTTTCACCGACACGAAATCGCCCTACACAAACCTCACATATCACACATCGGGCAGCCGTGTCGACGGTGACGACCGTTTCAGGGCATTCTTCACCACAAATGTGGGAAAGAAACTGGGCGTAGGCGGAATGTTCGACTATCTTTATGGGCGCGGGCGTTACGATAACCAGTCGACGGCACTTATGAACTTCTCGCTCTTCTCATACTACAAGAGCGACAGATACAACTACCACCTGCTGGCAAGCCGTTACCACATGAAACTTACCGAAAATGGCGGTATAACAAATGACGACTACATAAAACGCCCCGAAGAGACCGAGAATTCAAGCAGCGATTTCAACCCTTCGGACATTCCTGTTAATTTTGAAAAGACCTGGAACCGGAACGAAATATACACTGCATACTTCACACACAACTACAACCTCGGTTTCTACCGCGAAAAGGAGAGCGAAAGCAACGACAGCACTGCTACCGAGCAGGAGTTCGTAAGCGTAGCACGCCTGATGCACACAGTTGAATTCGCAACAGGCAAACGCCAGTTCCGTTGCTACGACCAGCCACGCAATTTCTATGCCGATAACTTCCTCAGAGCCGACTCTATGGACCAGTACAGGAACTTCTCATTGGAGAACAGAGTGGGAATTTCACTGCGCGAAGGATTCAAGAAATGGGCTTTCGCCAACATCACAGCATACGCATCGTACAAATACAACCGGTACACAATGCCCGACACCGTGTTTGTGACAGGCAACGAGTATGCAAAAAAATACAACGAACACACCATAGCATTGGGCGGTGTCATTGAGAGTACACTCAATGACTTTCTCCAATACCGCATACAGGGCGAGAGTGCCATATCGGGCGACGACCTCGGTGCCTTCTCGCTCGAAGGTGAGGGCATAACCAATTTCAAGTTATGGAACAAGGATGCACAGATAAAGGTAAAAGCCTTTATTAAGAACAACCGCCCCTCGTTCTACTACCGCCACTTCCATTCGGAACACTATTGGTGGGACAATGACGACCTCGACAAGGAGTTCAAGACAAGGTTCGAGATTGAGGCCTACATAGAAAAGACAAGAACAAGGATAAAAGCCGGCATAGAGAACATAAAGAACTATACCTATATCGATAACAAATCGGCAGGAGAGCCTGTGTTAAGCCGCCTTCTGGTAGCCCAGGCCGATGAGAACATACGCATCTTCTCGGCAACGCTCAACCAGGGCTTCAAATGGGGAATACTCAATATCGACACCGAAGCAACCTACCAGCACAGCAGCAACGAGGCTGTGATACACCTGCCCGCCCTGAACCTTTATGCCAATATGTACATAAAGTTCAAGATTGCAAGAGTACTGAATACCGAGCTTGGTGCCGATGTACGGTATTTCACAAGATACTACGCCCCCGACTACTCCCCGGCACTTGGGCAGTTTGTTCAACAAGGATTGCAGAACCGAGTGAAGATGGGCGATTACCCCATTGCAAGCGTATATGCCAATTTCCTTTTGAAACAGACACGTTTTTATGTAAAATACCAGCATATAAACGAAGGCAGCGGCAACCTCAACTACTTCCTGGTTCCCCACTACCCTCTCAACCCGGCCGCATTATGGATTGGCCTTTCGTGGAACTTCTATAATTGATACCGCAATATGAACATTACAATAAAATGGGGATTCATTGGGTGTGGCGAGGCCACCGAGAAAAAGAGCGGACCTGCATTCAACCTTGTAAGAGGCTCCGAAGTGGTTGCCGTTATGGGCCGCGACAAGGAGAAAACCAAAGAGTATGCACGCCGGCATAACATACCCCATTACTACACCGATGCGCAAGCCCTCATAGACGACCCGGAGGTTAATGCCATATATATTGCAACACCACCTTCGTCACACGTCACATACGCAATTATGGCAATGAAAGCCGGCAAGCCCGTATATGTCGAAAAACCACTTGCAGCCAGCTACGAAGATTGCGCCCGCATAAACCGTGTATCGCGCGAAACCGGTATCCCCTGTTTTGTTGCCTATTACCGCCGATACCTCCCCTACTTCCTAAAAGTGAAGGAACTGTTGCCGCTAATAGGACAGGTTCTGAATGTGCAGATACGCCTTGCCGTGCCCCCGCGCGACCTCGACTACAACCGCGACAACCTCCCCTGGCGTGTAAACCCCGAAATTGCAGGCGGCGGATATTTCTACGACCTCGCACCACACCAGATAGACCTCCTGCAAGAGATGCTCGGCTGCATACTGTTTGCCGAAGGTTACAGCACCAACCGTGGCGGCCTCTACAAGGCCGAAGACACCGTGAGTGCCTGTTTCCAGTTCGAGAACGGCATACCCGGCTCTGGCTCGTGGTGCTTTGTTTCCGACGAGTCGTCGAAGGAGGACCGCATAGAGATTTTCGGCAGCAAAGGCAGCATAAAGTTCTCGGTATTCACATTTGAACCCATTATATTTACAGGAGAAGATGGTGTAAAAGAGTACAACATACCCAACCCGCCGTATGTGCAGCTGCCACTCATAAGAAACATTGTGGAACACTTGCAACGCAAGGGCAACTGCACTTGCGACAGCATAAGCGCAACGCCGGCCAACTGGGTGCTCGACAAGATATTGGGCAAAATAATTTAAGCCCTACACACTATTGTGCAAATGAACAATTCAAAACCTTACACTATAAGAAAGACCATTCTTGTTTTAGCAATAATGGTCACCGCTGCAATTGCATCAAACGCACAGAACAACGACCGCACTCACACAAGAATAATAGAGTACACACAGGACAAGCTGTACAAGGCCGAAAGCATAATCAATGACAAGCTCGACAAGGCCGAGAACATAATCAACGAGAAACTCGACAGCAAAGATTCGCTATATGTAACTCCCAATGCATACAATATGACCATCATGACACAATATTCGTATGCCTATGAGTATTACCGTTTCACATCCAAAGACAACAGCCAGAGCATCTCACTGAGGCCCGACAACGGAAATAAAGTGGGGCTATACATCGGATGGAGGTGGATATTCCTGGGGTGGAGTTTCGATATGACAAAAAACGATGCGAAAAGCGATATAAACCTCAGCTTCTACACAGCAAAAATTGGTATAGACCTCCTCTACCGCAAGCGCGACAAAGGGTTTAACCTATCAGACACAAAGGGGTTTGTCAACGAATACGGGCACAAGATAAGGAATTACGACAATTCGTTCGACGGGTTCAGCACCAAGCAGAAAGGGATAAGCCTCTACTACATTTTCAACAACAAGCGTTTCTCATACCCTGCCGCATACAGCCAGACCACAAACCAGCGTATAAGCGCAGGTTCATTCATTCTTGGCCTTACTTACAGCGAACAGACTTTCGGTTTCAACTACTCAAAAATGGACCCGATGCTGCAAAATTCCCTCAAAGACGAACTGAAATTCGACAAGGTCAAATACAAGGATTTCAGCATAAATTTCGGTTATTCATACAACTGGGTATTTGCAAAAAACTGCCTTGCCAACCTCTCACTTACCCCCGGCGTAGGATACAAAAACTCCTCGCTGAAAATAAATGACAGCAAGGAGTTCATATCAAACATAAATTTCGACCTAATAACCCGCGCGGCTGTGGTCTACAACAACAGCAAGTACTACATTGGAGCATCCTTTGTTTCCCACACTTACAGCTACCGCAAAAGCAAGTTATCTGTTGTCAACGGGTTCGGCACAATAAATGTGTATGCAGGGTTCAACTTCTGGAAAAAGAAACCCAAAACGAAAAAGGATTAGAACCTGTACCCGACAGAGAATACAAAACTGCTTCGCTCGGCTGTAACTTCACCGCAGGGATTATAGTAATCCGAGTCGTAATAGTTGTAGAAATCGGCCTTCTGCATCGCAAGTTTATACGCCATATCAAAATATAACTTTCCACTATTATAGCCTGCACCAAGAGTTACGATGTTTGTTTCGTACTTGTTGGTAAATTCAAGATTGGTGTCGGTGTACATCATACTGAACTTCACGGCATCGTTCCTGAAAGGGGCGGTAATGTGGTTATAACCACAGCGCAGTGAGAAATTATCGCCGATATTGAAGAGTGCACCAACCCTGAAAATATGCTGCGCTTTCATATTGGCCTCGATATCCTCGTTGAGGGGAGATATTTCGCCGCCGTCGGTATATTTCAGTTTCGCCGAAGAGTAATCGACATACTCATATTCGGCATTCACAGCTGCGTACCTGTCAAATGTGTACGATGCCGACAAGTTGAAACGCCACGGAGTAACATAGTCATAATCGACAAAGCAGTCACTGCCATATCCATCAACATCGCGGGTATCGAAGGCATAGCCGTCTGTGCCTATCATTGTTGCCGAAGTGCGGTCGGTGAGCGAATACCAGGTGGGAGTGTGCACTGCCACACCGAACTTGAACGGGGAATACTCGAACGGGCGGAATATTGCGCCTAACTTCATATTTATACCTGTACCGCTCACATTGTAATTGTTTTGGAGAGTGTAATAATTGTTGTTGAACTCGTCAAATTCGGAATACTCCGAAAAACGTGTATAATCGACATAGCTGGCACCGACAGTCAATCCAAGATATACCCTGTCATTAATATTGCACGATATATTGACATCCACTTCGTTCACGCCACCCTTCTCCTTTGAGTAATACTCCATCATTGTGGGATAGAGCCCGTCGGGGTTGTCGGGAAGGTATATCAGCGCGCCATTCTCATCGACCAGGCCCGATGTCGATGTAAGCAGACCAAGCCACGGGAAGGAGAACGAGGTATAATCCGTGTAATCGAGGTAATCGGCATACATGTCATCATTCTCATATAGTTCGAACAACTTGTATTGTTGCGAAAAGTGGAGACCGTCGTTCACCAGGGCACCGGCTGTTTCGAACCTGTTCGCAAAATTGTTACGGCGACGATAATTGGCTGCCACATTCACGAATTTCAATGCACCAGCATTCATTTCGCTCACAAAGACAGCACCCAGGTTATCGATATTAAAGGAGGTTTTGTCACTATTTACCGACACGCCGCCGAAATCACACTTGTTCTTTATGGTATTAAGCCCTGCCGACATTACAATATCGTTCGAGCGATAAAGACCTATACCCGCCGGATTCGTGGAAATCACCGAGATGTCGGTACCGAGAGCACCCATCGCGCCACCCATACCCACGAACCTTGCCGTACCCACGACATCATCGTCAATGAAACGAAGAGGGTCGTAACTGTTCTGCGCCGATACATTAAGCACGGCTGCCGATAATATTGCAAATAATGTCTTTTTCATAGTAATTGATCTTTTTTCGGTTAATATCAACGGCGACCGCTTCGTGAAACGCCACTGCGGGATGTTCCGCCACGGGAAACCGGTGTTCTGTTAACGGAACGTGAAGGTGTTGAACGGTTCACGCTTGTGCTGCTTCGTCTGTTATAGGTCGACGGGGCGGAAGAGTTACGCTGCACATTACGGTTGCTGTTACGGTTATTGCCGTTAACCACACGCCTTTCGCTAACACTCCTGTTGGAATTTGCGACCTTGCCGCTGCTGTTTCTGCGCTCGCTTCTTCCGTTATTCACCTGCTTGCCGCCAACCGGTTGCTTGTTGTTCTTGCCACCTGCGACATTGGCCACCGGAACACGGCCGTTACCCCCTTTGTTCGCAGGAGAGGCAATTGGAATACGGCGTGCCGATGTGGACCAGCTTTTATGATGGTGATGCTTGTGGGGAGGAGGAGACGGATACCACCAGGAGGGATGCCAAGTGGCGTGGAAACCGAAATCACAACCATTGTAATGCCACATATAATCCCAATGTGTATCCCAGAAACTGTCGTAATAGTAGGGAGAATAGTATCTGTCCCAATACCACGGACCTCTCACTACCACTCTTGTGGGAGAGTGGAAACGCACGATACGGGTTGAATAGTCGTAATCGTCAACATAAATCGTTTCATTATAGACATTGCCGGTGTATATATCGGCATCATCGACATAGACATCCTCGACCACGGTACCGGAGTTGCGAGGTACCACCTTTACACGGCGGTTGTATTCGTCGACATCACGGTCATTGCCGTTATCGGCAACACCCCAATCATCCTCACCCGAAAGATACTTCTCGACATCATTCATCTTGACCTCTTTCTTGGGAACGTAGAACATATCGTTCACTTGTGCAAAAGAGAACAAAGGCGCAAAAAGCAATAAAAACAACTTACTTCTCATATCGCAATATATAATAAGGTTCGTGAATAAACTCTAATACTGATGCAAAGATAGCAGTAACTATACAAGGAAAATGGGGAAAAGACCTATTATCGGGGAGGGAATTCCCTAAAAAGAAATCGGCCACACAAAAGTGCGGCCGATGTTCATATAAAAACGTTCTCTATTACTTGTTCTCGGGACGGAGCTGACGAACAACCTCGGCTGTACGCCACATCTCGCTGTCGTGGAGAGCCTTCAACTCCTCGTTCAACTTCTCGCGATAGTCGGGCTGTGAGTTAGAGTCGATTGAACGCTGTGCCTCTTTACCTGTCTTTACAGAGTCGTACAACTGGTACATAACGGGCTTGATGGCATCGTGGAAAGGAGTCATCCAATCGAGAGCACCGCGCTGTGCTGTTGTAGAGCAGTTAGCATACATCCAGTCCATACCGTTCTTTGCGAACAAGGGCATAAGCGACTGTGTGAGCTCCTCTACTGTCTCGTTGAAAGCCTCAGAAGGTGTGTGGCCATTCTCACGCAACACCTCGTACTGTGCCAAGAGAAGGCCCTGGATAGCACCCATCAAAGAACCACGCTCACCGGTGAGGTCCGATACAGCCTCACGCTGGAATGTAGTCTCGAACATATAACCCGAACCGATACCGATACCGAATGCCAATACGCGGTCGAGAGCCTTGCCTGTAACATCCTGATAGATAGCGTAAGAAGAGTTCAAGCCGCGGCCTTCGAGGAACATTGTACGCAAAGAGGTACCTGAACCCTTGGGAGCAACCATAATAACATCGATGTCGGCGGGAGGAACAATACCTGTACGGTCGCTCCAATTGATACCGAAACCGTGAGAGAAGTAGAGAGCCTTGCCTGCTGTCAAGTAGGGCTTCACTTTGGGCCATATAGCAATCTGTGCTGCGTCGGAAAGGAGCATACAAACGATTGTACCCTTCTCGGCAGCCTCCTCAATTGAGAAGAGAGTCTCGCCGGGAACCCAACCGTCCTTAACAGCCTTCTCGTATGTGCTGCCCTCGCGCTGACCAACGATTACGTTGAAACCGTTGTCACGCAAGTTGCAAGCCTGGCCGGGGCCCTGTACGCCATAGCCGAGCACTGCGATTGTTTCATTCTTCAAAATCTCACGAGCCTTCTCCAAAGAAAACTCTTTCGGTGTAATCACGTTCTCGATTACACCACCAAAATTCATTTCTGCCATAATTGTGTAATTAAATTTAGTTATTTGTTATTTATTGATTTTCGTTTTGCATCTTCATCAAAAAGATGGTCACTTAAATTTACATTTGCATCACGGGTAATTGCCACGCGGCCCGACTTCACGAACTGCAACACGCACTGCTCGGCAACGAACTCCTTGTAGAGGCTCATTACGGCATCGGTCTTACCTGTCTTTTCAACCACGGTATATGTTGAGTTCACCTCGATAACACGCGCATTGTTGTGGCGTATTATTTTGGAAATCTGTTTGTTTTCGAGCAGACGGGGAGTCGAGAGCTTGTACAGGGCTACCTCCTGAATGAATATCTCGTTGTCGGTAAAATAGTATGCTCTTAAAATATCGATTTTCTTTTCAAGACGCTTTGTGACGCGCTCAATAAGCCACTCGGTTGTCCACAACGATATTGTATAACGGTGCACACCCTCGATATTGGATGAGGAAACATTCAACGTTTCAATATTCATCTGGCGACGGGTAAATTCGGTCGTCACGTGATTAAGCATTCCGGCAATATTCTCGGAATAGACGATAACGGTATATAGTTTCTTCTCCATAGCGATTATTCTAAAATCATTTCATTTACCGATGCACCAAGAGGCATCATAGGCATCACATTGTCCTCGTGACGTACTACAACGTTCAACAGGAAAGCACCTTCGGTCTCGAACATCTCCTTTATTGCGGAATCGAGGTCGGCACGGTCCTTCACGAAACGCGAGGGGATACCGTAGCCCTCGGCTATCTTGCAGAAGTCGGGGTTCCACATAGGTGTCCACGAATAACGGTTGTCATAGAAGAGGTTCTGCCATTGGCGCACCATTCCCAAGAAACAGTTGTCGAGCACCACCATCTTCACGGGACACTTCTGCTCCATGATGGTTCCGAGTTCCTGCATATTCATTTGGAAACCTCCGTCGCCCGCGAAATAGCAGACTGTACGGTGGGGCGCACCCATTGTCGCACCCATTGCAGCCGGCAAGCCGAAGCCCATTGTTCCCAAACCGCCCGAAGTGATTATGCTGTGGGGTTCCTTGTATTTGAAGTAACGCGCTGCAAACATCTGGTTCTGGCCCACATCGGTTACCAGAAGAGCGGTGTGCCCGGTAGCCTCACTCACCTTGCGGGCAACCTCGCCCATAAGGATGGGACCGTCGGCAGGGTACAGTGCCTTGTCTATTACCTTTTCCTTCTCAATTGCATCGAACTCGGCAAAACTGTCTATCCACTCTTTGTGGTTGTTCTCATGCAACAACTCGGTTATCATAGGAAGTGTCTCCTTACAGTCACCAAGCACGGGGATATCGATTGATATATTCTTGTCAATTTCCACCTTGTCTATATCGAGGTGGATTATTTTGGCCTGCTTTGCATAGGTTTCCATATCACCTGTGACACGGTCGCTGAAACGCATACCTATCGCAATGAGCACATCGCACTCATTAGTATTCACGTTAGGGCCAAGATTGCCGTGCATACCCAACATACCCATACACAGAGGATGGTCCGACGGGAAAGCCGACAGGCCAAGCAATGTACGTGCTGCGGGAATATTTGCCTTTTCAAGGAAATCTATTACCTCCTGATGTGCGTTGGCAAGTTCCACGCCCTGGCCTATCAGTGCAAAAGGCCTTTTGGCACGGTTTATAAGTTCGGCCGCTTTTTCTATCGCATCCTTGCAAGGTGTGGGATAAGGGATGTAGCTGCGGACACTCTCCACCTTTACCGGTTCATAAAGCACCTTTGCCATCTGCGCATCCTTTGTAAAGTCGAGCACTACGGGGCCGGGGCGGCCGGTACGTGCAATATAAAAGGCGCGCGACACTGCCCACGCCACATCCTCGGCGTTTCTTATCTGATAGCTCCACTTGCTTATTGGCTGTGTGACACCTACAAGGTCAATCTCCTGGAAAGCGTCGGTTCCCAGTACAGCCGAACTCACCTGACCGGCAATTACCACTACCGGGGTGCTGTCGAGCAAAGCATCGCTTATACCGGTGAGCGTGTTTGTGGCACCTGGGCCGCTTGTAACAATGCAGACTCCTACTTTACCAGAGCTACGGGCATATCCTTGTGCCGCGTGTACCGCAGCCTGCTCGTGGCGTACTAGTACATTACGGAAATCGTCTCTGTAATCATACAATGAGTCGAAAACCGGTATAATGGAGCCGCCCGGATAGCCGAAGAGGGTATCTACACCTTCGTTCTTCAATGAGCGAAGAAGTGCCTCACCACCTGAAATCAATTCTTTATTCATCGGTTATCGTTTTATATTGGTTACTTATTCTATTATTCTAACACCGCCTTTATCGGCCGAACTTACCATATTGGCATAGGCTTTAAGGCTCTTCGATATTACTCTGTCGCGTGTAAGGGGGAACATTTCGCGTGCAGCAAGTTCCTCGTCGCTCAACTTCACGTTGATTGTACGTGCGGGAATATCTATCTCAATTATATCGCCATCGCGCAACTTGCCGATGTTGCCGCCGGCTGCCGCTTCGGGAGAAATGTGGCCAATGCTCAACCCCGATGTTCCACCGCTGAAACGACCGTCGGTTATGAGGGCGCACTCCTTGCCCAAGTGACGCGATTTTATGTATGATGTGGGATAGAGCATCTCCTGCATACCGGGACCGCCTTTGGGGCCTTCGTACACAATTACCACCACATCGCCTGCCTGTACAGCACCGCCAAGAATACCCTCGACTGCTGCATCCTGCGAGTCGAACACCTTGGCTTTGCCTGTGAATTTCCATATACTCTCGTCGACACCTGCTGTTTTTACCACGCAACCATCCTGGGCTATGTTTCCGAAGAGGATTGCAAGACCTCCGTCTTTGGTATAGGCGTGCTCGATGTCGCGTATGCAACCATTCTCACGGTCGGTATCAAGAGTTTCGTAAACAGCACTCTGCGAGCCCATCACATTGCTGAATACATTGGCAGGGCCGGTGCTGTATATGCGCTGTGCTTCGGCATCGATTGTTTCGCCTGTAATGCAATACTTTTCGATATCCTGGGCAAGTGTTGCTCCGTTCACGCGTTTGAGCGAGGTATTCAAAAGGCCACCCTTCGCAAGCTCGCCCATAATACCTATGATACCGCCTGCACGACCGCAGTCCTGCACGCTGTATTTGGGACCATTGGGAGCCAACTTGCACAGACAAGGCACCTTGCGGCTCAAACGGTCGATGTCGGCCATCTTGAAGTCGACACCCGCCTCCTGTGCTACCGCCAGAAGGTGAAGTATTGTATTGGTGGAGCCACCCATTGCAATATCCAATGTCATTGCATTGAGGAAAGCATCGCGCACTGCTATGTTGCGGGGGAGAACACTGTTGTCGCCCTCCTCGTAATATTTGAGCGCGTTGGTTACTATCTGCTTTGCTGCATCTTTGAGCAACTGCACACGGTTTGTGTGGGTTGACAGTATTGTTCCGTTACCGGGCAACGAAAGGCCGATGGCTTCGGTGAGAGAGTTCATTGAGTTGGCTGTGAACATACCCGAACAGCAGCCACAACCGGGGCAGGAACGTTTTTCAACCTCGGCAAGTTCTTCATCGCTCACGCTTGTATCGGCAGCTTTTACCATAGCCGAGATGAGGTCGAGGTTCTCGCCTTTCCAGGTGCCTTTTTCCATAGGACCGCCCGAAACGAACACAGTGGGGATGTTAAGGCGCATAGAGGCCATAAGCATACCGGGTGTAATTTTGTCGCAGTTCGATATGCACACAAGGGCATCCACCTTGTGAGCGTTGCACATATACTCAACGCTGTCGGCAATGATATCGCGCGAGGGAAGCGAATAGAGCATTCCGTCGTGTCCCATTGCAATACCATCGTCAATGGCAATGGTGTTGAACTCGGCAGCATAGCAACCGAGTTTCTCAATCTCGCGTTTCACTATCTGGCCCGCCTCGTGCAAATGGGTGTGTCCCGGAACAAGCTGGGTAAATGAGTTGGCAATGGCTATAATGGGCTTGCCGAACATCTCGCGCTTCATTCCGTTTGCTATCCACAAGGCTCTTGCACCGGCCATACGACGGCCTTCGGTACACTGCGAACTTCTCAACTTATTTTTCATAATACAAAAATTCTTTTCAAAGGAACGGATACGGCATTGCACTGCTCCATCCCATATTACACTTAATAAAAAAGCCCTCCTCATTTAATAGAGAAAGGCACGTTATATATACACACAGCCATTCTCACCCCACCATTTCCAATAGGACGACCACCACGAGAACGAGGTTTATAAACAATGACTGTATTTTCATAATATCAATTCTTATAAAATAACTTGCTGTAATAAATTACATTTAGACCGCAAAAATAACCCCTTTTTTCTGCATAACAAAAAAAATAAACAAAAAATAGCTTTAATTTTGCCAAAAAACAAGACATTTTGTATTTAAAAACTTTCTTTTAAGGTTTTTCCTTGAAATTCAAGGCTTGCAATTGTTGAACTATGCCGGGGATTTATTACTCTTGGCTATGATTGCTATTGATTTTACCTTATTATATTTTTATTATACCGGCAAAAAGGGTTGTACCTTTGCAACCCGAAATTATTTTTAACAAACAAGAGATATGGATTTTATACTTACCCTATTGGAGGGGGCGCAGGGCCAATGGAGCGGCGGTGTGGCCCACTCTATGATTATCCTTGCACTAACAATCGCATTCGGAGTGATGCTGGGACGCATCAAGGTTGCCGGAATATCATTCGGCGTTACATGGATTCTCTTTGTGGGAATACTTTTTGCTCACTTCGGTTGCACGCTCGACAGCAACCTGCTGCACTTTGTAAAGGAGTTCGGACTCATACTGTTTGTATTCTCTATCGGTTTGCAGGTGGGCCCCGGTTTCTTTTCGAGTTTCAAATCGGGCGGAATAACATTGTGTATGCTCACATGCACCATTGTCCTGTTCGACATTCTTGCAGCAATCGGCGTCTATTTTGCAACCGACACGCCCATAACAACCGTCACCGGTATACTCTCGGGTGCTGTCACAAACACACCGGGGCTTGGTGCGGCACAACAGGCCTACCGTGACATCACCGGAACATCGGCAACCGACATCGCGCTCGGATACAGCGTCGCCTACCCGCTTGGTGTCATTGGCTGTATTCTTTCAATGCTGGCCATAAAGCCGTTGCTTTACAAGAAGGACCTGGCAGCCATCACCGATGAAAGCAAAAAGGAACTTAAAGTGGAACCGCTTACAATAGAGGTGAAGAACCCTACAATCGCAGGAAAAACGCTCGAAGAGATACGCCGCACACAGAACTACGATTTCGTTGTGTCGAGAATAATGCACAACGCCACAAAAGAGATTGAGATAGCGAACTCGAACAGCACAATGCAGGTGGGCGACAAGTTCCTGGTAATTGTAAGGCCGTCGCAACGCGAAAGCCTGCTCAACCTTTTCGGCACAGAGTGTATTGTTGACTGGAACAAGGCCGGTGCGCAATTCAAGTCGAAAAAGCTCATTGTAACAAACCCCAAACTGAACGGTGTGGCACTCGCAAAGCTTAACCTGCGCAACAACTTCCAGGTAAACCTCACACGAGTAAACCGCGCCGGTATCGACCTTGTGGCTGCGCCCGACCTGCGTTTGCAGCTTGGTGATATTGTAACCGTTGTGGGTATGGACAGTGCGGTGGGAAGCGTAAAGAGGATTCTTGGCGACTCGCGCAAGCACCTCGACCACCCAAACCTCATCCCCATCTTCATTGGCATTGCCCTCGGTTGCGCTCTTGGCAGCCTTCCCATATTCATTCCCGGAATGTCGCAACCCGTAAAACTGGGACTTGCAGGCGGCCCGCTTGTAGTTGCAATACTCATAAGCTACTTCGGCCCCAAGTACAAGCTTGTCACGTACACGACAATGAGCGCCAATCTTATGATACGCGAAATTGGCATCTCCCTTTTCCTTGCATGTGTGGGATTGGAGGCCGGCAAGGCTTTTGTCGACACGCTTGTAAACAACAATGGTTTTATGTGGGTTCTTTACGGCGCAATAATTACCATCGCACCCTTGCTCATTGCAGGCATTGCCGGACGCTTCATATTCAAGATACCTTATAACACCTTGATAGGTGTAATGTCGGGTTCCTGCACCAACCCTCCCGCTCTTGCATTTGCCAACGAGCAGGACAAGAACAGCGACAAAGCCTCTGTGGGATATGCAACGGTTTACCCGCTTGCTATGTTCCTGCGCATACTCACTGCGCAGCTTATGATACTTATATTCTGTTAATGGATTACATTCTCCATTAAACAATTAGCCGGTTGCAAGAAGTTGCAACCGGCTAATTGTTTATGCGGGGAGGATTATATTAACGTATAACCTTCTTGTTATTCATAATATATACACCTTTTGAAGGAGCCTTTTCAAGGCGACGGCCGCTGAGGTCGTAAATTTCATTTGCACTCTCTGCACTCTCCTGCTCCACTATTTCAATACCTGTTGTTTTCATTACACGCAAGGTTACATCCACAATAGAGCCACTGTTTGCAAGGAAACCATTTGCTCCTGTACAGGTACCGTCGGCTGCTATCTGACCACCGGGGTCTACACTGTTCCAGTCCATTTTAAAACGAATGCGATAGTCGCCCTCCTCGGCAGGTGCCGTGAACGGGGGCAAGAACATTGTGTTACGTGCCTGGCCTGTGAGCGATGTTCCGGCCGAATTTACACCATTTTCGGTATCATTTGTAAAGCTGCCTGTATAGAAGCTGAACGACATTACATCGGTACCGCTCTGGTCGGTTGTGCCATCATTGAACGAGAATTGTCCGTCGTTATCAACATCTATGAATACATAGGCATTCATCCAATTGCCACTCTTGTTTATAACAGCATTGATTGTTGATGAAGGTGTACAAGTGAGAACACAGGTTTCATCTTCGGTTTTATCGAAGTACGGTTTTGCCTGGCCAATTTCAATGGTCTGTGGTTCTCCACCCTCTTCGGTAAACTCAATAGTTGTTATATAACGGTGAGTCTGTGTTGAATTCATATTTTTGTCGAAGTTTGTTGCATAGGGCTCAACCACCTTTGGGGTTACAGTGATTGTCACAGATGCAGACTTGTTCGAACCATCTTTTGCGGTAGCAGTGATGGTAACCTCACCCTCGGCAACAGGAACAACAAGGCCGTTGCTTACTGTTGCAATAGAAGCATCGCTGGTTGTCCATTCGAGTACGGGGTATGTGGCTGTAAGTGAGTTCAATGTAGCAAGTACCACCATTGTTTCGTTCGCCGGAACTTCCAACGCCTCATTCTCTGTCTTCAAAGTGATGCTTTCAATCAACTCTACTGTTGCTGTTGCATCGATACCGTCGAAGCAGAAGAGCGAGCTACCGGGAAGGTTCACTGTGAGCTCTGTGTCGATGTTGATAGCCTCGCCCTCGGTCAAGCCGGCAAGAGCGTCCTGGTTGCTGAACGACTTGCGCAGGATGATGCTGCCGTTTACATTGGCAGGGATATTCAAAGCTTCGCGAAGTGTGAATGCATAGCTCTGTGCATCGTTGCCGCCGTTACGCAAAGCAAGAGTCGATTTTGTACCGTTCCATGAAGCCCAGCCGTAAACCTCGTGGCTGCTGCCGTTCCAGGGGCTGCCGCCTACCCAGTGGGCATCGGGCAATACATCGGCGTTGCGCTTCTGCCAAGCCATACACTCGGCAATGTCGGCCCACAACTGTCCGTTGTTGATGCTGTTCAGGAGTGCATAGTCGGTATAGAGCTCAACCACACCCGAACCGCAAACGAAAGCGCAACGCATCTCGCGGAGTACAGCATTGTAATCGCGGTTATCACCTCCCGGAGGGCCAAACTGTGTGAGCATAAAGCCGTGTGTCATCAATGTATTGATGGGGCAGATGGGTGAGTTTGTCACATAGTTCTGATATACAAGACGGTCGCGATAGGTTATCCAGTTCTCGCGGTTTATGCTGTTGTTGCCAATGCGGTCGTGGTCATTCTCCTGACGCCAGGTGGCATCGCTTATCTGGTACCAGAAGGGGCTTGCCCAGGTACCTACCGTGGTGTTGAAGAAGATATCCTCGCGGAGCTCCTCGCGTACATAACGCTCCAAGCGGATGATACCCTCGGCATTCTCGTTACCGGTATCGCCTGCATCGGGACCAACCGATGAGAACTGTGCCGAAATACCGTCGAACTTGAAGAAGAGGTAGTTGTCGGAGTTGGGGTCGAAACCTTCCACGCCATCCTGGTTGCTTACAAGATTATTTGCTGCGGCAAGGAATGTCTGATAGTATGCGGGGTTAGAAAGTTGCATACCGCCACGGTTTTCGGCATTCCAGTATGCACGACGGTAGTTACCGCTCTGGCCATAACCGCCCACAGGGCCCAACCAGGCACCGACACCGGCACCCATCTCTTTGGCAAGCTGTGCCATAGGACGCATCTCTTCGGGGAAGCCGCTGTGGAAGGTCCAGGGACCATAATTATCCCAGCCATCGTCAATTACAAAGGCAACCGGAGCCTGTTCGTATCTCTCGTAGAAGTCGGTTCTCCAATGATTGATAACATCAACAATGTCTTCCGATGTAAAGTTGGTGTGCTCGCTGCCGGGAGCCGCGTTGTTGCGGTTGATGTTAAGTTCGTACCAGCTGTTGTAGTGTGTGAATGCACGCCAGGGCACTGCACGCTCGCGCTCGCTGTATGCAAGGAATGAACGGCGTTTCTGTGTCTTGTGGATATTGGCGTCGGCCTCTGTGCCGTCTTGTGCGATAAGACCTACAACAGCACCGACCTTCCAGGTTTCACCCTGTGCAAGTGTTGTGTTGCGGCTCCAACGGCCCTGTATACCTACAATGTCGGTATTTATCACAGCACCCTCTTTGGGAGTATATATCTTTACACTCATTGTACTTGATGCGGTGATGGGCTCCGATTTGTTCTCGACAAAGACACGGAGAGTAAATGTACCATCATTGGGTGCAATGAAACTGAAAGTATTATTGCTCTTTGCAGTACCCGAATAACCTGTGTGGTAATCAACAGCTGCAATGCTGTTGTTCGAATCCAAAAGGTCGGCACCGCCGAAGTTCAAACGGTTGGCACCCGATTTATATTCTACGGTAATCTCCACTTTCTGGTTTTTCTGCAATGTCACATTCGCGTGCTTGTAGGCATAAACGTTGGGATAGTTGGCACCGGTAGCCTCTTCAACACGCTTGGGAACATCGCTCTCGGCAACCTGTGTCCATGAATCAGCAGTAAGGGAGATGGGGTCCATTGTTGTTGTAAGGTTCCATTTGTCCTCCTCGCCTGTGGCATCGCCCACTGTATTGTAGGCTGTGGGAGTTTCAAGGCCGGCGAATATCTTGTTGCTCATCAGCACGGCACCACGGGTGTTGCCCACAACCGCGGGAGTTGAACCGGCTGCTTTGGTGTCGACATTGTATATCATGGGAATTACGTTGTACATATCCACATCGTCAACACCTTTGAGTTCCATTTCGGTGCGCAAATAGTGGCTGCCGTCGCGCAATACCGCACGCCATACGATTTCGATGTCGCTATCATTGTATGTATAAGTGTAGTTCGCAACAAGCTGGACTCCATTGAAATGTTCAGCACCGCCCACTGCGTTCGCATTGCCTGTAAGGTTCTCGGTCTTGATATCTACGAGTGTCATAGCCGAGGCAGGCACGTTATCGCCACTGCCGAAGGCTACGGTAAAAGGCTCGGTACCGGCAACGAGATCCATAGCTTCGGAACCGGCAAAGAGAAGCACATCGCCAAGTTTCATAAAGCTGGCAGCAAGCACATTGTTGCTCAATGTGTAGACACCATCGGCCTCTTCAATTTTTGCTGCGCCCACAGCCTCCTGTTGTGCAGGGTAGAGCACTGCATTGGCATATGTGGCAGTTGCAGCCTGCTGGGGCAATGTGGCAAAATACACATTGATGGTTTCTTCTTCGTCGTTGACGAGGACTGCGGCAAACTGTCCTTCGGGAGCGACCACTGTTATATCGCTCTTCGACACAGAGCCTTCAATGGTGTATTTATCGCCATTGGCAAATGTTTCGTTGCCTATTTTGATGGTATTGCCGCCGGGGATGCTTATTGTGTAGACACGTTCTATTGTCACAACCTCGGTGAAGAGGTAACGGCTACCGCCATCGGAATTACCCGAATCCTGCCACAAACCAAGAGTGTTTGTGCCATCGTAGGGGTTTCCGCTAGTACCCTGATACCAGTTAACGTACTTGTCATTGGTACCCGATGTCGTGTAGGGCTGAATTTCGTAATAATCACCACTGTAATTGCTGACTTTGAAGTATGTGTCGGCAACCTGTGTTGCCGAGAATTTCACAAAGTCTTTACCATTGTTATATGATGCCGCCTTTGTGTAAGTGAGCCATTTACCGGCACTCTTGCTGTAAATGTAATAGGCATTCTCAACACCGTCAACTGCGTAGAACGCAAACAGACCGTAGTTCTCGGCTGTCTGTGTGGGAGCTGTAAGGCCATTGGAATAGACGTTGTTACCATTGACCATTGTATAGACGTGTTCGGGCTTGCCAACATCGGGCAACGTAACCGAAACCTCTATCTTGCCGGCTCTCGCTGCACCTGCGGCGCAGAAAACAGCCAAGATAAATAGTATTTTTGGAATAATCTCATAATCCGCTAAGAATAAAAAGTTTATGCGGAAAGTTCAAGAACGAGGTAATGAGTTGGCAACTGTTCTGATTTCTACATACTTGCATGATTTGCATTGATGTACAACTCATCTTGGAACAAAGGTACAATTTTTTTATGAACGAGCAAAAAGGTGGTGCACTTTTCATTATTACATGGTAATATTTGAATTTGCTCTATCATTAATCAGCGATATTATGAGTTTCCCGATTCCGTCATTTGCCCCTTTCCTTTGCTCGTCTGCGAAGGTAGTACATCAGCCCTTGAAAGTTGAAAGGTCGGGGCGGCAAGCCGTTTCGGACTGAATCTTCCTCCTGCGGAGAGTATTCAGTCCGAAAACCTTTCCCATTTCAATGTCTGTACTCAGAAATGCAGACGGCAACGGAAATGAGCGACTGACGAAAATGTAGAAGAAGATAAACAGACAGCATACAAAATTGCGGTTAAGCGAACATAGAGGCTGCTTGCAGGCTATATTGAGCGGTAGCAATTTCGCAAAAGCAAATGGGTTCTTACATTGATAACCCATTTGTATGCTGTTCTTGTCTCTATCCATAAGGGCACTATTATTTTGCAACAGATGAATATAGGGGCAAGCGGTAAATTTCACTCCCTCCAAAAATATAGAGAGGTTTATCCGCTGCTATTAAGTAGGTGCTTGCCGTTGTACTCCCGTTTCAATGCCTGCTCAATCTCACTTCGCTTGTATAGAACTTTACCACCGAGCACATAGTAAGGCAATGTGCCATTGCTTCGGTATTCGCTCAATGTCCTTCGGCTGACTTTAAGCATATATGCCACCTCCTTGTCGCATAGATACTCATCATCGTGTTGTAATGCCGCACCATCTTTGGGCATACTATCGAGAATTTCCGATAGTTGGTCGATACTCTCGTGAATGGACTGCATCCACGCATCATCTTTGGTTCTCATCTCTTGATACATATTCAAATTGGTTTCAGTGTTATACATTGATTAGATTTCTCGCCCTTTCCACTTGGCTTCTTTTCGCCTGTCCTCTACCTTAGTGATGATGCTATCCACATCTTCAGGGAGGTAGTAGGTACGATTGCCGATTTTGGTGTAGGCAAGCGTACCGTTATCACGCAAGGTCTGCAATGTACGCTTGCTTATTTTCAACCTCTGACAAACATCCTGATGGTCGAGCCAATTATTTGTCTTTTTCTTCCCTCTCTTGACAACGGGTGAATTTGATACTCGCAGAATGAACTGCTCAATCTTCGTGGCAAATTCCTCGAATGCCTTTCGCTCAAAAATGATTAAATCCATACGCTTTATTTTAATTTATTACACTTGTTT
>SUXO01000027.1 GCA_015060885.1 Bacteroidales bacterium
ACTCTCTCCTGCAAATGCTCGGATAAACACTGTGATTTTAACGGTGCCGGTTTCTTTTTAGAATTACCATTGCAGGAGATAATTCGTTACACAAAGGGCTGCGTGAGGTGACACAACTTATTAAAAAATCAACTTGTCCACACTAAATTTCTACTGAACCGTTATTTTCCCCACCCGTCTATCGAACTGCAAGGTGTAAACAGGCTCACCTGCAAGTTCTAGGGTGCTTACTCAAAACTTTTCGGTGTTATTATCGGCTATTCTCTTATGTAGGGGCGTCACCGGCGTGTGCGCCCTGTTGTTGTGTGCTACTTTTTGGGCAGACACATCGGTCTGCCCCTACGGCAGAATCGTGAACGCCCCGTGTGCCGGGCGTTTTTGTTACTTTTTGAGCGACAAAAAGTAAATAAAGGAGTTTCAATGATAGAAAGAATATCTCACGGGCCACCGAGGATTTAGGAGTGAGAAAGTTTTATTCCCCCGACTTTTGCAGATGAGCCTGTAAACACGGGTGTGCCCAAAGGATTGGCAAATATAAAATATGTCAATCTCGCAACCTTGTCGCGCCTTGTTGCCCTTATCTTCGCGCCAAAAAAGATTATGAGCAATCAAGTAAAAGAGATGGCAGTGAGGCTTAAACCGCTGCTGAACGAGGGTGATGTGGGTTGCAAATGGGAGAGCAGCCTCGACAAAATTTTCTCTCCCGGTAATTACGTTGTGGAGATTGACCACACAGGCAGCAATGTGGGGCTGCCGGTGAAGTTCTGTGGCGCAGAGCATTACATAGTGGGTAATCTAGTGGTGACGGATAGCGGGACTGCCGGGCCCAAACAACACGAAAGGGTGATAGGGCAGTCGTTGACCTTTACGGCACGCGATAGCAAGGCAACGAAGGTATATACACGCACATATGCAAATGGTATATGGGGTGAGTGGCATTCACTTATTGAGGCCGGGAAATTCGATAAAATAACCACTACCGATAAACTCATTTCCACAGTTGCTGCAATCTCCAACGATATTGACACTTTGAAAGGTGCGGGCGATGGCTCCATAGCGGCAGTTATAAGTGCTGCAATGGAGAAAGGCCGTGTACTTGCCAAACGTGACCTCTTTATTGCAGCAGGTGCCTTGTATAACGATACCGATGCTGCCATTGAGCGTACATCTCCGTGGGGAGAAAGCGTGCAGCATCTTGCGGGGCGTTATTACCTTAACGGACTTGGTGATATTACCGAGGAGCAGATGCTTGCGATATATAATAGAGGGTACTTTAACGATAATGATATCTCCCCATTTGGATATTCGGGCAGTGGCTCTGCAAGTAATATACGTACAAACCTTATGCGCAGTGGAATGTGGAATGGTTCTCTCGCGGGCTATTTGTGCATAAGTAATTATGCGATTGAAGTTCTGAACTTGCATATTATGCCTATGGGTACGAGCCCCGATACCTGCAATATAAAATTAACCAATGCCGAGAGTGTATTCTCGACGGCTCCAAAGCTTAGAGTAATAGATACACGTTGCCTCATTAGCGCAGCTTGGAAACCTTCTTCATTTACGGGTTGTGTAAATTTGACCGAGATTAGAATAACTGTTCTAGGTTCTTCTTTGGATTTAAAGAGCTGTTCAAAAATTTCAAAGGCGAGTGTGCTGTATATGATACAAAACGCCGTGCCAAAAAATGCAATTACAATAACCCTGCACGCCGATGCGTATGCACGCTTGGAGAGTGATGTCGATATTGTTGCGGCACTCGAAGCACAACCGTTGGTTTCATTGGTTTCGGCCTAGTGGAAGATGAGAGATGAGAGATGAAAGATGAAAGATTATTATGAATAAGTTAGAAAAACAGGAAGGCGTGTATTACACGCAGAACATTGAGAACCTGCCCATTGAGGAACGTGTCTTCTTCCGTGAGGGCAAGGGAGTGAGTGCAACAAGTGATAACTACCGCGTGGCAACAGCCGAGGAGATTGCAGCGTGGGAGGAGTTAAAGGGTCAAATAACACAAATTTTACAAAAATGAAAAAGAGAGAAAAATCAATGAGTGCAGGCAAACCTGCAACAAAGAGCAATTTGGTAAAAGAATTGACAGTAGAAGTAGTTAACGAAAGACACAACGCCCTGGCACGTTACATTGGTATTCCTTGTGTGGTCGATGCCGATGCTGTAATCGAGGCCTGCGCTCCCTCAACAGAGGGTAGAATGAAAGAAACAGAATTGTATGCCTGTTACCGTGTTGACTTACAGCCTTTCAAGGGCGATTTCAATAAAGTGAGTTTTTGTGCAGTAACCGATGGCGATGATGTAGCCTTTGGTTGCATAATAGACAAAAACGGTAATGTGGAGTGTGTTGCGCAAGCCGGCGAGCCTGCCACATCTACCGTTTCCTTGCCATTGACGGGCAACAGCAAATATCTTTTTGCAGCAATGCCTGCATATAAGGGCAAACCACAGTGGAAGAATGTGAAAGTGGAACTGCTTAACGACAACAGCGTGATAACCAACGTGAACAGGGCACTTAACGACCTCCTTACTCGAATTAAAGCCTTGGAGAAGTGTGTTGATGCCGCTCTTTCGGGCAGCGTGGAGTGCGTTTCCCCTTGTTGAGCAGGGAGCATATACAATTATATCCCGGCAAATTTGCCGGGATATAATTGTACTGATAATATGATTTTTGCTATTTCACCCCAATGCTGTGCAGGTAGTCAATATACTTCTTTGCCACTTTGTCCCAGGTGTAGTTCTCTACAACTTTATTGTAATTGATAGTTTCAAATTCCTTGATAGTGGTTTTGTTCTCAATGCAGAATTCGATGGCTTTGCTTATATCTTCGCTGTTTTCGGGCTTCACCCACACGGCATCATCACCTAAAAGTTCGCGGTTGGCATCGATGTCCGATGCTATAACGGGCAGCTTGTAGCTCATTGCTTCGAGCAGTACAATAGATAGTCCCTCAATAGTCGAGGGGATGCAGAATGTATAGGCGTTTCTCAATATGTCATCCTTCTCGTCGCCATAAATCGCGTCGGTGAACACAATATCCTTGTCATCACCGGCCAGCTTATGCAGGCTATCGACATACTGCGGGTCGGCATCGTTATTGCCGGCAATAACCAGTTTGAATTCTCCGTGGTTACAAGCCTTAAAGCCTTTAATAAGATAATCGGGGTTCTTGTCCTGCACAAGGCGGGCCATAAAGAGAAAATATTTCTTCGCAACAAGTCCGAATTTTTCCAGTGTCTCAGCTTCCTTCTTCCCTTCCTGTGGCGGGAGGTTTACAGCTGTGGGAATTGTGGTCGCAGTCTTGTTGTATTTCTCTTTAAAGTATATGGTCTGGCCCTCGCTGCACATTATCAGGTGCTGGTTTGTGTGAGCTGTAACCTTTTCCATAAATTTCAAAATCTTTTGTTTGGTAGGGGAGTATTTGCTACGTTGCCATTCGAGCCCGTGCCCTTGCATCAAGGATTTTATTCCAAATATGCGGGGTATGAAACTCCACAGCGATGGTGGCCACGCATTGTAATGTATTATGGAGATACCTTTCTCTTTAAGCAGAGCGTGTATTGTCGCTTTTAATCCAACCCACGGCTTGCATATAAGGTTGTTCTTGAAACCGGTCATATGTATAACCTTAACCCCGTTGTGTACCTCGGTGGCGTTCCTGTCGCTCTCACAATAGATAACAGGTTCGTGACCGAGTTTAACCAACTCGGCAGTGAGGTTTGTCATATAGGCCTCAATTCCTCCCAATAACTTTATATCACGGCAACCTATAAAGATAATCTTCATATATATATTGGCTTAGTTCTTCTTATAATTGGAAATAGTTTGTTTGTATAGTTCCATTAAACTTGTGTAGTATGGTTCTTTGCCAAAGTTCTTTTGTGCGAACTCTTCGGCGTGGTCCTTCATTATTCTATATTCCTCTTCGCTCAAAAGTTCCACATTTTCTACAACTCTCTTTAAATCATTTTTATTGCCGGCTTGGAACCTGTAACCGGTTCTGCCCTCTTCAATTATTTCGGTAATTCCACCTATTGCTGCACCAATTACAGGAGTGCGTAATGTGTAACTTTCGATTATGGTCATTGGGTTGTTTTCGTAGCACTCCGATGGCACACATACAAATTTTGCATTCTTTATTTCGTCGAAGAGCTCCTTACCGGTCTTGAACCCTAAAAATTCTATATTCTTGGCTCCCTTTTCATTGCATAGTTGTTTCAACTCTTTTTCAAGAGGGCCTGTTCCCACAATTTTTAGTTTCAGGTGTGGTAACCGGCAGAATGTGTTTATTAATGTCTGTATTCCTTTTTCATAGGAGAGGCGGCCGTAGAACAGGTAGTATCCATTGTATGTCGCAAGTTCCTTGTTAACCTGTGCAAGCACTTCGGCATCTTGGAAGTTATACATTGTTACGCAATGTTTCTCTTTGAAGCGGGGAGCATATTGCAGGAATTTTTTGTAGGAGAAGTTGCTTACAAACATAAAACTGTCAATGTAGTCCAGAGGGTTTGTAAAGCAATTTCTGTAATACATTTCCATACACATTATGGTGCTCATTGCCAGGCTGCCTCGTGAGCAACGGTTGCTTATACATTTAAGGAAATGCTTGCCGGCGCATTTCTCGCATATTTCGTTCTTGCCATTCTTGAATGCATAGCCGGGGCACACCATTCGGTAATCGTGCACAGTGTGTACTGTGGGAATGTTGTGTTTCCTCAACACTTTCAAGATGGTTCCCGATAATCCACCCCAGAAATTGTGTATGTGTGCAATGTCGGGCTTTTCGGCTTTTATAACTGCTTCCAATTTTTTTGCAGCTGTTACATTGCAGAAATAGTTGCTCACACCTTTTAGCTTGTCGCCAAATCCTTTGGATTTGGTGTCAATTCCCTTGGGAAAGTACTTTGCATCGTCGCAGGGAATGTTCTCTTCCCAGTCTTGGCTGAAATAGACTACTTCGTGCCCTTTTGCTTTCAAAAGTTCACCGGTGTTGAGGAATACAACCTCGGCACCGCCACGGCGGTACAGATA
This sequence comes from Bacteroidales bacterium, assembly GCA_015060885.1. GTDB lineage: Bacteria > Bacteroidota > Bacteroidia > Bacteroidales > Bacteroidaceae > HGM04593. The sequence continues at coordinate 5,045 of SUXO01000027.1, forward strand.
ATTGTTTATCAGCAGTACTTTCATAATAAAGAATTGTATATTAATTGGTTGTTGTGTTATTAAGTCTTTTATATATCGTGTAGGGTACCTGCCTATATATGGAAGCGTAGAGTACTTTTGTTACAACTGAAATCGTCTTATTCAGTGGGTAATTCTTCTAGATTTCTTTTCTTTATGAAAACACAAGGGTTGCCGCCCCATATTTCACCTTCGGGTATGTCTTTTGTAACAACAGAACCAGCCCCGACGATAGAGTTTGGACCAATTGTAACGGAATTACATATGATTGTACGTGCTCCAATAAAGCTATGGTGCTTTATGGTAACCGGTCCACGTCTGAACCAAGGCTCGTTCCCTCTAAAAAAATTATTGCTACGCAAATGGTGTGTCATAATTACGCAATCCATATTTATGCGTACACATTTTTCAAGGTGGATATCTTCAGGGTATAAACTGTCGAGTTTCGTTCCGTGACCAATGAAACCTCCACCTAATTCTCCTCCCAATGTAACATCAACACCTGCTAAACGCATTAGCTTGAAACGTAAGGTACCTCGCATAGGCAGAACGGGTAGTAGTTTTATCCAAAACATTCTATACATCCTTTTTAAAGGATACAATTCTGAAAATTTCATGATATCTAAGTTTAAATAATTTTTAGTAGTTATTTTTTTATTTATGTTCTGATTAAATCTATTTTGAACATTAAAATTTGTTTTTCAATATTGGTTTCAAATGTTTGTTTACAACATTTTCCCATTTATATTCTAATAACGAATTACGGATAATATCAGAATTTAGATTTGATGTGTTGAGCGCAATATATTCAATGCTTTCTGAAAATGATTCGGGTGTGTCGTCTATAAGAATTCCGTTATTATCTGTGATGACATCTCTGTTGCAGTATGTGCTTGTCGCAATTGTAAATAGTCCGGAAAGAATATATTCAAATGTCTTTGTAACAGGTTGATGCTCATAATATTCGGTCTTTGGCACAAAAGAGACTCCTATGTTGCATTTGTCAAAGAATTTATTTAATTGCGAGTGCTGAATGTATCCGTGTAGTTTTACATATTTCTCTAAATCTAATTTTTTAACAAGTTCTTTTAGTTCTTCGAGTTCATTTCCTGGGCTATTCCCGATAATATCATAATGAATCTTTAATGTACTGTTCTTCTTTAAAGCGATATTCAGTCCTTTTATTGTTTTATGTATATCGCGATTAAACAATGTTCCTACATACAACATACGGATGGTTTCGAAACTTTTGTTTGTTGTAGAGGCTTCATCTGCACCTAAAGGTAAAATTGCTGATTTTTCTTTTGGAATAGAGATTTTATCTCTTGTTCCTTCTGAAATTATTGTTATAAAATCGTATAGTTCCGTTGCTTTTTTTATTAGACAGTCTTCCTTTTTTCTAATTTCAGCATTACTGTTGACGTTAAGTGTCCTTATGTCAAGTATCATATTTCTCCAAGGAAAGCACCATTTAAGTATGCGACATTCTTTGAAATAGCAAACAAGTATTGTACCTTTGAAGAACAGAATATGCCACAAACAAGTCAATACATATCTCAAACCTCTGATGGTACGGTTTCCACTATCGGATACATAATGTACCTTAATTCCGTCCATTGAAACTTTAGGTCTGCCATCAAAAGTTATAGCTTCTATGTCATAATCATCACGTAAATATTCACACCATTTGAATATATCGGTATGGTAACCGAACTGACCTCTGGATATAATAAGCAGTTTCTTCATATTCCTTGTGCGTTAGAAATCAAATTTGTAAAGCATAGCTTCGTATGCTCCTTTTCCGGTGACGTCGGAATAAATACTCCATATTGTCTGCACTAAAAGCATTGCTATAATAATAAATAAGAGAGTGCTTTTTCTATTCTTCCATAAATAGAACATAAGATATGATACAATGACCGAGTTAAAGCAGGTAAAGTAATATATTATTCTTTTTACAGTAAAGTTATTGTAGAAAATGAGAGTAAGGCATGCTCCTATGAAGAACAGGTTGTACATTGTGTTGAATAGTTTGCTGTTAAAAAATTTATGCATCTTATCGCTAAAAATAACAGCAATGCTATATACCGCATACAACAAATACATTCTTAAACCGAATTTGTAGGTCGTGGCTTCGAGGTTTGCGTATGTCTCAATCTCTTCTTCACCATATCCGGCTTCACCGGCAAACATCATTAGACTTTCCGAAAAGATATTGTCAAACTTGTTCATTAAAGCAAAAGAGACTGCCATTATTGCCAGCTGGAGGTATTTGTTCGGGAGTCTGTCTTTTAGGAAATATGCCAATAAACCTATTGGAATCAACAGCAATGCACTGCGGTGCATTGTCATGGCAAGCATTGTTCCAGCAACGAAATATAGCCATTTCTTTTTCTCAAACAACCAGGGAACCATTGCTACAAATGCGCATGCCGCAATGTTTTGTCGTATGCCATTCATTAATGACCAATAGTGTCCGGTTAACATTATTGCAAGGCCCAAAAAGAATAATGCGTGCCTCTCCTTTGCCAGTGCAATATAGTACAGGCCTATTTGAAGGAATGCAAGGATAAACATCAACAGATAGTGTGAGCCTGTCAATGAGTATGTAAAGACAGACAGGCTCTTGTAGCCTATTTCAATGTTGGGTGCAATAAAACTTTCACCATATTTTGCAAGTTCGTAGAAGATTTTTTTATATGTTTCGCAATCGACACCCACGCGGAACCTGACGGCCGAGAACAGGCAGAAGATAAATATGGGTATGAGAATGTAGGACTTGGTAAAAATAGAGAGAACATTGCTCTTTTTCCCTTTAAGTTTGTCTATGCCGCCATACCCCTGCGGGTATTGCTGTTTATAGGCAATCTTGCCGAAATAGGTCATTGCCCAGATCATCAGGCCATATACGATAATGCTTTGTAAGAGTTGCATCATTTAATATTAGTGCTTACTTGTTTGACTTTATTAGTTTTGTGCGTTGTTTTTTACCGGAGTCGGTATATGGTATTGTATCTATCCATTCATACATTGTAGGCTGTTTGTATGTTTCTAATCTGGTTGAAAGTTTTTTTGCAATTTCTTCAAAACTCAGTTCCGTACCTCCGCGAATAATATAACATTTGACTGTTTCACCAATTATATCAATTCGCTCAGGAATACATACGCAATCTTTTACACCTAATGCGATTATTGCTTCTTCAACTTCCATTGGTGACACTTTCTTGCCACCAACATTAATCATTTCCTTTTCTCTTCCTTTCAGATAGATATTGCCATCTTCGTCTATATATCCATAATCTCCTGTTCTGAAAAAGGTGTCGTGGAATGCGGTTGCATTGTCTTTCTCTTCCAGGTATCGGGACAGAACCATATTGCCTTTTACACAAATTTCTCCTTCGGTATTGTTGGGCATTTCGTTCCCGTCCTTGTCAAAAATCTTAACTTGAACCTCCTTTGATACAGGCTTTCCAATTGATGACAAATGTTCTTTATCGTGAAATTCTTGGAAACAGCTCCTTGACGCTTCTGTTAATCCATAGTGCATGCATATTCTTGTTTCGGGGAACATCCTTACCATTTCTTCTTTCCTTTCAATGGACATTGCAGCACTTCCAATCTCAATAAATTTGATTTGGTGGGCATATTTCTGAATCATAGTTCCACTTATCTTTCTTATATATTCCCATGCTGCCGGTACAACTCCGAATCCTGTAATGTTTTCAGTTTCTATTGTTTGTAATAGTTTTTTTACATTAGTAAAGCTGCCTAGGATTACAATCGTTGCACCTTTAATCAGGCTGCACCTTATTCGCCCCATTCCAAATGAGTGGCATATGGGTAGTGCCAATAATTCAATGTCGTTGGCTGTGTTCTGTATAAACCCGTTAATGTTGGTTGCTGAATGGAATATGTTGTCATAACTCAGGCACACCCCTTTTGGAGCACCTGTTGTTCCGGTGGTAAATAATATTTCAGCAATGTCATTATTTGAAATCTCGCAGAAGTATGGCACTTGCTGTGTAATTGAATATTTTGTCAAATCAATATCTTTGAAAAGGATTGATTTGAATGAATCAGATGTGTAACCGAAACAAATTTTAGGTTTAATTTTCTGTTCGATATAATTCAATCGGTCTTTATTGCTTTCTGCATCAACAATAACATTAGTTGAACCTATAATGTGTGATGCGAAATATAGATAAAGGTATTCAATATCCTTGTGTGCCGACAGAATAATTCTGTCGCCTTTCTGCACTCCTTGTTCCTGCAAAAAGGTTGCGCACTTACAAACATTTTCATATAGTTCGGTATATGTGATATTTGTGCCGTTTATTTTTATTGCAGATTTATGTGGAGTGTTTTCTATGTTATTGCAAATGCTTCCCCATAATTTGCTATGAGGGTATAGAGAAGATATATTCTTGTATATTGCTTTTTGGGTATCTTCAATTTGGACAATGCTGCATATTGTTTCGGCAATTGAATATACCGATGTCATCGCAAACATCATATCGTCTGGAATTTTTATTGAAAATGTTTTTTCCAGTTCTACGATAATTTGCATGTTGCATAATGAATCCCAACCGTAGATTTCGTCCATAAAAACTGTGTCTTGCTCTTTTGTCAGGTTGGTTTTGACACAGGAGGAAACGATATTTCTTATTTTTGTGAGTATATCTTCGGGTATGTTTCTTTCTGAATTGTATTCACTGTACCGATGTCTGTTGGGAGTATAATTCAAAGCATATTCAATGAATTCATCAAAACCGGAAAATAAGGCTTTGTGGCTTTTAATCCATTCGGGATATTTGCCTTTCAGTTGTCTTTGAATCGGAATTTCGGGATATTGGTCTATATTTGATTTATCTACGAACAAAGGAAATTCTTCCCAGAAGTCAGCCGGAATTGGGCGTCTGCCAAATCTCTCTTGAATGCTTTTTGCATATATGTACGCCTCTTCCTTGTACGCTTCCTTTCTGAATTTATAAAAGTCTTCGATTGTTGATATAACTTTGCACGGACTTCCACCGGCAATGCTATTGCTTGGTATGTTAGATGTAACAATGGAACCGGTTGCGATAAAGCAGTTATCTCCAATTGTAACCCCTTTCAGCACTTTGCAGTCCATTCCAAAACTGACGTTGTTGCCAATAGTAACCTTTCCTGACGATGGAATAAAATCGTTATATTGTTCCAAAAACCTTCTTGTTACAAAATCGTGTGTGAGGAGAGTGAAATTGCGATGTATTAACACGTTGTCTCCAATTGTAACTAATGATGGCCTTGTAATGTCTATTGTGACACTTTTGTAATCCATTAAGATACAATTCTTGCCAATCTTTACACCCTTGCTCCTTAAATATTTTATATAAGATTCTTTGTTACGTAAAGCTAATGCTAACCGTAATTTTCTTATAATCCGTTTTATCATATACTTAATTATTTCCTGAATTAGTATTTGTGGCAATCCATTCAATGGAGTTCTCTCTCGCAAATTGTAATTTTTGCTCAATTGCCTTATGGTTATATGATGTCGTTATTTTTTGTGGCTCTTTTCCAATGGGGGTTATGCATCCGTCCAGCCCAATGTTCTTCAACAGTGTCGATTGGCGGTCATCGCCCTTGTCACCTGGAACTATTGATACAAGCGGAATTCCAAAATTTACAGCAAATGCTGTGCCGTGGAACGATGATGTAACTACAATGTCGGCATTGGCAAAGAGGTCTATGAATTCGGGTATTGACGAATCGGTCTTGTCTGTCATTTCAATACCACCGGCTTCCTCGGCCGGAGTGTAGCCTTCTAATGCTACGATGTCGTAGTCATCTTGTTTTTGCAGGTGTTTCAATACTTCATAAATATATGGGCGTGGCTCAAATGCGTATGTGAGCATATAAAGAAGAATGTATTTTTTCTTCTTCACAAAAGTTGAGCGTGGTATGGTTTGCAACCACTCGTCCTTGCTTAACAACAGGGTGGGGTCGAGAACTACAACCGGTTCCCGGTTAAGTCCTAAATCGTTCTTTATTATATCTATTCCGTTGTTCTCACGTACCGATATTGCACTGAACTTTTCGAGTTCTTTTCTGTATGTTTCACGTATCTCTTCGGGTATGCTGTTCGTGGCAAAACTTGAAGCAATGGATATGCGTCGTTTGTCAGCGGGAACAAATGATAGGAGAAATGTCGTGTCGCCAAGTGTGTATTTCGATTTCCACACCTGGTCGCTGCCAACTGCGAATAAATCGTACTCACTCCAATCTTCTTTTTTTAATTCGTTAAGGTGTGAGTATAGTTTTGTGAAGTTGAAGTGTCTTTTCTTGAAAAGGTCGAGTTTATTGGCTTTTCTATGTTGCGGTTTAAGCCCCAGCAACCGTCCTATTCTGTTTTTAAGCGATTGCCTGGCTCTTCCTTTTGAGAAATGGTATTCGTTAGGATACTTGTAGTTTATTATTCTACACTCGTGCCCAAGTTTCTCCAAAAGTATTTGTGTTGCGAAGGCCTGTAAAACAGAGCCATAGTTGGGAACGTGGTAAATGGTTATTAGTCCAATCTTTGCCATACTACTTCTTTTTTAATATTCTGTATAGCTTTGTACAAACTCTGTTGTTGAAATGTATAATCTTCCACAGGAGTGTGTTTAAACCAAACGGCGATTTAAGAAAGCGCATAACAATTCCATATGTAGGCTTTTTATGTACGTTGCGTTTCATTTGTCCTTCGGCAACAGTTTCGAAGGGATGTTCTACAAGTGTTACATTCCGTAGAGATTCAATAATGTGCTTTCCCTTTTCGGTAAACGAGACAATGGAGCTTACGCCTTTATCATTGTCTTTGTATGTTTCACCCCAAAAGTCGCCTATGCGTATGTCGGCCGATGATTGGTTATATTTATATTTGCAGTTTTTTGCGCAGGCCGGGTTACAGCAGTAGTCGCCTAAAAATAGGTTGTAGAATATGTCGCCTTGTGATAATCTCGAATAGTAATAGGTCTTTTTCTCTTCTATCAGTTTATCGTAGCTGTCCCGGTTCTCGGTCTTCTCTTTTTCTGTTTTTTCTCCATCAAGTGCCATAGCCCACGAGTCGTGCCAGCCTGTCAGTTTGTTGCGCCACGATGCATAGGTGATTTTGCCGGTCTTGTTTTCTACCATTTGTGTGTACTTTTTCCACGCCAACATTGATGGCACACAGTGGCAGAAGAAGTCGAGCAATACAAAATTATCCTCCACGCGGAACTTTTTTATGTAACGGCGGAAAGAGTCTATTTGGCAGGGGGTGCCGGTAACCAGGTATTTTTCCTTGCGGTTTATGGCCCTGAAACCATCTACGGTGTGGCTTTGTATGTATTTGCTGCCTATCGAGGGGATTGCCTCTTCGGGCGTTGTGGCGATATAATGTTCGGCACGGTTTGTTTCGGGGTTGTATCGGCAACCGCAAAGCTTATAGTCCTTCTCTATAAGTTGCTTGGCTATTTCAAAGCCAATGCCACCCGATGAGCATTTACGCTGTACGCGCTCATCGTTGCTCCAACCGCCCCAACTCTTTATTTGGGTCTTTTCTTTTTCAAGTGCCAACTCTTTATGTGAGAAAGCGCACACGTCGGTACACAGACCGCAGTTCGTGCATTTCTCCGGTTCTGTTATGCGGGGCTCGTAGAAACCATTCTTATTAAGACTTATTTCTATGATTTTTTTTGCACAGACAGTTGCGCACAGGCCACAGCCATAGCAGTCCTTTATGTTGGAAACATTTTTCATAAAAATTTAAGTATTGTCAACAATGCAACGATTTTGTTTTTTATTCTAATATCACTGTTGAACAGAATATACCAAATGTTCTGTTTAATGTATTTTACAATCTTATTGTATTCGCTGTTGAACTTCTCTTTGCAATTGTTTTTCTGTAACAAAAATGCGAAAAGTAGATATACGTAACTTTTGTAGAGCCTGAACTCTTTTTCAATGTCGAGTTTCTTCGTTTCAATCTCCTTTTCAAGGTCGTCAATGTTCTTTATTATGTCGAAGCTTCTGTCGTTGAATGTTCTCGATATGCTTTCCTGGTTGTATCTGTAATAATAGTATGCTTTGTTTGTATATGCTATGGCACCATTTTTCTGGTACAGCTCGAACAGGAAGGGGTGGTCCTCATTGTTCCTTCCTTCCTTGAATCGGGTTTCGCCTATAAATGTTTTGCTGTATAACTTGTTGCACGATGAACAATTGATGCTTCTCAATAATAATTTTTTCAAAGCCGTGGTGTTGTCCATGATTTCGATATTCTCTTTTGAAACTGTGCTCGGGATTACTTCCGCTGTTCCATTGGTATATCTGTATATTCCGCCACACACGATGTCGGCATTGCTTTGTGCTTTTATGGCCAGGAGTTCTTCAACCATATTGTGCTCAACGAAGTCGTCGCTGTCGATGAACATTATGTAGTTTCCGGTTGCAATGTCGAGCCCGGCGTTACGTGCCGAACTCAATCCGCCGTTCTTTTTGTGTATTACCTTTATGCGTGAATCTTTTTTAGCGAAGTCTTCACACATCTGCGGGCAGTTGTCGGGCGATTCATCATCTACAAGAATTACTTCAATCTCCTTGTGGGTTTGGGCAAGGAGTGAATTTACACACTCTTCAAGATAGTTCTGAACATTGTATATGGGTACTATGATTGAAACAAGCTGGTTCATTTCTTACTCTTTTTGCATTTTACTGTGAAAAAATATGACACAAGGAAACAGTAATGGTTAAATATGTTTTTTAGTTGCTTCTTGCGTGCCGATACCTTTTTCTTTCCATTCTTGTCATCGGCCCAAGATGCAATATAGTGGTGTATTGTGTATGTGTTATCGGTTATGGTGAGTTCGCCGGTGTTGTAGTTCTTTGGGCAGAAGTATTCTGCCGGGTATATGGTTATACCGCGGAAACTGCAAATATCGTTGAGGTTCAGTTCCGGTGCCTCGTTTTTTATCAGTCCTGTTATTATTTGAACTACTGTACCGGTAAGATGTCCTTTGGATGATAAGTAATATTTCTTGTGATATATGTCTAGTATCTTCTTGTAAAATTCCATTCCTGCAACAGCTGCCATGCCCAGTCCTGTTGCAACATATGGTATATAATTACCGTCTTTGTATGTTAATTCGCATCCAAGATATGGGCCGCGGGCAAGAATTGGGTTCATATCCTTGATTACTTCCACGTCGGTATCGAAATATATGCCTCCATAGTTGTAGAGAATCCAAAAGCGTGCATAGTCGCTGACAAAGGCGTACTTCTTGTTGCGGTACGCTTCGGCTGTGTAGGGAATGATGTTTACATCGAAATTGTCTTCGTTCCATTCTTTTATTTCGTATTCGGGGAACAGTTTTTTCCACGATGCGATACATTTTTCCGACAGTTCCGATTTTGGACCACGTCCGAACCAACAATAATGTATTACTTTCGGTATCATCTTTGTTATTGTTTATAAGAGTGTTGCTTTAAGAAACTTTATTTTGTTTTTATATCCGGTGATATATCTTATCAGTTGCCATTTTTGACCGCCATATATGCTCTTGTATTCCTTTGGAGTGAATATTTTGTGTGACAGGCATTCCATTGCAACCGATGCCCGGTTCTTTAACAGCCCTGCTTTGTGGCTCCCTTTCAGTGTCTTGCCTAATTCTTCAATAAAGAACTGCCTTTGCTTGAATGTGCCGATAGTGTATTTCCTTGTTATGCTGTTGTCGTTAGTAATGTTGTCGTAATGGTAGAATGCCTTGTCGATATATGCAACCTTTACATTGTTCATAAGTATCTTTACACATACAAGGTAATCTTCGCAGTAGTTAAGCCCTTCGACAAATCCAATGCCATAGTTCCTGTAACAGCTTGTTCTAATCAACTTGTTCCATAAACCGCCGTGTAAGTGGTGCATGAGCAGTTGGTCCAGAACTATATTGGCACTTTCGCTGTAAATGGCCTGGTGCCGGTATATGCTTTTCTCCTTCTCTACATCGACCCAAAAGTCCGATATTACAATGTCGGCATTCTTTTCGCATGCTTTTTTATATAGCAGTTCAAGTTCTTCGGGTTCCATCCAATCGTCGGGGTCGGCATGAATGGTGTACTCGCCGCTTGCGTTGTCAATGCCGCATTGGCGGGCCGATGCAACTCCACCATTTTCCTTGTGTATTACCTTTATGCGGGGGTCCTTACGGCTATATTCGTCACATATCAGGCCACTGTTGTCGGGGCTGCCGTCGTTGACCAGTATAAGCTCAAAGTTGGTAAAGGTTTGCGATATGATGCTCTCAACACATCGCTGTATATATTTTTCGGCTTTGTAAACAGGTACTATGACCGATATTGCAGGCTGCATGGTTATAGGTATTTTTTTATGAAATTCAATGATTCTCTTTTCCACTCCTCCTTTATTGTGTTTACTCTTTCCCAGTCGATAGGGGTGTTGAGGTCTGTGCTCTCTATCTCTTTGATGTCTATCAAGCGTTCTTTGAGGTTGAACTTCGTGAGCAGCGAGTGGAAACGGGCGTTGCCTCGTTCGTTGTTACCGATAACCCAGAATGGTTTGTTGAATATGATGGAGAATACACATCCGTGGAACGAATCGGTAAATACAATCTTGGCGTCGTTGAAGGCTTGTATCCACTTGGTGGGAGCGGGAATTATGTAGTCTTCTATTCTATCGTTTCTTTTCAATATTCTGCTTTTCTTCTTTGGTGTCACCTGGAAACTTTTCATCGACAGCCTCTCTTCCAGTAGATCAATGGTATGGGTTATGGAATCGTTGCCGTCGAGTATATAACAGAAGAGTTCTCCGCTGCTTTTTTCTTCCCCGGCCTGTTGGGCGAGCTCCATATATGTCTCTTTTGAGAGCAACATCGTGGGGTCTATAACTTGTTGGGCCTCGGTTTTCAAGTGCTTGCGACATAGCTCTATTCCCGATTCTTCACGCACCGAAATTGCATCGAATAATTGTGCCAGGCGGCTGCACTCGGTTGTCTCCCGGGGTGTGAACTCCCATTCATCGACACCGAACGACGCTGCGTAAGCGATGCGTTTTATGTTGTTTTCTGCCTGGCAGAAGTCGAGGAAGTCGTTATATATGTTTGCCGAGTATCTTGGACGCCACACTTGGTCGGAGCCAACAACATAGGCCTCGAATTTGTGTCTGTTAACAATTTCCGTCAACTCCTTGTCGTTGTGGTACTTCTTTGTTGTTGTAATGTTGTTATCGACAAATTTTTGACAAGGCCTCTGTATCGTTGCGATCTCACCACTTGTCATTGATGTTGCTTTGTTTAGGAGTCTTCGTGCTATGATACGTGCGCAGTCCTTTAACAAGGTTTTTATTACCGGTTTACGGCACTCCCTTAATTTTCTTTTATTTATGGTGTAAACTTCGTGCCCGCAATCTCTCAATGTCTTTTGCAGGGCATAGTTCTGCAAGAGTCCGCCGTAGTTGGTGTGGAGTGGTTGGGTTATTATTCCTGTTTTCATTGTTGTTGCATTTTCCAAAAAATTGTGAAATGAATTTCAAACAGCTTCTATATCTCTTCGAACAGTGTCTTGGTAAACAGTTGTGCTCCCTCCTTGCTCATAAAGAATGAGTTATAAAAGAGCGCGTTGGCAGTGAAACGCTTGTCCCGAATATAATCCTTAATGATTACATTACGCTTTTCGCATATAGGACTTAGGAAACGGTGTATGTAATTATTACAGAATGTGTTGCTGAACTTGCGCGATAATGCAGGGTGCATGGGCGGTATCACTATGATGGGGCGCAAATCCCGTTCAATACAAAAATCGAGCATATTTTCAATTGTTGTTCTGCGTTCCTGCATTCCTGCTTTGTTCTCATTGCTTACATCGGCATCAAGGTTGGTAATGTTGAATTCATTGCTCCACATTGTTATCCATCTTGCAGCATCGTTCTCGAATTCCTTGTCGCTGTTGCAGGTGCTGATGTTGGCTCTCTTTGCAGGAGCATCTTTTATCAGGTGTTTTATGGATGCTTTGGGAAATGCTTTTAGCGGGTATTTTCTTCTTAATGCTACCTGTTCGTAATCGTCAATGAGAACGGGGTCGAGAAAGTAATAGTATCTGTCGTTGTAAGTGGCGGGCCATTTGCCTTTTGTGCTTAGTGCCGAGAATGGGCTGAATGGGATTATTACTATGCCGCCTTTTTTAAGTATGCTGAAATATTGTTTAAGAACCTTGAAACTGTAATCCATTGATTGTGGCTGCATTGCCCAGTTGAATGCTTTCAGTCGGGTGCTGCTGTAATCAAAGGCATATAATGCCGAAGAGCTGCCAAGGTTCACTGCATCGAAATTACGTTCGAGATTGTCGCGATACCATTTGTCGCCGGGGTAAATGCTAATATCGGGTATGGTGTTCTTGTACCAGTTTGTCTTTTTGACAAGGTTGTTGAGTATGTTGAACGGTAGGCGAATAATTCTTTTTATGAGCTTCATAATCTTTGGCTATTAGTATCCGGGGCAGTTACAGCTTTCGAGATGATATTTGTAGTCAATGTCGAGCGCATCGATACTTTGCATCTCCTGTGCTGTAAGTTCAAAATCAAATATATTTGTATTTTCACTGAAACGTGTGGGTTTGTAGGACTTGAATATGGGCATCACAAATCCTTTTTGTATGTGCCATCTCAATATTATTTGACCAATGGACTTGGAATATTTCTTTTCGAGCGATTTAAGTATCGCAGCTTCTTTAAGCGGGGGTATAAGACGGCAGAGTGGTGCGTAGGCTTGCAGCCTGATATTGTTCTTCTGCATATAGTCGGTGAGAGAAACCGATGTTCTTAATGGATGGAACTCCATTTGGTTGACCATTGGTGTTATTATGTCGGACGGTTCAACCAGGCATTCAAGGTGACGTTGCTGGAAATTTGCAACACCTATCGCTTTTACCTTGTCGGTTTCGGTGTATAGCATTGACATCTTTTCCCAGGTATTGCAATAATAGTCTGGGTAGGGCCAGTGCATGAGCCACAAATCGATGTATTCTGTTTGGAGATTGTTGAGCGATTGTTCGAGCTCTTTTGCAATCTCACCCTTAATCTGTTGGTAATTGCCTATTTTTGTGGTGATGAATATGTCGCTTCTTTTTAGACCGAATTCCGGCAATACATCTTTTATTACTGCTCCCACAACATCTTCGTTTCCATAATCGCGGGCTGTATCAAATGCCCGGAACCCGGCTTTTAATCCGGCTTCGACAATGGGGCGCAATTCTTTATAATTCATCCAATTGGTACCAATTGCCATCAGTGGCATTCTGGTGCCATTATTTAGTTCTATGCAGTTTCTCATTTATTACTTTTTTTAATGATTTCAACAAAAGTGTTCTGTCGCTTTTATTCACACCGAATAGCAATGCGCTTGTTACAATTGAGAGGGTTGAAATGACTGTTGTGCTTATAACACGCAGCAATCCTTCTTCAAAGAATTTGTCGTACAGGAGGTACGTTACGGCAATTGAGATTGCTGCAACTGTAATGCAACGGCCGTGAACTTCTTTCAAGTAATCGATAATGGAGTAATCGACATAGCGTTTTAGAATGAAGACGCTGGCTATTTCCGACATCACCATGGTGATGTTCGCTGCCCAGAAAACGCAATTCGGGCCGCCGCCGAGTTTTAAGAAAAGGTAGGCCAGCGGGAAGGCTGCGCATAGAATTGTACCAACCGTGAGATTTACAAACTTTAAATTACCGGTTGCGTGGTAAATGGTACTGCGGGGTGTTTTAATGGTCTGTATAAGACAGAGTATGACAATAAGTTTAAAGAAGTCTATTGTGTGTGCAGGGTATTGGCCTAACCACAGTGATAATACGTAGTTTGTCTCGAAACATGCCGGAATGCTCAGCAACAACATCAAATAGAATGAAAAACAACTGCTACGGTAAACGAGTTTAAACATTGCTTTAATGTTGCCGGTAGCGTAGTTCTTAATGATTTGGGGCCTGACAGCTGTCATAAAGTTGTTTCCGAATTGCGTGATAATTCCTTGTATGGTGTAGGCAATGCCACGGGCGGCATTCACTGCCGGGCCAAAGAAGATATTCAATAACAGGTTAAGTCCTTGTCCCTGTGCCATTGTTGAAAGGCATCCTATCATATCGGCGCAGGCGTATTTGATCATTGAAAAATATAGTCCCCATTCTTTGCAGAGGTTTATACGTGTTTCCTTATATTTCTTTATACAATATAGTCTATAAAATATAATTTTGCCAACTTGGTGTATGCAAAGCAGGGAGGCGTAGTATATGAGTTTGTCAAATGGTGCGTAATACAACAATAATGCGATTGTGAGTTTTATTATTGTATCGGCAATACCGACCTGAGCAAATATCTTAATGTCCTCATGTGCTACAATTGTTGCGTCATAGGGCACCTGTGTGAGGCTGAAAAGCATTGTGAGGTTCGAGAGCTGAAATACCCAGAACGCAGCTGTCAGCCTGTCGGCCGGGATTTTCATTTCGTTGTATAGCAACCAAATACCGATAACCTCGGTTAAAATAATGACAACTATCGCAATAACTATGTGTGAAACAAGTGCAATATTGAATATTTTGTTCAGTTTGATGTAATCCTTACGCCCGATTTCTACCGTTATAAATCGTGAAGTTGCTCCACTTAAAGAGCTGCTTAATACAGTGAATAATGATGCTACGCCTCCAACAATGGTGAAGATACCATAATCGGTCTCCCCCAGTTTTTGAAGTACTATGCGCGAGGTGAAGAGGCCGACACCCATTGTAAGAAACATTCTTATATACAGGTACAGCGTGTTTTTTGCTATTCGTTTATTGTCTGTCATAATATAGCTTTTTCAATACCATTCGACATTGCTCTTTATCACTTTTGCGGGAGTGCCGGCAACAAGGCTGTATGGTGGCACATCTTTGGTGACAACGGCGTTTGTGGCTACAACAGAGCCGCGGCCGACTGTTACACCCGGCATAATGCTGCAACCGGTACATAACCATACGTTGTCTTCAATTCTCACCGGTGCGTGGTTTACATATGTGTCGCTCACAATGACATGAGGGCCATTCCAGTCGCGTATCGATACATTGCGGCCTATGCGTACTCCGTTACCAATCGTTACCTCTTTTGCACACATAATGGTGAGGCCTACGTTGGCAGCTCCTTGCCCTATTGTGAGTTTGCCTCGGTTTACAATCTCTATGTATGCGCCATAGCGAAGGTTGTATGGGCCGGTGTCGTATCGTGTGAGCGGTCCATCGTGCACCTCGAAGGTGGTGCCTTCTGTCATTTTAAGACAGGTGGGAATGCGCATTCCCTTAACAGGTGCATTACCGTATATTATGGATTTTTTCAGGATAATCCTTGCAGTGGGGTGTATGTCAAATACACTTGAAGGCATTGTGTATATCTTCTGATTGTTTTCGCTCTGTGTCTGTTTGCGTGTATGGTTTATGTAAATATAGTTGTAATATGCCTTGAATGAGAAACCGAATCTCCTGTACATTGAGGTTGCAATGCTTATTACCTTCTTTATGCCTCTTTTGACAATTGTTGTAAGTGGGAGTTTGGTCTTTTGCTTCTCTCCTTTTCTAAGCGGGTAGTATTTCTCTGTTACATAGTCAAATCCTTTTTCAAGGTCTTTGAAGAATTCTTCCCTGTTTATCCTTGCTGGTTCAATGGCTTTGGTGAGAGCTATGTTGCCTCCTAAAATTGACTCGAATTCTGTTTCAATGTATTCGAGGTCGTTTTGTGCCAGCTTGAAGTATTCTTCTCCCTTTTTGGAGTTCAGAAGTATCATTGAGGTGCCGATGTTGTTGTCGAGATTGTTATCGACTTTTTCTATGCCCCAGTAGTCGGCAATGGTTATGTCGGACATTCTTGGGAAACCTTTATATTGGCAGCTATAACATGAGGGGCGACAAAATACGTTTGTGTGGTAGCCGCGGCGGAAATCGTCAACCATACTTACTCCATAGTATGACAGGCCGTTATCGAACACGACTTTACGGGTGAGGTTGCGCCAGCCCAGTTCCTTGTTCTTGGCTTTTACGTATATAACCTTACCGCCATGTTTTTGTTCGAGAGAGTCGAGGTATTTTCTATATACTTTGGGTGAGTTTACGCCACGACATATAAAATCGACAATTATGAGGTTTTCATAGTCCTTTCGCAAGAAGGAACGGAGTGCCGCCATTTGGCAGGGGGTTCCGCAGGCAAGGACTTTTTCTCCTTTTCTCAGGAGTGTCCTTATTTCGGCATATACACCTTCGGCTTTGCTTTGAAGGTATTTTGAACTTCTTATCTTTGTTATATCTTCCGGGTTGTTCGATATGTAATTCCTTACGCTGAAATCGTCATTGTATATTGCGCCACTTACATATCCACCCTGTCGGTACATCGCCTCGGCAAGTGCTGTAAAGGCTCCGCCCGATGTGCTGTCCCATCGTACACGCATATTCTTGTGTATGGCGGCGATTGTTTTTGCCGGTCTGGGGTAGTCATTCTTTTTAAGTGTGGTGATATTCAGTTCGGGGCAGGTCTTTTCGCATAGACCGCATTCGATACATTTTTCTCTGTCAACCACCGGATACCAAAATCCTTCGATGTCTGTTTCCAATGTTATTGCTTTGTGTGTACATACATCGACACACGCACAGCAACCGCAGCATTTTGATTTGTCTATAATATTTATCATAGTCTGTATTTATATGTTTTTCTCTCTTTGTTCCCACAGGCACAGCCAAGTACCTGTGGGACGGGATAAGTTTGTTGCTTTTGTGTACTTTTACTTTTCTCCCGTGTGTTCCCGCAAGCACGGTCAAGCACTTGCGGGTGGGGTGTTGCTTTTGTGTAGAGTATTCTACTTTTTCTCCCCGTATTTGCTTGGGCAGACACATCGGTCTGCCCCTACATTTTTGGTGTTTTTTGTTGTTTGCTTGGGCAGACGCATCGGTCTGCCCCTACATTTTTGGTGTTTTTTGTTGTTTGCTTGGGCAGGCGCATTGGTCAGCCCCTACATTTTTGGTGTTTTTTGTTGTTTGCTTGGGCAGGCGCATTGGTCAGCCCCTACATTTATGGTGTTTTGCCGTAGGGGCGCACCGGTGTGTGCGCCCTTTGTCCGGCATTTTATTTCTTGTAAATTCCGCAGAAATCGAGTATTATTTTGCTCTCGTCCCAGGGGAGTGTCTTGAACTCGTTGTGGGCGGTGAGCATTACCACGATGTCGGCAGCATCGAATGCCTCTTTATAAGGTGTGAGTTTGAACTGCTTGTGCTCGCTTACATTCGGCTCCACTATGAGTATGTCGGCGTTGTTGCACATTTGCATTACTTTGCCCACGATGCTCTTTGAGGGGCTTTCGCGCAGGTCATCGATATTGGGCTTGAAGGCGAGGCCCATCATTGCAACTGTGGGCTTGCGGCCGTTCTTCAATTCGAATTCGAGCATAGTGCCTTTTACTTTCTCGGCACACCATAAGCTCTTGTAGTTGTTTATTTCGCGTGCGGTGGCAATGATTTTGCTCTCTGCGGGGTAGTCGGCTGTGATAAAGTAGGGGTCTACCGCGATGCAGTGGCCGCCAACACCGCAACCGGGTTGGAGTATGTTTACACGCGGGTGCTTGTTGGCAAGTTCAATAAGTTCCCATACGTTGATGCCTGCCTTGTCGCAGATGAGTGAGAGCTCGTTGGCGAAGGCTATCTGCACGTCGCGGCTGCTGTTCTCGGTGAGCTTGCACATCTCGGCTGTGCGGCTGTTGGTCTTGTGAAGTTTGCCTTGCACGAATTGCGAATAGAACTCAATTGCCTTGTCGGTGCTTTCGGGGGTGAGGCCGCCGAGTACGCGGTCGTTGTGTACCAATTCGTAGATTACGTTACCGGGGAGCACACGTTCGGGGCAGTAAGCAATGTATATCTTGTCTTTGAGTTCGGGGCGCTCGGTGAATATGATTTCGGCCATCATTTCGGTGGTACCGATGGGCGATGTGCTCTCGATTACATAGAGGTCACCCTCTTTGAGAAGGGGAAGAACAGCGCGAGTGGCTGCCTCCACGTACGATACATCGGGTTCGTGGTTGCCTTTGAAGGGGGTGGGAACTACCATAAAGTAGGCATCACTCTCCTGTGGCTTGGTGTAGGCTTTGAACTTGCCGCTAGCGATAACTTCCTGCAACATCTCTTCCATACCTGGCTCGATGATGTGGAGCTTACCTTGGTTAGTTACTTCCACGACTTTGGGGTTGATGTCGACTCCTACAACATCGATTCCGTGTTTGGCTGCAATAATTGCTGTGGGGAGGCCTATGTAGCCGAGTCCCATAAAACATGCTTTCATTGTTTAGTCTGTTATTATAATGTTTGTTTTTGTTTTTACATTCTTTGTGGCTGGAATGTTTGTAGTCTTGTTGTATTTATTACTTTCTTAAAGTTTCTACAATGCGGCCGCAGGCAAGTCCGTCGCCATAAGGGTTCACAGCCTGGCTCATTTGGGTGTAGTGGGCTTCGTCGTCGAGGAGCTGTGATACTTCGTCGACAATTTTCCGGTAGTTGGTACCGACAAGTTTAACGGTGCCGGCTGCAAGGGCTTCGGGGCGTTCGGTGGTGTCGCGCATAACGAGCACTGGCTTGCCCAGGCCGGGTGCCTCCTCCTGTATGCCACCGCTGTCGGTGAGCACAATGTTGCTCTTCTCCATAAGGTATACGAACGAGAGGTATTCAAGGGGCTCAATGAAGAACATATTGCCGAGGTTGCTCAAATCCTCGCCGAATACTTCGTGTATGGGCTTGCGCACGTTGGGGTTGAGGTGCATGGGGTATACGAAATCGACATCGGGGTATTTGGCGGTGAGGTCGCGTATTGCTGTACACATATTTATGAAGCCGTCGCCGAAGTTCTCGCGGCGGTGCCCGGTGATGAGCACTAGTTTCTTGCCACCGGCAAGGCGGTTAACATCGTAACCGGCTTGTGCGAGCATTTTTTCAAGTTCGTCGTTGAGTGCCTTGTCTTCTTTAATTTTGTTAACAACCCAGTAGAGCGCATCTATTACGGTGTTGCCGGTTATTGTGATGCTCTCTTTTGCCACGCCTTCGCGCAGGAGGTTCTCGCTGCTGAGCGGGGTGGGGGCGAAGTTGTATGTGGCTATGCGGCCGGTAATCTGGCGGTTCATCTCTTCGGGCCAGGGGCTGTATATGTTGTGTGTGCGCAGCCCGGCCTCGACGTGTCCGACCGGTATCTGCTGGTAGAATGCTGCAAGGGCTGCTGCGGTGCTGGTTGTGGTGTCGCCGTGTACGAGAACAACAGAGGGCTGTACCTCTTTAAGTACGTCGCGCATTCCAACGAGCACGCGGGCTGTGACATCGTAAAGGTCTTGGCCTTGTTTCATTATGTTGAGGTCGTAATCGGGGGTTATATCGAAGAGTTGGAGTACCTGGTCGAGCATCTGACGGTGCTGGCCTGTTACGCACACCACGGTCTTGAATGTGTCGGGGTGCTTCTGGAACTCTTTTACCAGTGGTGCCATTTTAATTGCTTCGGGGCGTGTCCCGAATACAAGCATTACGGTTTTCATTTTTTTTTGAGTGTATTTTATTGTTTGTTTTCTTCTATATTTATATAAGGTGTGTTTCAATCTTGATAGAAGATGTCGCGTGTGTATACTTTGGTTGCAACATCGTCGAGGGTGTTGTCGTAGCGGTTGGCTATTATGGTTTGTGCCTCTGCCTTGAAGCGTGCAAGGTCGTTCACTATTTTGCTGCCGAAGAAGGTGGTGCCGTCTTCAAGCGTTGGTTCGTATATGATTACTTTGGCTCCTTTGGCTTTTATACGTTTCATTATGCCTTGGATGGAGGAGTGGCGAAAGTTGTCGCTGCTGCTCTTCATTGTGAGGCGATATACGCCTATGGTGCAGTGCTTTTCGCTCTCCTGGTTGTAGTCGCCGCTGCTGTAATAGTCGTAATAGCCGGCTTTCTTCAATATCTGGTCGGCAATGAAGTCCTTGCGGGTTACGTTGCTGTCGACAATGGCTTTTATGAGTGTCTGTGGCACGTCGCTGTAATTGGCCAGCAGCTGCTTGGTGTCCTTGGGAAGGCAGTAGCCGCCGTAACCGAAGGAGGGGTTGTTGTAGTGGGTGCCAATGCGGGGGTCGAGCCCTACACCTTTTATTATGTCGCTTGTTGAGAGGCCGCGCATCTCGGCGTATGTGTCGAGCTCGTTGAAGTAGCTCACTCGCAGGGCGAGGTAGGTGTTGGCGAAGAGTTTTACTGCTTCGGCTTCGGTGGTGCCCATAAACAGTGTGTCGATATTCTCCTTTTCGGCTCCTTGTTGCAAAAGAGCGGCAAATGTGCGGGCGGCGGTAGCAAGTTCCTCGCTTTCTTGCGGGTAGCCTACGATTATGCGGCTGGGGTGGAGGTTGTCGTAAAGTGCCTTGCCTTCGCGCAGGAATTCGGGTGAGAAGAGTATCTTGGAGTTTTTGTATTTTGCGCTTATGTTCTGTGTGTAGCCCACCGGTACTGTGCTTTTTATTACTATAACGGCATTGGGGTTGGCGGCTGTGGCTTCCTCTATAACACTTTCCACGGCTGTGGTGTCGAAGAAGTTGCGGGCATTGTCATAGTTGGTTGGGGTTGCTACTATTATGTAATTGGCATCCTTGTAGGCTGTGCCGGCATCGGTGGTGGCTGTGAGGTTTAGCTCTTTTTCGCGCAGGAACTGTTCTATGTATTCGTCTTTAATGGGGGATATGCGTTGGTTTATCATATCCACTTTCTGTGGTACGATATCAATTGCCATTACCCGGTTGTGCTGTGCCAGAAGGGTGGCAATGCTCAATCCTACATATCCTGTTCCTGCGACTGCTATGTTCATTTATTCTATTACTTTTAACATTTCGGCGGCAATGTATTCTTTTGCCTTGTCCTCGAAGTGTGTGTGGTCTGTGTGTATGTAGTTTGTGCGGTCGACTATGGGGTTGATGTCGAGGAATTTGAGATTGTGCTCTTGTGCAACCTCCTGCATTATGAGGTTGCGTCGGGTGGTGACACTGTTTATCACGTTGTCCTTCTTCTCTTTTATCCAACCTCGGTGTATGAAGAATTTGTGCCACTTCTTGTTGGGTATTATTGAGTCGAAGATTGTTTCCACGGTAATGTTGGGGCACAGGGATTCAAGGTATGTGACAAGTGCGTCGAATGCTTCACGGTATTCGCGATAGTCTTGCTCTATGTCGTTATGCTCGCGGCGCGGCTCGCGGCCGTGGTGCCCTATCTGTATTACTATTGCATCGTACCGGTACGTGAAGTTGTTGAAATAGGAGTCTATCTGGTTTACAAACAGCTCGTCGTCAAGGCGCGATGATGTTCCTATCATATCCACGGCATAGCCCGACAGGCGTGCCAGCGTGCTGCGTACCATACGTGAAGTGCTCTCGCCCACAAGCAGTATGCGCTTTGTGCTTGTGTCGGGAGCCTTGTCAATCCAGGTGTTTCCCCATTCTATGGGTTCGCGGTCGTGGGTGTTGTTGTATACCCTTTTGAGGTGCTCGCGGTAGGTCTTCATTTGAATGTATGTATTTTATTTCTGGCCGTAGCCGTAGTGATAGCTGTTGTGGTAGCCGTATCGGTAGCTGTATTTGTAGCCGTAACGGTTGTTGCCGGCGTATACACCGTTAAGTATAACTGCTATGTTTTTGAGTTTGTTCTCGCTGTATAGCGTTTCGAGTTCGGCTACCATGCTGCGTTCCATTACATTGGCGCGTACGAGGAAGAATGTACGGTCGGCCACTTTTTCTATGATGTGTGTGTCGGCTACCATATCTATGGGTGGGCAGTCGATGAGTATGTATTTGTACTCTTCCTTGAATTTGTTTATGAGTTCGTTGAAACGTGGGCTTTCGAGCAGCTCGGTGGGGTTGGGGGGGATGGTGCCCACCGGCAGTATGTGCAGGTTGGGGTATTTGGTGTCGGTTACTATAACCTCTTTTACGTTGTCGGTTTCGCCGGCAAGGTAGTTGCTTATTCCTTTTTTGGGCGATGAGACGTATTCGCTCAGTGATGCGTGGCGCATATCACCATCAATCATAATTATTTTGTCGCCTTTGATGGCAAGGGATATTGCGGAATTTATGATGCAGAAGGTCTTGCCGCTGCCGGGGTTGAACGAGGTGCCTATGATTACGTTGTTTTCTTTTCCGCGGGTGAGCATCTCTATGTTGGTGCGCAGAACGCGGAAGGCTTCGTTTATGATGTTGCGGCTGCCATCCTGTACCACAACTTTTATTCTGTCGTCTTTTTTGCTCTCCTTTTTCCAGGGGATTATGCTTTTCTTGTGTGTGCCGGGCAACTGGGGTATTTCACCCACTATGGGTGCCGTGATGTTTTCGATGTCTTTGCGGCCTCGTATGCGGGTATTGCTCACCTCGCGCAGAATAATGAATGCTCCGGGTATCGCAAGGCCGATTATTGTTGCCATCATTAGAATGCTTTGTTTTACCGGTGCTGTGGGTGAGATGCTGCCTGTGGGCGTGGTTATTACTCGTGTCTTGTAGGCCGTGAAGGCTTGTGACAGTTGGTTTTCTTCGCGTTTTTGAAGCAGGAACAGGTAGAGCTTTTCCTTTACGCTCTGTTCGCGTTCGGCCGAGGCAAGATATTTTGTCTGTTCGGGGTTCTTGGATATCTCTTCAATGGTTTTCCTGGTCTCCTTTTCCAATGCGCTTATTTCGGTCTCAATCTTTTTGATGTTTGTCTTTGCGGCAGCGATGATGGCTTCGCGCTTGGCGGTAAGGGCAAGGTCCAATTGCTTGATGACGGGGTTGTTTACGCTGCTTTTCTGTACCTGCTCGTTGCGCTCGATAAGGGATTTGTTGTACTCGGTTATCTGATTGTTTATGGTGCTGCTGCCGAGGGTTGCACCAAAAGGCAACATCTCATTTGCCGAACTTGCTTGCAGTTTGAGCAACAGTTCCCTGGTGCTTTGCAGGTCGTTGTTCAGTTTTTGCAGTGTGTTTATGTTGGCGCGGTTTTTGCTTATGTGCATTGAGGCTGTTGTGGCAATGTCGGGCAGGAGGTTGCGGCTCTTGTACGATGAAATGTCGTTGTCGACATCTTCGAGTTCCTCGCTTATGTAGGAAAGTCGTTCTTCTATGAATTGCAGGGTTCCTTCGGCTGCCTTGTTCTTGTCTTCTATCCAGTTGTCGTTGTAGACCTGGATGATGGTTGCTAGTATGTCATCGGCGCGGTCGATGGAGCGGTCGTTTACTTTTATGGTGATAATCTCGCTCTCTTTTCCTTTGAGGCTGAACGAGAGTTTGCCACCGGTTGCTGCAACTGCCGACTGCAATGTGGACAGCCTTGCTTTTATTGTGCAATCAGTGTTTATGTAACTGTTCTTGCGTATAATGGTTTTGCCTATTGGGGTTTGCGCAAGGGCTATACCATCGACAAGTTCTCCGCTTATGGACTCGCTTTCTAATGGTGTGCCGTTTTTTGTAAAGTTGTAAAGCGTGAATGCTCCTTCCGGTGTAATGTCAATGGTTACTGTGGCTGTGCTTTCGTCATTGAGTTCATAAAATTCCAATGTAACAGGTAACGACTCGCCATAAAGAGTTATGGGATGGAATGTTCCTTCGCTTTCGTATTGCATCCTTAAATTCAACCGTTGCACGACTTTGGTGATAACCTCCGATGCGCGGAATGTGTATATTTCGTTGTAGGCATTGGTTGTGGTGCGTATACCCATGTTTGCAAAATTGGCCATCTGTTCGTCGAGCGATGGAATTTTGCCCTTTGATTTTATAAGTACTTCGCAGTAACGGGTATATGTAGGTTGGGTTGTCAGTATTTTATAACTGGCGATACCGAGTGCGATAATTAACGAAATTACAAACCAGTACCAGTGTGAAAGGCAGGCATATAGAATCTCGGTTATGTTGATGGCGCTTTCGTTCTCGAATGATTTTTGTCGCTTGTTCGTATCTTTCATTGTTGTGTTGATTGCTGTTTAAGTATACAACTTGCAATTTTTATTTCGAATTTTCGCTATTGTGCATATTTCGGGGACATTGAAGGTGTTGTAAATTATTATCCTTCAATCAGTTATGGGCAAACAGGTGTTTCTGCCGTTTTGAAAATGTTGCGGGTGGTTACCTTGTTTGCATAGGTGCCCCGCTGTTTAAGAAGTGGCTGCAAATTTCTTGCATTTGCAATTGTTGCAAAGATAGTATTTTTTTTATTTTAAAGCATACTTTATTATTTTTTTTTGCCCGCGCGCGTGAGATAAATTTCTTTCCGGGTTCCAATTTTTGAATATTGGCTCGGTTGTTGTAAAATAATTTTACTTTTTAAAGTTGCTGAATTTGTTTCCGGCGATGCTTGTTGTTGCTTTTTGTTATATTAATAAGGTGTTTGGGGTTGTATGTGCGTGCTGTCGGCAAATTGTTGTTTATTATGCTTTTGTGGTAGTTGTAAAGCGGTTTTTAGCAGAAAAAGATATTTTTTTTAAAAAATGATGCAAAAAAAAAGCTAATAATGTTTGATTATAATGTTTTTTGTTATCTTTGTGCATCATTAACCTTATTAAAGAATATATTATGAAAGAGCTTATTGAAAAAATTCAGGAGACTTATGCTGCATTTGCAGCTGATGCTAACGCACAGGTAGAGAAGGGTAACAAGGCTGCCGGTACTCGTGCCCGTAAGGCTTCTTTGCAGATTGAAAAATTGATGAAGGAGTTCCGTAAAGCATCTTTGGAGGCTTCTAAGAACTAATCTTGCATTTTTTTTATTGCTTGATTAATTATAAATAAAGACTGCGTCAGTAGTCTTTATTTATTTTTTTTGTTTTAAGAGTGTTCGGCTTGTGCCCGGCGCTCTTTCTTTTTTTTGTTTCATTGCGTCTTTATGTTTTTGTGTAAAATAAAATTACCAAGTAAATAAACTCTTTCGTTTGGTGACAAATCGGCAATTGAGGCTCACCTGCAAAAGTCGGGGGAATAAAACTTTCTCACTGCTAAATCCTCGGTGGCCCGTGAGCAATTCTTTCTATCATTGAACTCTTTATTTACTTTTTGTCGCTCAAAAAGTAACAAAAACGCCCGGCACACGGGGCGTTCAAGTCGCTCCTGTCTCTGCTCGTGAATTGCTTTAAAGCAATATAACTCGTTCGACACTCGCTTGTCGCAGCAAGCCTTTCTGCCGTTTGCAGGGTGCTGCGTAATTAAATGTAATTTAATAGACAATGCTTGCAGCAATTAGTCGCACGTAGTGCGGGATGCGAACAGCAAGCATTGTCAACTTATGTCAGACAGT
>SUXO01000028.1 GCA_015060885.1 Bacteroidales bacterium
TTCTTATGAGGCGGGCGGTTCTTCTCTTATTATAATAAAATAAGTGGCTACCCTTCACAGGGTAGCCACTCTCTATTGTGGTTCAAGTGTAATCTTTCAATTACTCCTCAACAGCAGCCTGTGCAGCAGCCAAACGTGCGATGGGCACGCGGAAAGGAGAACAAGATACATAGTTCAAACCTACTCTGTGGCAGAACTTAACCGATTCGGGCTCACCACCGTGCTCACCACAGATACCGCATTTGAGGTTGGCGTTAACCGAGCGGCCTTTCTTGGTTGCCATCTCAACGAGCTGGCCAACACCTGTCTGGTCGAGAACCTGGAAGGGGTCGTTCTTCAAAATCTTCTTGCGCAGGTAGATGGGCAAGAATGAGTTTACGTCGTCACGAGAGTAACCGAAGGTCATCTGTGTCAAGTCGTTTGTACCGAATGAGAAGAACTGTGCCTGCTCTGCAATCTGGTCGGCTGTAAGAGCTGCGCGAGGTATCTCAATCATTGTACCGATTGTGTAGTCTACGCTGTCGCCTTCTGCTGCGAACAATGCGTTGGCTGCCTCGATAATGGCGTTCTTCTGCTCCTCGAACTCGTTGATGATACCAACCAGGGGCACCATGATTTCGGGATAGATAACCTTGCCCTCTTTCTTCAATTCGAGAGCTGCGCCGAGGATTGCTGTTGTCTGCATCTTGGTGATTTCGGGATAGGTGTTACCCAAACGGCAACCGCGGTGACCGAGCATGGGGTTGAACTCCTCCAAAGATTTAACACGACGCTGAACAGCCTCTACACTCTTGCCCATAGCCTCGGCAAGCATCTGCTGGCCTTTTGCATCGTGGGGAACGAACTCGTGGAGAGGGGGGTCCAAAAGACGTACTGTTACGTGCAAGCCCTCCATTGCCTTGAAGATACCAACGAAGTCGGCCTTCTGGAAGGGAAGCAACTTGTCAAGAGCAATCTGACGCTCTTTAACAGTCTCGGCAAGAATCATCTCGCGCATAGCCTTAATCTTCTCGCCCTCGAAGAACATATGCTCTGTACGGCAAAGACCGATACCGATGGCACCGAAGTTACGTGCAACCTGTGCATCGTGGGGAGTATCGGCATTGGTACGTACGCCCAAGCGTGCGTATTTGTCGCAAATCTCCATCAACTCTGCGAAATCGCCGCTGAGTTCGGGAGCCTTTGTCTCAACCTTACCCTCGATAACCTGGCCGGTAGAACCGTTCAATGAGATGTAGTCACCTTCGTTGAATACTGTACCGTCAACGGTCAATGTACGTTTCTTGTAGTCGATTACCAATGTTCCGGCACCCGATACACAGCATTTACCCATACCGCGGGCAACTACGGCTGCGTGAGAGGTCATACCGCCACGAGCAGTGAGGATACCCTCAGCTGCTGCCATACCTGCGAGGTCTTCGGGTGAAGTCTCAATACGTACCAAAACAACCTTCTCGCCATCCTCGTGCCATTTTGCAGCGTCGTCGGCGAAGAATACGATACGGCCTGTTGCAGCACCGGGAGATGCGGGAAGACCGTTGGCGATAACTTTGGCCTTTGCAAGGGCTGCTGTGTCGAAGATGGGGTGCAAGAGCTCGTTGAGCTTCTCGGGCTCCATACGTTTCAACACTGTCTTGTCGTCGATGATACCGTCGCGGTAGAAGTCCATAGCGATTTTTACCATCGCAGCACCGGTACGTTTACCGTTACGTGTCTGCAAGAACCAGAGTTTGCCTTCCTGAACGGTGAACTCCATATCCTGCATATCTTTGTAGTGGTCCTCCAAGCGTGTCTGGATAGCGTCGAGCTCTTTGTAGATCTCGGGCATAGCCTCCTCCATTGAGGGGTATTTTGAAGCACGCTCCTCCTCGCTGATGTTCTGCAATGCAGCCCAACGCTGAGAACCGATCTTTGTAATTTGCTGGGGTGTACGGATACCGGCAACAACGTCCTCGCCCTGTGCGTTGATAAGATACTCTCCGTTGAAGAGGTTCTCACCTGTTGCAGCGTCGCGTGAGAAGCAAACACCGGTAGCCGATGTGTCGCCCATGTTACCGAATACCATTGCCTGAACCGAAACGGCTGTTCCCCACTCATCGGGAATTTTCTCCATACGACGGTAAAGGATGGCGCGCTCGTTGTTCCAAGACTCAAACACTGCGCAAACTGCGCCCCAGAGCTGCTCGTAAGCGTCGGTGGGGAAGTCTTTGCCAGTCTGTGCCTTAACGGCTGCCTTGAACTTCTTCACAAGCTCCTGCAAAGCCTCTACGCTGAGGTCCTTGTCGAGAACAACACCCTGCTCCTCTTTCACCTTCTCGATGATAGCCTCGAAGGGGTCAATTTCCTCTTTGCTTGTGGGTTTCATGCCGAGAACAACGTCACCGTACATCTGAACGAAACGACGGTAAGAGTCCCACGCGAATTTGGGGTTACCTGTCTTTGCAGCAAGACCTTCAACTACTGTGTCGTTAAGACCGAGGTTGAGGATTGTGTCCATCATACCGGGCATTGAAGCACGTGCACCTGAACGTACAGAAACCAACAGGGGGTTTGCGGGGTCGCCGAATGTCGAGTTCATCAATGTCTCGATGTTCTTGACTGCGGCCTGAACTTCTGCTTTGAGAAGCTCGATAACCTGCTCTTTACCAAGTTTGTAGTACTCGTTACAAACGTCGGTTGTAATGGTGAAACCGGGAGGAACGGGAATACCGATGAGGTTCATTTCTGCCAAGTTGGCACCTTTACCTCCCAACAAGTTTCTCATTGACGCGTTACCCTCGGCAAGGCCATTGCCAAAGGTGTAGACTCTTTTGTCTGCCATAATTTTTGAGTTTATTGTTTGTTGATAAATAAAAATAAGTAACTGTTTCACGTAGATGTCAGGCCTTTTGCAGGGCACTCCATCTAATTTGCAAATATAACAAAAATGTTTGTATTGCGAAACTTATTGAAAAAAATATCGTATATATTATTAAAATTTTAAGTTATTGCGTTAAAAATGCCGATAATCGGGAAAATAGATGTAATTTTGCCGAATGTGAGAATTATGCAGTAATTGAAATGGGAAGAAAGAAGAAAGAGCTACCATTGCTCGAACGTGTTGAGATAACGGGCGTAGCTGCCGAGGGAAAGGCGCTTGCCAGGGTCGATGACCTTGTGGTGTTTGTCCCCTTTGTGGTGCCCGGTGATGTTGTCGACCTTAAAGTGCGTCGCAAGAAACACAGCTATGCCGAGGCCGAGGCTGTAAAGTTCTATGAATACTCGCAGGAGCGTGCAACCCCTTTCTGCAAGCACTATGGTGTCTGCGGCGGTTGCAAGTGGCAGTGTCTGCAATATGAGCATCAGCTGAAATATAAGCAGCAGCAGGTGACCGATGTGCTCCGTCGCATAGGCAAGGTTGAAATTCCCGACGTAAGCCTCATCCTGGGCTCCGAAAATACCGAAGCCTATCGAAATAAACTCGAATTCACATTCAGCAATAAACGTTGGCTCACCTGGGAGGAGGTAGCCGGTGGCGCTGAATACGACAATATGAACGCGCTGGGGTTCCACATTCCCGGAGCTTTCGACAAGGTGCTCGATATTGAGGAGTGCGGCCTTATGTGCGGCCTGAATAACCGCTTGCGCAACGGTATCAAGGAGTTTGCCATAAAAGAGGGGATTCCTTTCTTCGACCTCCGCTCGCAGACAGGTGTATTGCGCAATATGATGCTGCGCACCTCCACCACGGGCGAGGTTATGTTGCTGTTGCAGGGCAAGGTGGAGAGCGACAAGGATATGCAGCAGCTGCAAAGCGTGCTTGCCTACGTTGCCGAAACATTCCCCGAAGTTACCTCATTGCTCTATGTGGTGAACAACAAGTGCAACGATACCTTCGGTGACTTGGAGGTACACACCTTTAAAGGTACCGATGTCATTTTCGAGGAGATGGAGGGGCTGCGTTTCAAGGTGGGCCCGAAATCCTTCTACCAGACCAACAGTGCGCAGGCTTATAACCTGTATAAAGTTGCGCGCGATTTTGCTGCGCTCACAGGCGACGAGGTCGTGTATGACCTCTACACCGGTACCGGAACCATTGCCAATTTTGTGGCGAAGAAAGCGAAGAAGGTTATCGGTATCGAGTATGTCGAGGATGCAATCATTGATGCCCGTGTAAATGCCGGGCTGAACGGCTTTTCGAACCTCACATTCTTTGCCGGCGATATGAAGGATATCCTCACCCGTGAGTTTATCGAAGCTCACGGCCGCCCCGACGTGATAATTACCGACCCTCCCCGTGCAGGTATGCATAACGATGTGATAGATACCATTCTCTTTGCTGCCCCCAAGCGCATTGTCTATGTGAGCTGTAACCCTGCTACGCAGGCACGCGACCTTTCGCAGCTCGATGCGGCCTATAAAGTAACGGCTGTGCAGCCTGTGGATATGTTCCCCCATACTCACCACGTCGAAAACGTGGTGTTGCTCGAAAAGAGATAATGCCTTTTAACCGATAAAACGAATTTTTTTATGCGCCGAAATATAAAATCGCTTCTTACCTTCAAGGTTACAGCCGAAGCACAGCTCATAGCATTCCTTATGGAAAAGATGCACGGCATAAGCCGTAACAGGGCGAAGGCTCTCATTGTGAACCGTGTGGTGCTGGTCGATAATAAAATCACAACCCATCCGCTTGCCGAGCTGAAACCCGGCCAGGTGGTGCAGCTCGACCGCTCCAAACACAAGCACTCGTTCCACAGCAACAGCCTTGATATTGTTTATGAGGATCCTTACCTGCTCATTATCGATAAGCACGAGGGTTTGCTCTCAATGAGCAATAACACCCGTCAGGAAACTGTTCAGACAATTCTCAACCGCTATCTCGAAAAGGGTGGCGGCCGCAATACGTCGCACCTGGTTCATCGCCTCGACCGCGACACCTCCGGGCTTATGGTCTATGCAAAGGATGTGCAGACACAGCAGTCGCTGATAGACGGCTGGCAGCAGCTTGTTACCGACCGCCGTTACATTGCTTTGGTGCAGGGAACGTTGGAACAGAAAGAGGGCAAAATCCAGTCGTGGCTCACCGAGGACAAACGTTTTGTAACCCATTCGAGTCCGGTTGATAACGGCGGAAAGTTTGCCGTTACATACTACAAGGTGTTGCAGGAGGGTGGCGGTTACTCGTTGGTGGAGTGTGAGTTGCAGACCGGGCGTAAAAACCAGATTCGTGTGCATATGGCCGACTTGGGACATCCTGTTGTGGGCGACCATAAATATGGCAGCACGGATGACTGCATCCGCCGTTTGGGCCTTCACGCCTATATGCTCTGCTTCCGTCATCCCGTGAACGGTAAACTGCTTCGTTTTGAAACTCCGGTGCCTTCCTGTTTTGAAAAATGCCTGAATGGTCGATAATCTTCTGAAATATACATTTGCCGCACTGCTTGTCTGGGCCTTCTGTTTGCCTGCTCGCTGTCGCGAATTTTTACCGTCGGATACTCTGCTTGTGTTCAAGAAGATGCCGCAAGATACCGTGGTGGTAAAGAGGGAGAATGTAAAGAAACGTGAGGGTAAGAAGCGTTCCTCTTCGAAGAAGAAAACTGCTGCAAAAGCAAAGGTGGCAGCGGCAAAGAGGCGCGTTAAGGGCAAAAGTGATTCGGTCCGTTACGAGGAGAAACGCTATTCTCTTGGCGACAGGGTTATAATGAAAGGCGATTCGGGAGCCGATGTAAAGAAACTTGCTGAAATAATGGTAAAGAATCTTTATATTGACGAGAAAGATATACCATATACAAAAAGCGGCAAGGTGCTTTATGAAGGGGCCTTGTTGCGTGCCGTAAAATTGTTTCAAAAGGTGTCGGGGCTTTACGACGATGGTATTGTGGGCTCGACCACAATAAAGGAGTTGCGCAAAATACATCGTTGGCGTCGCTCGCCGCAATAACAACAAAAAAGGAGTTCGTGTGAACTCCTTTTTTGTTGTATCATAAATTCCAGGGTTTCAAATCGAGTGTGCTTTCCAGCGTGTTCTCCAATTTGTCGGGCAGGTTGCAGAAGAAATCAATTCCGGTAATGGTTTCCAGTTCGTCAATGCTCATAGCGCATTTGCTTAAACTTGTTCCGGTATTGTTGTTGTGCTCTATGAGAAACGCAATGCTGTAATAGGCATTGTCTTTCTTTCGTACAAGTGCCATAAAGTAGTGATTGGGGATGGTTAGGGTGTTTTTTATTGTATATTCTCCCTCTCTTATGGTTGCTCCCTTTACAATGTATAGTACGTCGCTCGATTTTACCCAGCCGTTGCTTCTGTTGTTTATCTTTGTTTCCAGCTTGTTCCACGGTCCGTCCTGGTTGAATCTCGACTTCATGGGTGACATATTTATGGAGTAGAATGTCTGTCTGTTGGCATCCTGCGAGTAGACTCGGTCGAACGATGCTACAAGGTGTCCGCGGTCATATCCGCTTAATCCGTAGGTCGATTTTATTCCGCGGCGCGAATCCATCTGCTCCTCTTCGGGAATTTCGGGGGCGTAGTCCCAGGGGTCGCCTTGCCACTCGGTGTGGTCCCAGTCGTCTCTGTCCCAGCCGGTTCCTTTGTTGCTGCCTTCAAACGTAAAGGCAACCCACCGTGCGTGCTTGCGCTCGCTGTTGTATGCGATACTGTATGTTACCAACTGTTTGTCTTCAAAGGGTGTTGTATAGGTGAGGAATATATCTTCGTTGTTTATGTGGGGTTGCTCGTAGAGCGTTGCGTACGGACCACCGGTTATGTTCGCGTTTATATTGTTGGGGTCTATAAGAGAACCGTTGTCGTCGGAACTGTTACAGGCTGTGAAGAGCAGTGTAAGAAGGAGTAAACGGAATGTGTTTTTCATTTTATTTAGCTGTGAATATGGGAAAATATAAAAGAGGTGTATTGCGCAATACACCTCTTTTATATTTTTTGTTACGTTTGTTATTTCTTGATTTTTGCGTAACGGCTCATGAACTTGTCTACGCGGCCGGCTGTGTCCACGAGTTTAGCCTTACCGGTGTAGAAGGGGTGAGATGTGTTAGAAATTTCAAGTTTTACCAAGGGGTATGTCTCGCCCTCGAACTCAATAGTCTCCTTTGTGTTGCAAGTTGACTGTGAAAGGAAACAATCGCCGTTTGACATATCTTTGAATACAACGGGACGATATCCTGCGGGATGAATGTCTTTTTTCATTATTGTAATTTTTTAATTTTTATTTGCTGGTAACAAAAAATGTGTGTAATGGCTTTCGAGGTGCAAAGGTAATACATTTGCTTTAAATAGCAAAATTTATCGTGCTTATTTTTGTGGTTTTTCAAAAATGCCGGCTTGTTTGGCAAATTACTCCATTCGTTGCAAAACTCGTCGATATTATTATTTATTGACTCGTTTTTTTATGCTAAAAAATCGCAGAATTTGCAATTATCTTAGAATTAAACGGTTATTCGGATTGCTTGAAAATTGGGTAACGAGATAGCAACCGTTCGTATTTCTGAGTTCTTCATTGTTATGCTCCAATGTGATAACTCTTGATGCTGCAAAGGTGCAAAAAGAAATGCTGATAAAAATAATCTCGAAGATTTTTTATCTGCATTTCTTTTATTATATCATCTTCTTATAAATGTAGGTCAAATAGTCATTAGCATCGGTTTTCCACTCGTCAGACTTAAACTCGGCAACCATCTCAAAGCCGTGGTGGGCGTAGTAGTCGTGGCTACACGAAGAATCCGTCCATAAATAGAGGCTTTCATACCCCTCGCTCTTTGCCGATGCCACAACCTCCGCAAGCAATCGTTTACCGCAACCCTGCACCGCCGAGATAAAGAAAGACAAATATAAATCCTTTTCTGCCCGCATATGGCGATAGACCTTTGGCGAGGTCTTGCCGAAGTACTCACGCAGAGCCAACGCCTCAGAACGCTGCTGCTCATTGAATGTCGGCATTATGGCATCCAGCCATTCGTTGTAGCCGTTATCCTGCTCGATATTGCCCGCAAGAATACAGCCTACCATCTTGCCCTCGTCGGTAATCTTGAAGGCATAAGGTGTACCATACCACCCGTAGCGGATGATATACTCGCACATCAGCAGTCCGAACTCCTCGCCTCTGCCACCGGCGGCATGTCCTACACCCCAGACAGGGTATGCCAACTCCGCAGCCTCGCGGATGTCGTTTTCTGTAAATGTCTCTATTTTCATATATTACTCTTTTTTGAATGTCTTATCATTAAAGTAACTGCCACTATTGCCGTTGCTAGTTCGGCAATGGGTGTAGTTATCCATATTCCGTCAATGCCCCATAGTCTTGGCAACAGCAGGATGAGCGGTGCAAGGAAGACCAGACCGCGCAGAGCAGCAACAAGCAGCGAAAGGTCGGGGCGGTCAATGGCCGTAAAATAACTCAATACCGTTTTTCTCCTTGCTTCCGTTCACGTAGAACAGCACCTTAAATGTACTTCGCATAACACAACTTTTTTTGGTTACAAAATTAGTTGTCAGCGAGTTATACATTGATATGCAAACTAACGCATAACGATGAAACGTGACGACACAAAGAAAAACTTTACTTAGTTATCAGATAATGACTTGGCAACCGTTCTATTTCATTACCTTGCGTTTCTTTGCCAAATTGCCATCGTTACTATTTCCGAGGTTTTCTGTTTAATGCGTTATGGCTCAGTTCAAAACGCAGAAATTCACCTTTTTTGCTCCGAGAACCGTAATTTTATGCTAAAAACTCGTCGATATTATTATTTATTGACTCGTTTTTTTTGTTCGCTCCCCGCGCGGTATCACAGTTGCGATACTTCGCGCGACTTACCGCTAAAAAACTCGTCGATATTATTATTTATTGACTCGTTTTTTATGCTAAAAACTCGTCGATTAAAAAATGCGCGCAATTTTTTATTCCACATAGAGTACCAGTCCTTTAAGATACTCTCCCTCGGGGTGGTAGATGTTCACGGGGTGGTCGGCCGGTTGGGTGAGCTGGTGCAGAATGCGCACGTTGCGTTTTGCCATTGCGGCGGCAGTGAACACCGCTGTGCGGAAATTCTCTTTGCTCACTACCTGTG
Organism: Bacteroidales bacterium; assembly: GCA_015060885.1. GTDB lineage: Bacteria > Bacteroidota > Bacteroidia > Bacteroidales > Bacteroidaceae > HGM04593. The sequence continues at coordinate 9,070 of SUXO01000028.1, forward strand.
AGCAGGAGAATGTGAAAAGTATTCCGCCCGGCTGTATCTTTTCAAGAGCTTTTGCGTTGAGGCGGCGATAGCCTATGAGGGCATTGCGCAACGAATCGCGGTGCTTGGCAAACGCGGGCGGGTCGAGTATGATGAGGTTGTAGTTGTTGCCCATCCTTTCAAGGTAGTCGAATGCGTCTTCGGCAAATGCGGCGTGGCGTGTGTCACCGGGGAAGTTTATTGCTACATTGGCATTAGTGAGGTCAATGGCTTTGGCCGAACTGTCGACCGAGTGTACCACTTCGGCTCCGCCGCGCAGGGCGTATATGCTGAACCCGCCTGTGTAGCAGAACATATTGAGCAGCTTGCGCCCTTTGGCATATTTTTCGAGCAGCAGGCGGTTGTCGCGCTGGTCGACAAAGAAGCCTGTCTTTTGGCCCCTTATCCAGTCGATGTGGAATTTGAGCCCGCACTCGGTGGATATGTTCTCGGCGTTGCCACCCATAATGTAGCCGTTCTCTTTGCTGATGTCGGCCTTGTAGGGGAGGGTGGTTTCCGACTTGTAGTATATGTTTTTGAGAGTGTCGCCAAGAACCTTCTTCAAAGCCTCGGCAACCTTGTCGCGGTCGACGTGCATACCCACGCTGTGGGCTTGCATCACGGCTGTGTCGCCGTAAATGTCCACTATGAGGCCGGGAAGGCAGTCGCCCTCGCCGTGTACAAGGCGGTAGGTGTTGTTGTCGGGGCGCGACGATATTCCGGTGCGTTGGCGCAGGTCGTATGCTGTGGCAATGCGGCGGTTCCAGAACTCCTGGTCAATCGGCTCGTCAATGAATGTGAGCACCCTCACGGCTATGCTGCCCACCTGAACGTGGCCGCGGGCTATGAATTCGCCGTTGCCTGTGTATACGGTGACAATATCTCCCTCTTCGGGCTTGCCGTCGATGCGGGCTATTGCGCCCGAAAATATCCAGGGGTGAAAGCGTTTCAGCGACTCTTCCTTGCCGCGTTTAAGTATTACGTTCTTTTCCATTGTGTTATTTTCTCTCCAATTCCTTCAAACGGTTATATATGTTAAGGCAGGCCCACGCGTCGGTGGCTGCATACTGTTTCTGCTTGTCGGTGAGAATGTCCTGTTCCCAGTTCGAAAGCTGCTGGTTCTTTGATATTCTCTCGCCGAATATTATGGCGTATATCTTTTGCAGGCTCATCTCCTCGATGCCGAACCCGCTGACATACTTTTGCAGGTCGAAAAATCCGCCGGCCTTGAATCTTTTGCGTCGTGCAAGCGACTGGTAGTCGTCGTGCAGCGACACGCCTATTTTCAGTATCTTGCTGTTTTCGAGCAGCGAGATAAGCGATTCGGGCATTCCCGTGTTGCACAGGCGTATGAGAAAGCAGGTGTCGGATGTCGACAGTTGCAGGAGCGAAACCTTGTACTGAACCCCTTTGCGGAACGCGGGGCGTGTTTCGGTGTCGAATCCCAGCAGTTTCTCTTTCGACAAGGCCTTTACCACCTTGTCGACATCGGCTGCCGTGTTGATGGTAATGATGCGCCCCGGAAAGGTAACGGTGGGCATTGCTGTAATTTCGCTCTTCTCGATATGTGCGTTAAAGGCTGTCATCCTCGTTCTCCTCTTCGTCGGTGCTTGTGTTGTATGCAATGTCGTGGAGCGCGCGCAGTGTGTTTACTGTTCTCTGTCCCCAGTATTGCTTGAAATGTTCGTTGCAGTCGATTATCGCATCGTGCATTGTCTCGTTTATGCCCAGCTGGAACAGGCATACGAAATTCTTTATATCCTGGTATATGTCGGCAAGGTCCTCCGATATGTTCTTCGATATCGGGGTGTCGCTGTACTTCATATCCTCGACAAATACATCTAGGTATGTATCCTTGTCGGCAAGCAGGTTGGCTATTGACATACGCAATACCTCGTAACTGTCCTCGGTTACAAAATCTTCGAGGTCGCTGTCGCCCATTCTCTCTTCTTGCGGCAGCATCTGTGCCTTCAAGTAGAGCAGGGGGAGAATTTTCAGCATTGTGCCCACAAAATCTTTCCTTGTGTGTTCGTTCACGCGTTCAATGTAGGCGCAGAACTCTGCTGCTACCGTTACAAATTCCACGGTGTTGCGCTGGAATACTATATCTGATGTGCCGCTCATTTTGTAGTGCTGTTTATTTAAGTTCTTTTAATTTGCCGCGAAGTTACAAAAAAATAGCGGAGGAGAGGGTGTGAGCTATCTTTTTTTTTACTATCTTCGCAATGTTTATCCTTAATTGTAATTTTAGGTATAATTTAGGGGTATTCTTGAAACAGACAATTATACTATGGCAAAAAAGAATACAAAAGTTCAGGAAAACAAGGCTTCGTTCATAAAGAAGGTAAGGTTCGTGCTTCATCACCCTACATTGCACTTCTTTGTGGGGCTGTTCTGTTTGGTTTTGGCGATTTTTATATGCAGTTCGTTCCTCTCTTTCTTCTCATCGGGAGGTGCCGACCAGAGTGCTATTGAGGCAGTGGGCGAGGGTGTCGAAACTGCGGTGGAGAATACATCGGGCAAGAGCGGTGCGCTTGTTGCCGATTTCCTCATAAACGGCTGTTTCGGCTGGTCGTCGGTGCTTGTCATTCCTCTGCTTGTGGTGCTTATGCTGCACTTTATGAAGATACGCCGCCCCGACCTTGTCAAGTGGTTCATAATGACAGTCTTTTCCATAGTTTGGGGCTCGGTGTTCTTTGCCTTCACGCTCGGCAGTTTCTTTGCCGGCAGTTTTATGTCGCCCGGCGGCCGTCACGGCGAGTTCGTGAGTGCTTGGCTTATGGACAAAGTGGGTGTCGTGGGGCTCATATTAATACTTGCCGTTACGCTTATAATCCTTATGACCTATCTCACCCGTGAAACAATCACCTGGTTGCAGAAGGTCTTCTCCTTCGGTTTCATTGCAAAAGGTCAGCAGGGCGATGATGAACATGCGGGTGAAGTTCCCGCGGTGGCCGAAGAGCCTGCCGAAGAGGAACCTGCCGGGGAAGAGAGCAAAGATAAGGTTCTGGAATATGACCTTGACGACGATGTTCCGGCTGTGCCTGTCGAAGAGGAGTCTGATGTGGAAACAGTGGAGGAGAATCCCGTTGCTGATGAAGAGCCGGCCGACGATGAAGAGGATGTTGCGGCTCTCTTCGACCGCGTGTCGCAGCGTGCAGCCGCGGCAGCATCTCCCGACGGTGCGCCCATCGAGATGGAGATTGAAGACACCACCGGCGACGATGATACCGGCGGCAATATGCTACGTCCCATAAACCCCAAGGATGAATTGAGCTATTACAAGCCTCCCACAATCGACCTGCTCGACAAATATGAGCAGACCGCATACGCTGTCGATAAGGACGAGCAGAATGCCAACAAGGAGAAGATTGTGGAGGTCCTAAACAATTTTGAAATCAAGATAAGTTCCATAAAGGCAACCGTGGGGCCCACCATCACACTCTATGAGATTACTCCCGCCCCCGGTATACGCATCTCAAAGATAAAGAATCTTGAAGATGACATCGCGATGAGCCTTTCAGCCTTGTGTATCCGCATCATTGCCCCCATTCCCGGAAAGGGTACTGTGGGTATTGAGGTGCCCAATGCTCACAAACAGATAGTGCCAATGGCCTCTCTGCTCAACAGCCGCAAATACAAGGAGACCGATATGGCCCTTCCGCTTGCGCTTGGAAAGACAATCTCCAATGACGTGTTTATGGTGGATATGGCCAAAATGCCCCACCTTCTTGTTGCCGGTGCAACAGGTATGGGTAAGTCGGTGGGCCTTAATGCTATAATCACATCGCTTCTTTACAAGATGCACCCTGCATACTTGAAATTCGTGATGGTCGACCCCAAGATGGTGGAATTGAGCCTTTACAATGTTCTTGAAAAACACTTCCTTGCCAAATTGGAGGGCGAGGACGAGCCCATCATAACCGATGTGAACCGTGTGGTACGCACTCTTAAATCGTTGTGTGTGGAGATGGATAACCGCTACAAACTTTTGCAGATGGCATCGGTGCGCTCGGTCGAGGAGTACAATAAAAAATATCTTAATAAGGAGCTGTTGCCCACAAAGGGACACCGCTTTATGCCATATATTGTGGTGATAATAGATGAGTATGGCGACCTTATGATGACCGCCGGCCGCGAAGTGGAGCAGCCCATTGCCCGCATAGCGCAAAAGGCACGTGCGGTGGGTATACATATGATTATTGCAACCCAACGCCCCACAACGAATATCATCACCGGTACCATCAAGGCGAACTTCCCGGCCCGCATGGCTTTCCGTGTTATTTCGGTAATCGACTCGCGTACAATTCTCGACCGTCAGGGTGCCAACCAGCTGCAAGGCCGCGGCGATATGCTCTTCCTTGCCGGCAACGACCCTGTGCGTGTACAGTGCGCGCTTGTTGAAACAAAAGAGGTGGAGCGCGTGTGTGCCCACATCGCAAAGCAGCAGGGTTATCCCACTGCCTATATCCTGCCCGAGCCCGACGAAGTGGCTTCCGATGGCGGTGGCGGCTCTTCGTCACGCGGTGAACTCTCGTCCGACAAGCTCGATCCGCTTTTCGCCGAGGCTGCACGCATTGTTGTAATACACCAGCAGGGCTCTACATCGCTCATCCAGCGCAAACTCAACGTGGGTTTCAACCGTGCCGGCCGCATAATGGACCAGTTGTGCCAGACAGGTCTTGTGGGTGAGCAGGAGGGCAGCAAGCCCCGTCAGGTTCTTTGTGCCGACGAGGCCGACCTGGAATTCCGTCTTAAACAGCTGCTTTAAGGCGTGTTGTATATATAATTAATAAGGAGATTATGAAAATAAGATATTTTTTCTTACTGTTGGTGTTGCCGCTTGCAATGGTGGCACAGGAGAGAACGGCTGTCGGGGTGTTGGAGCAGGCTGTTAATAACATAGAGGCCGATGCCGCAGTGCAGATGACTTTCGATTATATTGTTTACGACGATATGGGCATAGAACAGTATGCCGACAAGGGCAGTCTTAAACTCGACGGTGACAGTTATGCTGTATTGCTCTCGCCTATGCGTCTGTGGTGCGACGGCGAAACACAGTGGAGCTACATTGCCGCCAATAACGAAGTGTATATAACCGAGGCCGACTCCGATGAGGCACAGATATACAATCCTGTCTTTCTTATGAATCTTTACAAGGATGGTTATAACAGTGCTATGGAGGTCAAGAACGGCAGTAATGTGGTAACTCTCACAGCAGCTTCCGATGAACCTTCCTTTGAGAAAGTGGTTATAACGTTGGATGCAAAGACTTTGCGCCCCGTGGCTCTTCGCGTGTATGTGAGCGGGCAGGGATATACCGATATTGCAATAAGCGGCTATAAACCGAAATGCTCGTTCGATGAGCGTGTGTATCGTTGCCCGTTAGAGGATTTCCCCGGTGCCGAAGTCGTAGATATGAGATAAATAATAAAAATACATATATATGGAAAAAACAAAATGTTTGATAATCGGTTCAGGGCCGGCAGGTTATACAGCGGCAATCTATGCCTCTCGTGCCAATCTTTCTCCCGTGCTCTATGAGGGCATACAGCCCGGCGGGCAGCTCACACAGACAACCGTGGTGGAGAACTTTCCCGGTTTCCCTTTGGGAATAACCGGTCCCGAACTTATGGACAATATGCGCAAACAGGCAGTGAATGTGGGTGCCGATGTACGTTCGGGTTCTGTTACCGAAGTCGATTTTGAAACACAGCCCTATAAGGTAACCATCGACGACGGCACGGCAATAGAGGCCGACACCGTGATAGTTGCCACCGGTGCTGCTGCAAAGTATCTTGGCCTTGCCGACGAAATAAAATACCAAGGAATGGGTGTAAGTGCCTGTGCTACTTGTGACGGCTTCTTCTACCGCAAGAAGGTGGTTGCCGTTGTGGGTGGCGGCGACACTGCCTGCGAGGAGGCCAACTACCTTGCCTCGCTTGCTGCAAAGGTGTATCTCATTGTGCGCAAGCCCTATCTGCGTGCGTCGAAGGCTATGCAGGACCGCACGCTCAACAATCCCAAAATAGAGGTTCTCTTTGAACATAATACCGAGGGACTCTTTGGCGAAGGTGGGGTAGAGGGCGTACATCTTGTAAAGCGCAAAGGCGAGCCCGACGAGAAACGCTACGACATTGCTGTCGATGGTTTCTTCCTTGCCATAGGCCATAAGCCCAACAGCGATATATTCAAGAAGTATCTGAAAACCGACGAAACCGGCTATTTTGTTCCTGCCGATGCAAGCGGTGTGAAAACCCTTGTACCCGGAATCTTTGTTGCCGGCGATGTTGCCGATCCTCATTACCGTCAGGCAATAAATGCGGCGGCAAGCGGTTGCCGTGCAGCAATGGAGGCCGAAAGATATCTGTCAAGCAAAGAATAATTTTTACCCGAACACGAAAAAACTATGCAGCCTCTATATCCGCTTCTGTTCGAAAATAACCTGCGCACCGTAGTGTGGGGCGGGCATAATTTGAAGCCAATAAAGGGCTTGCCTGCCGATGATGAATGTGTGGGCGAGAGCTGGGAGGTTAGCGCAGTGCCCGGTTGGGAGTCGGTGGTGAAGAACGGCCCGCTTGCAGGGCGCAAACTGTCGGAACTCGTGGCAGAGTATGGCGAACTGCTGCTTGGCACATCGGTGGCAGATAAATACGGCAACGAGTTTCCCATTCTTGTGAAATTCATTGATGCGGTGCGCGACCTCTCCATTCAGGTACACCCCAACGATGAAATCGCAAAGGCGCGTCACGGCTGTTTCGGCAAGAGCGAAATGTGGTATGTGGTGAAAGCGGCTCCGGGAGCATTCCTTTATTCTGGCTTTAACCAGCCAATCTCGAAGTATGAGTATGAGAAACGTGTAGAGGATGGCAGTATATGCGAGGTTCTGCAACGCCACGAAGTGAAGGCCGGCGACAGTTTTTATATACCGTCGGGGCGTGTGCACGCAATATGTGGCGGCATAATAGTCGCCGAAATACAGCAGAGCTCCGACATAACGTACCGCATATTCGATTACAACCGCCCCGGGCTCGACGGGAAACTGCGACAGCTGCACGTTCAGGAGGCGAAAGATGCCATCGACTATAAGCTGTACGACAATTATAAAATAGATTACGAGCGCAAGCTCAACAAACCTGTTTCACTTGTCGAAACACCCTTCTTTGTGGTGAAGCTGCTCGAAGTGGACAGGGCTTTCCATCGCAAGCTCTACAAGTACGACTCCTTTGTGGTATATGTCTGCATAGAGGGCGACTGTACAATAAATGTGAAGAGTACAAACGGTTTCGGCCGCGGCGTTATGCCTGGCGAGGAGGAGTGTGTGGTGCACCTTGTTGAGGGCAACAGCTGTCTGGTGCCGGTGGGCTGTGCCGACTACGACGTAGTCCCGGCCAATGAAAACGGTGTTACAAAATTGTTGGAAGTCTACATTGATAACAAAAACTTTTGAGAGTCGGGAAACAGGAAAGGGAAAATGAGCCTAAAAAAGTCCCGAAAAGTTTCTTGCTGAATAAAATATTTATTATCTTTGCACCCGATTTAGTCCGCAGGGGTTGAATAAGTTGTGCTCACGAGGAGCGCACACCTCCCGGAAATCACAATAAAAGCTATAATTAAATGTACGCAATTGTTGAGATTAACGGACAGCAGTTCAAGGCAGAAGCCGGCAAGAAGCTGTACGTGCACCACATCAAAGGTGCTCAGAATGACACAACCGTAGAGTTCGATCGCGTGTTGTTGTTGGATAATGAAGGTGCAATCACCGTGGGTGCTCCCACTGTTGAGGGCGCAAAAGTAGTTTGCTACATCGGCAACGTTCGTGAAATGAAACAGACCCGCAAGTCAAAGGATGGTCAGAACATCGTTACCACACGTGTTATCGACCCCGCATTGGTTAAGGGTGACAAAGTTTTGGTTTTCCACAAGCGTCGTCGCAAAGGTTACCGCAAATTGAACGGTCACCGTCAGCAATTCACAGAGTTAGTTGTTAAAGAAATTATCGGTTAATTTTTAAAAAAGAAGTATTATGGCACATAAGAAAGGTGTTGGTAGTTCAAAGAACGGCCGTGAGTCAGCAAGCCAAAGACTTGGTGTGAAAATCTGGGGCGGTCAGGTATGTAAAGCCGGTAATATCATCGTTCGTCAGCGTGGTACAGTTCACTATCCCGGTGCAAACATCGGTATGGGTAGCGACCACACTCTCTACGCATTGGTAGACGGCATTGTAACATTCAAACGTGGTAAGAACGACAAGAGCTATGTTTCTGTTGCTCCTATCGCCGAGAAGAACTAATCGAAGAGATTTATCCGCATAAAATGAAGGCTGTTTTTGCAGCCTTCATTTTTTTTATGCATATAGCCGTTTTTTTCGCCCAACCTTGTTAAAAACAATAAAATAAATTGTACCTTTGTGAGTTATCGCATTTATGGCGGTCCAAAGAAACGGAAATATAGAAAAACAAGAATATATGCTTACAATCAAAGTTATTGCCCAGGAGACCGAGAAGGTTATAAAGGGCTTGGAAAAGAAACATTTCAACAATGCGAAAGAGGTTATCGCAAAAGTTCTTGAATATGACAAGGAACGTCGTGCCGCACAGTCGGAACTCGACAACGTGCTTGCACAGAACAAGCAGTTGGCAGCCAAGATTGGCCAGCTGATGAAGGAGAAGAACATTGCCGAGGCCGAAAATGTGAAAGCACAGGTGGCTACCCTCAAAGAGAGTGCAAAGGCTTTGCAGGAGAAGATGGATGCTGCAACCGAAAATGCCAACGCATTGCTTTACACAATCCCCAATATCCCTTACGACGAAGTGCCCGAGGGCAAGGTTGCCGAGGATAATGTTGTGGAAAAGACAGGAGGAATGGAGACCGTTCTGCCCGAAAATGCTCTTCCCCACTGGGAACTTGCCAAGAAGTACGACCTCATCGACTTCGACCTCGGTGTCAAAATCACAGGTGCCGGTTTCCCCGTCTATAAAGGCAAGGGAGCGCAGTTGCAGCGCGCACTCATAAACTTCTTCCTCGACGAGGCACGCAAGGCCGGTTATGTCGAGATTATGCCTCCCACTGTGGTTAACGCCGCATCGGGTTTCGGTACAGGCCAGCTGCCCGACAAGGAAGGCCAGATGTATCACTGCGGTCTTGACGACCTCTACCTCATACCCACAGCCGAGGTTCCCGTGACAAATATCTATCGCGATGTAATACTCGACGAAAAGTCGCTCCCCATAAAGAACTGTGCCTACACCCAGTGTTTCCGTCGCGAGGCAGGCTCATACGGCAAGGATGTACGCGGCCTTAACCGTCTGCACGAATTCTCGAAAGTGGAGATTGTACGCATCGATACTCCCGAACACAGCAAGGAGTCGCACAAGGAGATGTTGGAGCACGTCGAGGGCCTGCTCAAAAAACTTGAACTCCCTTACCGCATATTGCGCCTCTGTGGTGGCGATATGAGTTTTACCGCGGCACTCTGTTTCGACTTCGAGGTATATTCCGAGGCGCAGAAACGCTGGTTGGAGGTGAGCTCGGTATCGAACTTCGACAACTACCAGGCCAACCGCCTCAAATGCCGTTACCGCACAGCCGACAAGAAAACCGAGCTTTGCCACACACTCAACGGCTCGGCGCTTGCGCTTCCCCGTATAGTGGCAGCGTTGCTCGAAAACAACCAGACACCACAGGGTATAAAAATCCCCGCAGCCCTTGTTCCCTACTGCGGTTTCGATATTATAGATTGATGAATTGAAAAATAATAACGACAAAAGACTACCGGTATGTTTAAAATTGTATCAAAAGAACAGTTCTCGGAGAAAGTATTTCGTTTGAAGGTCGAAGCACCCCTCATCGCAAAATCGTACAGAGCGGGTAACTTTGTAATCATACGTGTTGGCGATAAGGGCGAGCGCATTCCCTTGACCATTGCTCATGCCGACACAGAAAAAGGGCTCATTACCCTCGTAATCCAGAAGGTAGGTTTGAGTTCGTCACGTTTGTGCGACCTCAACGAAGGTGACTACATCACCGACGTGGTAGGTCCTTTGGGCCAGGCAACCCACATTGAAAACTTCGGTACCGTAGTATGTGCCGGCGGTGGTGTGGGCGTAGCTCCAATGTTGCCCATTGCAGCAGCACTCAAAAAGGCCGGTAACCGTGTGATTTCGGTGCTTGCCGGCCGTTCAAAGGACCTCATCATCCTCGAAAAGGAGGTACGTGAAGTGTCCGACGAGGTAATCATTATGACCGACGACGGTTCTTATGGCGATAAAGGCCTTGTTACCGAAGGTATCGAACGTGTCATCAAACGCGAAAAGGTTGATCACTGCGTTGCCATCGGCCCCGCCATTATGATGAAGTTCGTGTGCAAGCTCACAAAACAGTATGATATACCCACCGTTGTTTCGCTCAACACAATTATGGTCGACGGAACAGGTATGTGCGGTGCCTGCCGTGTTACCGTTGGCGGCAAAACAAAATTCGTTTGTGTCGATGGTCCCGAATTCGATGGTCATCAGGTCGATTTCGACGGTATGATGCAACGTTTGGGCAGTTTCAAGCGTGAGGAGGCCGAAGAGATTCACAAACTCGACAAGTGCGAAGCTACCGGCGAGGCAGTGAACGAGGCTTGCGAACTCACAAACCGCGATGCCGAGTGGCGCGTGGCACTCCGCAACAAGATGAAACCCAAAGAGCGCACTGCCATCGAGCGTTGCGTAATGCCCGAACTTGACCCTGCTTACCGTGCAACAAAACTGCGCGAGGAGGTAAACACCGGCCTCACAAAGGAGATGGCTATGGTGGAGGCACAGCGTTGCCTTGACTGTCCCAACCCTGCTTGTATGGAGGGCTGCCCCGTGAGCATCAAGATACCCTCATTCATTAAGAACATAGAGCGTGGCGAGTTCGGCAAGGCTGCCCAGGTGCTTAAAATGACAAGTTCGCTGCCTGCTGTCTGCGGTCGTGTATGCCCACAGGAGAAACAGTGCGAGAGCAAGTGTATACATTTGAAGATGGGCCACAAGGCTGTTGCCATCGGTGCGTTGGAGCGTTTTGCTGCCGACTATGCACGCGAGAGTGGCGAAATGGCAGTTCCCGCCGTAGCTCCCTCTAACGGCAAGAAGGTTGCCGTTGTTGGTTCGGGCCCCGCAGGCCTATCGTTTGCCGGTGATATGGCAAAACTCGGTTACAGCGTGACCGTGTTCGAGGCACTGCACGAAATAGGCGGTGTGCTCAAATACGGTATTCCCGAATTCCGTTTGCCCAATGCAATCGTAGATGTCGAAATCGATACCTTGCGTGCAATGGGTGTGGAGTTTGTAAAGGACTGCGTGATTGGCAAGACAATATCAATTGCACAATTGCAGAACGATGGTTTCCAGGGTGTCTTTGTGGCATCGGGTGCCGGTCTGCCCAACTTTATGAACATACCCGGCGAGAACTCAATAAACATCCTTTCGTCGAACGAGTATCTTACCCGTGTAAACCTTATGGACGCTTCGAACCCCGACACCGATACTCCTATGCACATAGGTAAACGTGTGGCAGTCGTTGGTGGCGGTAACACCGCTATGGACTCCGTGCGTACAGCGTTGCGCCTGGGTGCCGAGCGTGCAATGATTATCTATCGCCGTTCCGAAGCAGAAATGCCTGCGCGCCTCGAAGAGGTGAAGCACGCAAAGGAGGAGGGCGTTGAGTTCCTCACACTGCATAACCCCATCGAGTATATTGCCGACGAGAAGGGTTGTGTAAAGCAGATTGTATTGCAGAAAATGGAGCTTGGCGAGCCCGATGCTTCGGGCCGTCGTTCACCCGTGCCCATCGAGGGTGCTATTGAAACCATCGACATCGATATGGCTGTGGTTTCGGTGGGTGTGTCGCCCAACCCCCTTGTTCCCACATCGGTAGAGGGATTGGAACTTGGTCGCAAGAACACGATTGCCGTGAACGATGATATGCAGTCGTCAATCCCATATATCTTTGCAGGCGGCGACATTGTGCGCGGTGGTGCAACCGTAATCCTTGCAATGGGTGACGGCCGTCACGCAGCTGCCTCTATGCACGAGATGTTGAGCAAGTAATAAACAACTGATAATGCACAATAAAAAAGGATTTCCCGTGCGGGAAATCCTTTTTTATTGTGTATGTTGTGTATCTATCTTTGCCACCCCTCTACGCGGTAAATCTTTTCCATCAGTTTTATTTCCTTTCCGGTAGTGGCACTCCTGTGCCACACCTCGATGCGTGCGGCATAGTAGTCGCCCCATACTCCTTCATAAATGGTGAAATTCTGTTTGTTTACCAATTTGCTGAAAGAACCGGTATCTGCATTTCCAACCTTGCTCTTTGCAAGGATGCGCTTTTTGGAGAGTGGTATGTTCTCTGTTGCCTCGTAGCACATAAGGTAAATTTCACCGGCGGGCAGGGAGGGGTAGTGGAAATCATATAAATACATACCTCCTTGAAAGTCATTATATACTTGCAAATAGCTGTCAGTTGCAAGGCTGTCGACGGGTTCCACAAGCACCGAATCGCGCAACTCCATAGGTTCGTTGTATTCAAGGTCGGCAGGGATTGTGTGCCTTTTGCCAAAATCGTCGTTGTCGGGGCCGAATGCGGCGTGAAGCATACCGGCTATTTCAATGATTACGCCAAGAATAAGTATTACAATAGCAATTGACAGTGCCCAAAAGAATTTTACGATATATTTTTTCATTGTCAATCAGTTCCATTTATGCTACAATAGTTTCATCAGTTCATCTTTTGCAATTCCCAAAAGTTCGGCTTTTGCCTTGAACTGCGGCAGCTCATTCTCGATGAACTCACGGCGCTGCCTCTCCTTGATTCTCTCTCTTGCCCCCTCTCTCACAAAATAACCGAGGCCGCGTTTGTTGTAAATTACACAGTCGCTTTCGAGCAACTGGTAGGTGCGCACAATTGTGTTGGGGTTAACGCCAAGCGATGCGCCCATTTCCCTTACCGAGGGAATGCGGCTCTCCTCTTCCCAAACGTGGCACAGGATACGTTCCTGCATCATTTCGGCCATTTGCAGATATATAGGCTTGTGTTCGCTGAATTCCATTGTGCTATACTCTTGTTTTTCGGTTCATACAATAGACGAGTATTTGGAATACAAAGATATTGACAATTGCGATAATATTAAATACCCGTGGCAAATAACTCGGTGCAATATATCCATCGTAGGTATAATCGAGCAGTGCTCCAATAGAATAGAATTCTATAATGAAAGTTGCTATTATAACCAGGACACCAATCCACACTCTGTATCTGTTAAGAATGAGAAGGAAAAATGTGTTCATGCTTATGTAGCCCCATATAATTGCAATAAGATTAAGTAATCCGTTTGCGGCAAACACTCCCCTTATATATTCAAACGAGAACCCGGTGGCTATGATGTTTATGCACATTGCGGTGAGTGTGATTATTATTGGGGCGGTGATGAATGTGTTTGCAAGCATTGCGAGATATTTTTCGAGGCTGCTTGCCGGCAGCATCACGCGCAGTATGTTTTTGCCTTTCTTCACCATACTGCCATAGACTATAAATGGTGACAGGCCTAAAATTATAGGTACCAGGGTGTTTGTTCCTCCAAATATGGGCCTGAGCATAAAGCTCCCGTCTGTTGCGGTTATGAAATGGATTGCCCGCATAATAAGGACTATCGAGAGGATTGCAACACCCACCAGAATGACTTTGTGTATGTAGCCGCAACTCCTGTTGTCATATATAATGAGCCTGCCCAAACGTTTTATGTCCAGTCTTTTGTTCATATTATTCTATGTTTTTAATTCTTGAATAAATAAGTAATTGCATAAACGCAATTATAAATAAATGGAAACAGGTGTGTCCTGCCTCTTGAAGATCCCTCCGCAACGGCCCGCTGAACCAGTATATCAATATTATTACCAATCCTTGCAGGAGGTGCTTGCGATTCATCGACGAGAAATATAGGTAGGTTACAATGCTTATAATGCTTGCATGGATGCATAGCGAAAGCAGGCTCGGCAACCTGAATTCCAGGCCCGGAATTTCGCCGCCAAAAACAATGAGGGCTGCAACCCGTGAAATTATTGTCGACAGTACCACAAAGCTCACCGGTATCACAACAAGTGTGTTTATTGCAACCGATATATATTTTTCGAGGGAGCTAACCGGCAGTGCGGTGTATAAATTCCTCTTCTCCTTCCTTAATAGCGGGTAGTAGAACGCGACAGATAGATATCCGGCAAGTGTCACAAATTTTTCAGGAAAAGGTGTCGCTCCGCCGGCCTCGACAACTATGGTGACCACATATAGATTGAGAAACCATACTGCTATGCTGTAAAGCACAATCAGCATTGTCGCATAGGGCAGGAAACTGCTGCTCCTGTGCTCGTAAACAAAGAGCCTGCAAAAACGGGCAAGGTTGAATTGTGTATTCATTGTCACTTTTTAAGGTTTATGTAGTTGAAAAGCAGTTCAATCTCAATGTCGCTCTCTTCGCCCTTGTTGTTGGGCGCAATATAGTTGTAGCCGTTTATGCTCTCTTCGCTGTATAGGACATCGGCCGGCAGTTCCTTCGCAGTGCCGCATCTGTACTGCATCTGCAAGTCGGCTATTGTGGCATCTATTGCAATGTCTTTGTCTTTCAGTATTACAATGTGGTCGAGCAGGGTGGATATCTCTCTAATCTGGTGTGTGGCTATAATAATGCAACGCCCGTCGTTCATATGTCGTGAAACAGTCTGCCTGAACTCGTTCTTGCTTGTTACGTCGAGCCCGTTTGTTGGCTCATCGAGCAACAGATAAGGGGTGTTGAGTGCTAATGCAAAGGCGATGAATGCTTTCTTGCACTCGCCGGTCGACAGCTTGTCGAATTTCGCGTCGCAGTCGAGGCGGAACTCCTTCATTGTCCGCTCGAACTCCTCATATCTGAAAGTGGGGTAGAATTGTCCGTATTCACGCACGAATGTGCTTATTCTGTTGATTGTAGCAACAGGGTGTTCGGGCAGGTAGAAGATGCGCTGCAATGTTTCGGGTGTGCGGTTGACAGGGTTCTTGCCATCAATCTCTATGCATCCGCCCTTCAACTTTTGTATGCCGCATACAAGCCTCATAAGAGTGGTCTTTCCGGCACCGTTGGGGCCCAGGAGCCCATATATCCTCCCTTTTTCAAACCTTGCGTTTATCCCTTTGAGTACCTCTTTTTCTCCGTATGAGAAATTCAAATTGTCTATCTGTATCATAGTGTATTAGTGGATTAGTACACTGCAAATATAAAGGCATTTATTTACACTGCAAAACAAATTGCCCGAAAAAAATAAGAAAATTTTTCACTCTCTTTTATAAAAGAGAGTGGAGTAAGCTGTAAGGGGAAGAGGATTTGCATTATATCTCCTCTATCAAGCTCCTGTAAATGGGTGAAAGAGAGAGTACCTCCTTGTTGCCAAAGACAAACATCTGGCGACGCGCGCGGGTGAGCGCAACGTTCAGCTTGCGGTCGATGGGGGTGCCGTCGGCATCGGGAACGGGTGCCGAAAGAATATCTATCTGTTCGGGGCTGTTTATGGTCGTACCAAAGAGTATTAGTTCGCGCTGCGAGCCCTGGAAACGTTCCACTGTGTCAATTACAATATCTTCGCTGCGGGGAATGTCAAGTTTTGCAATCTCTTTGGTAACCATTGCTATCTGGCTGCGGAAGGGAACAATTATTCCTATCTCCTGTGAGGGGTTGCAGGGGTGTCCGTTGCTCTCACGTACACGGTGGTAGGCCTGCACGAAAAGGGCAATCTCCTCGGCCTCCTTACGGTTCACTTTGGGGCTGCCGCTTGCATCGGGCTCAATCTCAATGAATGCCGAACGGCGGGTTGCTATCGTTGCCTGGCAGTTATCGTTCTTGTCGTATGACGGATACAGCAGTTCCTCTTGCTGGTGGGGCAACGGTATGGGTTCCAGAATACTGTTGTAGAAGTGGCGGTTGGCAAAGTCGTTTATGGCCGGGTGCATACGCCCCTGGCGGTTCAGTGTGGCGGTAACCCCCTCGACAGGGTGGGTGTGGTACCATTTGTATAACCGTTCGAAGAGCGACATTCCGTAGTCGCTTATGCCGGCCTTGTTGAGCAACGGGGTGCTGACCTTTGTGTATGCGCTGTTTTGTGCCACCACGGCTGGCAATTGTTTTGGGTCGCCTATGAGAATGAATTTCTTTATTGCCACCTCCTTGTCGGGCGTGGTGGCAGCCCACAACCCTGCAAGCTGCGATTCGAGTATCTGCGTTGCCTCGTCGACGATTGCTACATCGAACCGTTTGAGGGCAAAAAGTTCCTTGCGTCCGGTGAGCGATGCCACTGTGCCCACAAATATCCTGTGTCCTTGCATTGTGGCCTTTATCTGTTCGCGGTTGGTGCAGTCGGCTATCACGTTTTTAAGCAGGTGGGGGCGGTGCTTGGCGGCACAGCTCTGTTCGCTGCCTATTCTTATATAACGTGCATCGGGTATCTCTTCGAGTGCCTCGCATATTTCGTCGACTGCGCGGTTGGTATATGATGCCAGCAGAATGTTGCACCCTTCGTGGTTGTGGAACTCCTGTACCATGCTTTTCAGTGCCTGCGATGTCTTGCCTGTTCCCGGTGGTCCCACCAGCATAAAAAGTTCCTCGGCCTGCTTGGCTTGCAACACAATGTTGTCGATGTAAGCGTTGGTGTAACGCCCTTTGAGGGTGACTGTGCGGTCGATGCGCGGTGTGCGGCGTGCAAGCAGCAGTTCTATGCGCTCCTGTGGAGCTGTGAGCAGGCTTGCGAGGTCGCGGAAGGTGGCGCGGAAGGTGCTGTCGAGGTGGTCGTGCTCCATTGCATACCGGCTGCTTGTGGGGTAGAGGTTGCGGTTCTTCTGCTTGTGGCGCAGGTGTATTGTAACCTCGCAGGGTGTTATGCTTGTGAGCGTGCCGCGTGTTACCTGACGGTTGGTGGCGTTATGCTTCGCGTTGTCGCGGCGGTAGAGGAATACCGTGTCACCGGCTCTGAAATTGGGATAGAACTCCTCGCCGTAGTCGGGAATGGCGAGTGTTATCTCGCTTATCCCCTCGTCGCTGTCGAACGACTTTATTTCAAGGTCAATGAGTATGTTTCCGTTCTCAATCTTGCTCTCCAACGGAGCGTTCCATATATCGGCGAAACTGCGCCCGCGTTCATAGTCGCCGTTGCCCATCTTGGCAAGGTGCATTTCGCGCGCAACGAATGCCACGTTGCCGAAGAAGTACTCTTGCAGTGCCTCGTCGGCATTCTGTATGGGTGCGAGTATCTCTTCGATGCGTGGGCGCAGGTAGCTGTTCCACAACTTGCCGCAGTCGCCCCTTTCGTTCAAATCCTCGGCTGTTATGCCGAGCAGAGTCTTGCGCAGCCCCTCCTTGCCCATCTGTGCGAGCAAAGCAACAATCCTGTTGCGCAGCATAAGCGTGCGGCTTATCTCGCTTCTGCCCGACTCCTGTTTATAGAACCGCGGGTAGCGTGAGTAGAAGAGATAGGGGCGTATCTGCTCACGGGGTATCTGCAACGAGTAGCAGAGCATCTCCTTGTAGAGCGACATCTGTATGCGGTGTTCCACCTTCGGGCCGCCGTTGAACTCATCGGCCTTGCCCGATTTAAGCTCTATGAGATGGCTGCAATCGCTTTGCAACAGGTCGATACGTCCTTGCAGGCCGAGCGACTCGCAGAAGAACGACGGTTCCAGGTAGAGGCGGTCGCGACGGTAGTTGTCTTCGGCCTCAATGCCTGTGCTGCCCATTCGCGTCTGTATGTTGTCGAAGTGCCGGCGCGACCACGAAAAGAACTCGTTGTCGATGCCGCTGCACACCGACAACGGCAAGGTATATTCGCGGAAGAATTTTTTCATCGAGCCTCCGTATGTGGCAGGCTCTTCGCGCTCTTCGTTCACGCAGTCGTCGAGGAAAAGGTTGGCAGCTTCTCCCAACAGGCGTGCGGCGCTGTCGCCACTCTGTTCAAATAGGTTTATTATGTAGCCGAGTGGGGGAGATCCGTATGGCTGCACGCATCGTGCAAGTGCCGAAATGTCTATAAGATAGTCGGGCTCGTATATTATGTCGCGCGGGTGCAGGGTGCCTTCGGCATCGGCGGTGGCCGACAGAATGTTGAGCTTGCAACCCTTGTGCAGCAGTGCGGGGAGTTGCTTGTAGCACTCCTCGTCGGGCAGTGCAACAACTGTTTCCACCCCCTCCTTGTCGCGCCCTGTCATTATACCGTCGTGGAAGGTGTCAAGGGTTATCTGCTTGCGTAAAAAGCACTCCTGCATAATATGATTACCTCCTTATTCTTATAGTCGTGTCGTTTGCAAGCAACCTGCTTATGGAGTCGTTGTACCGTTCTTGCAGAATATTGAACCTTTTCCACGAGCGTTTCACCTTCTTTACAAACGACAGTGTCTGTTTCCAGTCGTTGAACGAGCCGTTGCGGCACACGCTGTCGGTATAAAATTCGGGCAGGCTTTTGAGAACGAGAAAACTATCGACATTCTGGTGCCACACATATCGCGGGCGGCCGTGTTTCTCTGCAAGGTTCATAGCATCGCCTATGTGGCCAGCTCCTGCGTTGTACGATGCGAGAATAAAGTTGCTACGCTCATTGAAATCGCCTATGCGACGGTACAGGTGGTCGAGGCTGCCAAGCAGGCCTGCCGCAGCCATAATGTTGCTCCGTGTGTCCATATGAAGGGAGTCGGGCACGCCGAAGCCGCGCAACGTGGCAGGCATCACCTGCATTACTCCGCAGGCTCCCACCCCCGATACTGCCGTGCTGTCGAAACGCGACTCGGTAAAGGCAATGGCAGCAATGAACTTCCAGTCCCAGCCGAGCGTGTCGGCCGCTTCGCGGAACTTCTCGTCATAAGGCGAAATGGTAACGTGTGGCGAAATGTACTTGTATTGCGGTGTGTAGACATATACGTTCTTCACCTTGCCGCGGAAAATCACATCACCCTCTGTTATGAACATAACAAAGGCGATGATGAGTGCAAGGGGGTATATGTATCGCAACTGCATAGGTTATTTGTTAAGGAAGTAACCTATGGACATTTGCAGCATCTTTATTGCTTTCTTGTTGTGCCCGCCTTGCGGAATTATTATGTCGGCAAATTTCTTGGTGGGCTCAATGAACTCCCAGTGCATAGCCTTTACAATGCGTTCGTAACGTGAGATTACAGTTTCGGGTGTGCGGCCGCGTTCAATTATGTCGCGTCTTATGAGGCGTATGAGGCGGTCATCGGCATCGGCATCGACATACACTTTCAGGTCCATAAGGTCGCGCAGTTCGGGGTTCACCAGTGCCATAATTCCCTCAATTATTATTATATCCTTGGGCTCAATGTGCACCACTTCGGGCTGGCGGGTGCAGGTGATGTAGGAGTATGTGGGCTGCTCCACGGCTTTCCCCTCACGCAACATTGTAATCTGCTCCACAAGCAGGTCCCAGTCGAATGCGTCGGGGTGGTCGAAATTTATGTTCTGCCTCTCCTCAACGGGAACATGGCTGCTGTCCTTGTAATATGAGTCCTGCGGAATTACCACAACCGATGCCTCGGGCAACGAGTTCACAATCTCTTTTACTACGGTCGTCTTTCCCGACCCGGTACCTCCTGCAATGCCTATAATATACATAATTCTGTGTGTTGGTTTGTTGTAACCGGGAACCGTGGTTCCCGTTGTGCTTTCAGTTGCGAATTTACTCTTTTTATTCGAAAATAAAACCCTGCGGCTCCAAAAAATGGTACGCCCGGCTGTAAATAGTGGCTCTCTGTCGCAATTTTTTATTTTTGTATCACTTTTTTTGTCAGTAATACTTACAATAAGGAAAGAATTTACTAAATTTGCAAAGAATCCCGCAAAAGGGAGCAACAACGAGTATTATTCAATTACTTTTAAAGTATATAAAACTATGGTAAATTTTAAAGAACTTGGCCTTGTAAACACACGTGATATGTTTGCAAGAGCAATGAAAGGCGGCTACGCTATCCCCGCTTTCAACTTCAACAACATGGAGCAGTTGCAGGCAATCGTAATGGCTGCCGTTGAGACAAAATCTCCCGTTATCCTTCAAGTATCGAGCGGTGCTCGTAAGTATGCTAACCAGACTCTTCTCCGTTATATGGCAGAGGGTGCTGTCGAGTATGCAAAGGAACTCGGTTGCGCTAATCCCGAAATCGTTCTTCATCTCGACCACGGTAACTCTTTCGAGTTGTGCAAGTCTTGTATCGATATGGGCTTCTCTTCTGTAATGATCGACGGTTCACACCTCCCCTACGAGGAGAACGTTGCTCTCACAAAGAAAGTTGTTGAGTATGCTCACCAGTACGATGTAACTGTTGAGGGCGAGCTTGGTATCCTCGCAGGTGTTGAGGACGACGTTGTTGCCGAGCACCACACATATACACGCCCCGAAGAGGTTGTTGACTTTGTAAGCAAGACCGGTTGCGACAGCTTGGCTATCTCTATCGGTACTTCTCACGGTGCAAACAAGTTCAAACCCGAGCAGTGCACACGCAACGAGAAAGGTATCCTCGTTCCTCCTCCCTTGGCATTCGACGTACTCGAAGGCTGTATGAAGGAGCTTCCCGGTTTCCCCATCGTTCTCCACGGTTCTTCTTCTGTTCCCCAGGAGGAGGTTGCAACCATCAACAAATACGGTGGTGCGTTGAAGGATGCTATCGGTATCCCCGAAGAGGAGCTTCGCAAGGCCGCTTCACTCGCAGTTTGCAAAATCAACATCGACAGCGACAGCCGTTTGGCTATGACAGCTGCTATTCGTGAGGTGTTTGCAACAAACCCCGCAGAGTTCGACCCCCGCAAGTACCTCGGTCCCGCTCGCGAGAATATGAAGAAACAGTACATCCACAAGATTGTGAATGTTCTTGGTTCTGAAAACAAGCTTGCTCAGTAATTTAACAGCAGTTTTTTGAATTATGCCCCCGGTTCGTTAGAGCCGGGGGCATTCTTTTATTGCTTCCTCACTGCGTTCGATTTTGTGTAAGTAAACATGGCTTAGTAGCAAAAAGGTGTGGGCACTCACTACGATACTAAACATTCTTTCTTTTGACTTCTCGGTGTTATTTGTCGGTTATTCTCTCATTGGAAATATATCTTTGATGTTCTTTGTCGCGCAAAGAACCAAACGCCCGGCACGCGAGAAAAATCAGTCGCTCGGTTCTTTGTTCACGTCGCCGAAAGGCGAACCCTCAGTCGAACCTCCCTTGCCGTGTTTATCTTTCTCACA
>SUXO01000029.1 GCA_015060885.1 Bacteroidales bacterium
GATTTTACTCGCGTGCCGGGCGTTTGGTTCTTTGCGCGACAAAGAACGTCAAAGATATATTTCCAATGAGAGAATAACCGACAAATAACACCGAGAAGTCAAAAGAAAGAATGTTTAGTATCGTATAGGGTGAGTGCCCACACCTTTTTGCTACTGAGCCGCAAAAGGCCGGCACGGAGCCACAGTGCCGTTTGCGACGACGGGAATATTTGTGCAAATGAGAGCAAAGGATAAATTTATTTAGACTATGCCGAGTGCAGCCGAATATCGATAAAATCAACATTTATGTTCCCCAAGGAGTGCCTTTGCTTACCGCTTGCGGGGGAGGAGATAAAAAAAACACCGCAAACAGCCGGGCAGACACACCGGTCTGCCCCTACGGCAAGGCAATAAGACACAAGAACAAAACAATGTAGGGGCGCACCGATGTGTGCGCCCAAAAACACACAAGCAAAGAAATCTTCGGGCACTCGCTATATTTTCATACTCAACGAGATGCGGCGGCGTTTCAGGTCGACCTCCACCACACGCACCATAACCTGCTGTCCCAGTTTCACCACATCGCCCGGCGAAGCAACAAAGCGGTCGGCAAGCTGCGAAATATGTACAAGCCCATCCTGGTGCACACCCACATTCACAAAAGCACCGAATGCGGTTATATTGGTTACAATGCCTGGCAACACCATACCTTGGCGCAAGTCCTCAATCTCGTGCACAGTGGCATCGAAGGCAAAAGCGCGTGCCGGCTCACGCGGGTCGAGCCCACGTTTGTTCAGCGCATCCATAATATCGTTTAGTGTGGGCATACCCACCTTCTCCGTTACATAATCCTTCAAAGGCACACGCAAGCGCACCTCCTTGTCCACAATGAACTCTTCGAGCGACACCCCCGCATCGGCAGCCATCTTTTCCACCACCGCATACGATTCGGGATGCACCGCAGTGTTATCGAGCAGCACATCGCCACCCACCACACGCAGAAAACCGGCAGCCTGTTCAAAAGCCTTCGCACCCAGACGCGGCACCTTCAACAGCGCACGACGCGAACGGAAATCGCCATTCTCGGCCCTGTATTTCACAATATTCTCGGCAAGCGAAGGCCCCAAGCCCGATATATGCGTAAGAATCTGTTTCGTGGCAGTGTTCAGGTTCACACCCACCAGGTTCACACAGCTCTCCACAACCACATCGAGCCTCTCTCTCAATTTAGTCTGGTCCACACTATGCTGATACTGCCCCACCCCGATGGAACGTGGCTCAATCTTCACAAGTTCCGACAACGGGTCAATGAGTCTGCGCCCTATCGACACCGCACCGCGCACCGTAACATCCTCATTGGGGAACTCCTCGCGTGCCACCGCCGATGCCGAATAGACCGATGCGCCATCCTCGTTCACCACAAAGACATCGGGCGACAGCCCCAGTGAGCGTACAAAACTCTCCGTTTCGCGCCCCGCCGTGCCGCTGCCTATGGCAAAAGCCTCAATAGAGTGCTTTTTTACCAACGAAGAGAGCATATTGGCAGCCCCCTCGCGGTCGTTATGCGGCGGATGGGGATATATTACCGAGTGGCAGAGCAGGTTCCCCTGCTTGTCGAGTGCCACCACCTTACAACCGGTGCGGAAACCGGGATCTATGGCAAGCACCGCCTTCTGCCCCAACGGCGACGACAACAGCAGCTGCCTCAAATTATCGGCAAACACAGCAATCGCCTCATCGTCGGCCTTCACCTTTGCAGCAGCACGTGTCTCGTTCTCTATCGACGGGGAGAGCAGACGTTTGAAACCATCGGCAATGGCACCCTCCATAATAGAGCGCACAGGGGAGCCACGCCTCACGAAACGGCGGAACAGCTGCTCACAAGCCTCGTCGGCATCCACATCAATACCCACACGCAAGAACCCCTCCTCCTCGCCACGCATAATGGCCAGCAGACGGTGCGACGATATGCGCCCCACAGGCTCCTCCCACTCATAATAATCGGCATACTTCACACCGTCGGGTTCCTTGCCCTTCACAACCCTCGACACAAGCTTGCCGCGACGCGCATAAAAACGTCGCATGGCACCACGTGCCCACTCATCCTCGGAAACACGCTCGGCGATTATATCACAGGCACCCGCAATGGCATCCTCCACCGCCGGCACATCCTTGTTCACAAACATACGCGCACGGCCCTCCACGTCGCCCGCCTGCTGTTGCCATATAAAGTCGGCAAGCGGTTCCAGGCCACGTTCACGCGCCACCGTCGCACGCGTGCGGCGTTTAGGTTTGTAGGGGAGATAGATATCTTCAAGCTCCACCGCATCGAAACAGGCATCTATACGCCTTTTCAGCTCCTCGGTAAGCCTCCCCTGCTCCTCGATAGTTGCCACAATGGTAGCCTTGCGCTGCACAATCTGTTTCAGTTTCTCGTGCAGTTCCTTCACGTTTCCGATAGCCACCTCGTCCATCAAACCGGTAGCCTCCTTACGATAACGCGCAATGAACGGCACTGTGGCCCCGCCTTCGAGCAAGTCCACCACGTTACGCACCCTTTCGCGCGCAAAACCAAGTTCTTTCGATATAATATCTATAAGCATATTCCAATCATTTTATCGCGGAGCTCACTGCACGCCCCTGCGCTCATTCACACAAGCGAAGATAGCACAAAAGCACCCAAATAAAAACACAAAAAAACAAAAAAGAGAAAAAAAACCACACACCCCTCGACATAAAATATAATTGTTGAAAAAACATCATAAAAATATGCCCACATTCAAACAAAAAATAGTAAATTTGCAGTTAATAATAAAGATTGAAAAAGAGCCCAAAGCTCAAATAGGAAAATTAAATTACCCCAATAATATTAAAGGTATGAACAGCAAGCAACTGATGAACAAAGCAGCGGACAATATCCGCATTCTTTCAGCAGCAATGGTAGAAAAGGCAAAGTCGGGACACCCCGGCGGTGCAATGGGTGGAGCCGACTTCATAAACGTACTCTACTCCGAATTTATGGTTTACGACCCCGAAAACCCTCTGTGGGAAGGCCGTGACCGTTTCTTCCTCGACCCCGGCCACATGTCGCCAATGCTCTATTCGGTTCTTGCACTCTGCGACAAATACACAATGGACGAGCTCAAAGAGCTCCGTCAATGGGGAAGCGCCACCCCCGGCCACCCCGAAGTTAACTTTGCCCGCGGCATCGAGAACACATCGGGCCCCCTGGGCCAGGGCCACACCTACGCAGTGGGTGCCGCCATCGCCGCAAAATTCCTCGAAGCACGCCTGGGCAAGGAGGTTATGGGACAGACAATATACGCCTTCATTTCCGATGGCGGTGTACAGGAGGAGATTTCACAAGGTGCAGGCCGTATGGCAGGTTTCCTCAAACTCAACAACCTCATAATGTTCTACGATGCCAACCAGATACAGCTCTCCACCCGTTGCGACCAGGTAATGTGGGAAGACACAGCCAAGAAATACGAGGCTTGGGGTTGGAAAGTAATAACCATCGACGGTAACGACTGCGACGCAATACGTGCAGCCCTCACCGAGGCAAAGGCCGAGGCCGAACGCCCCACCCTCATCATAGGAAACACCGTAATGGGCAAGGGCGCACGCCGTGCCGACGGCAGCAGCTACGAATTCGACTGCGCCACACACGGAGCACCCCTCGGCGGCGATGCCTACATAAACACCATAAAGAACCTCGGAGGCGATGTTGAAAACCCCTTCGTATTCTTCCCCGAAGTCAAAGCAATGTACGACAACCGCCTTGCCGAACTGCGCAAGATAGTTGCCGAGCGCAAGCAGCAGAAAGCAGCTTGGGCAGCCGCCAACCCCGACAAAGCCATCAAGCTCGCCGAGTGGTTTGCAGGCGCACACCCCGCCATCGACTGGGACAACATAGAGCAGAAGGCCGACGGCCCCACCCGTAACGCATCGGCCACCATCCTGGGCATACTCGCCGAGAAATACGAAAATATGATAGTATCGTCGGCCGACCTCTGCAACAGCGACAAGACCGACGGCTTCCTCAAAAAGACCCACGCGATAGCCCCCGGCGACTTCACCGGAGCATTCCTCCACGCCGGAGTATCGGAACTCACAATGGCCTGCCTCTGCATAGGTATGGCACTCCACGGCGGCGTTATAGCAGCTTGCGGAACATTCTTCGTGTTCAGCGACTATATGAAACCCGCAATACGTATGGCAGCACTCATGGAGTTGCCCGTCAAGTTCATCTGGTCACACGACGCATTCCGTGTAGGCGAGGACGGCCCCACCCACGAACCCGTGGAGCAAGAGGCACAAGTGCGCCTTATGGAAAAGGTTAAGAACCACCACGGCCGCAACTCAATGCTCGTGCTTCGCCCAGCCGACGTAAACGAAGCCACACAAGCCTGGAAGCTTGCAATGGAGAACGACTGCACCCCCACCGGGCTCATCTTCTCGCGCCAGAACATCACCAACCTCCCTGCCGGCACCGACTACACACAAGCCGCCAAAGGCGCATACGTGATAGCAGGCTCCGACGAGGACTACGACATAATACTCATTGCATCGGGTTCCGAAGTATCAACCCTTGTCGAGGGTGCCAAGCTCCTCAAAGCCGACGGCATAAAGACACGCATCGTGTCGGTACCCTCCGAAGGCCTCTTCCGCACACAGCCCCTGCAATACCAGGAGAGCGTGTTGCCCCGTGATGCCAAGATATTCGGCCTCACAGCCGGCCTTCCCGTGAACCTCCAAAGCCTTGTAGGCCCCCACGGAAAAGTATACGGCCTCGAATCGTTCGGTTACTCGGCACCATTCAAAGTGCTCGACGAGAAGCTCGGCTTCACCGCACAGAACGTATACGAACAAGTAAAAGCAATGTTATAAGAAGCTGTTTCAAAGGATATGGACAAGACAATAGGACTCGCAAGCGACCACGCCGGCTACCCGCTCAAAGAGAAGGTAAAAGAGTGGCTCACAGCAAAGGGATACAGCTACAAGGACTACGGCACATACAGCACCGACAGCTGCAACTACCCCCAGTTCGGCCACGCCCTCGCCACCGCCATCGAAGCCGGTGAGCACACACGCGGCATAGCCATCTGCGGCACAGGCAACGGCATAAATATGTCGGTCAACCACCACCGAGGCATACGCGGTGCCCTCTGCTGGCAAGCCGAAATAGCCGAGCTGGCACGCCAGCACAACGATGCCAATATACTTGTGATGCCCGGCCGTTTCATCACCGACGAAGAAGCCCGCAAATGTGTCGATGCATTCCTCGACACCCCCTTCGAAGGCGGCAGACACATTGCACGAATTGAAGCCATACCGGTGAAATAGACACCACACCCCGCACAAGAGCCTGCCAACCCACAGTTGCGCAGGCTTTTTAGTAAGACAATGTAGGGGCGCACGGGTGTGTGCGCCCAAAAACACACAGCAAAGAAACAACAACAAGAAAAACTGTCCCTCTGATAGAGGGACGAGAAATTTACAAGTAAATTTCGGAGGGAGTATAAAAAGCGATTGAATGCAACAGAACAATTGGTTTTATCGCCTACCCCCTGCGGGTACTCCCTCTTTATTATAAAAAAGAGGGAGAGTTTTAATTGCCGGTCTGCCCCTACGGGAAATAAAACAGATTGTCATTTCGAACCTTGTGTGAGAAATCTCACCATTCAGTAGCATTTTGAGATATCTCGCATACGCTCGATATGACAGGAACTATGTAATGAAAAAGACAAAAGAACACAAGGACAAACAAACATAGGGGCGCACCGATGTGTGCGCCAAAAAACACCGACAACGAAATACCGGGCAGACACACCGGTCTGCCCCTACGGAAAAAGGCAACAAGACAAAAGAACAGAAAAACAAAAATGTAGGGGCGCACCGATGTGTGCGCACAACAACACACAAGCAAACAAGCGGGCAGACACATAGGTCTGCCCCTACGGCAAAAAACAACTAGACACAAGAATATATAATACATAAATATAACCAAATGTAGGGGCGCACCGATGTGTGCGCCCAAAAAAGAAGAAACAACACAATTATGCCATACAACCCCGAAATACACCATCGTCGTTCCATTCGCCTTCCCGAATATGATTATTCCCAAGAAGGACTATATTTTGTTACAATATGTGTCCATAACCGCAAATTATTATTCGGGAAAATAATAGATGACATAATGCTATTAAACGACGCTGGGTTAATGTTGGAAAAATGGTTCAACCGATGCACAGAACATTTCAAAGACATCGAATGTTTAGAGAAAATTATAATGCCTAATCACATCCATTGCATTTGGCATAACACGGGGGAAAAACAAGACACAAGCAAAGGAGAAAAGGGCGAACACACCGGTTCGCCCCTACACCACATTGTACAATGGTTTAAGACAATGACAACCAATGAATATATTCGTGGAGTCAAGGAGAAAGGATGGGTACCATTTGAGAAACATTTATGGCAACGCAACTATTACGAACATATAATACGCAACCAACAATCATACGAAGAAATTTCGTGTTACATAATAGAAAACCCAATCCATTGGCACGATGATGAATTGTTCTGCCACGAACAATAGCAACCAATGTAGGGGCGCACCGATGTGTGCGCCCAAAAACACCAACAACGAAAAACCGGGCAGACACACCGGTCTGCCCCTACGGCAAAAGGTAATAAAACAAAAGAACACAAGGACAAACAAAATGTAGGGGCGCAACGATGTGTGCGCCCAAAAACACCGGCAACGAAATACCGGGCAGACACACCCGTCTGCCCCTACGGCAAAAGGTAATAAAACAAAAGAACACAAGGACAAACAAAATGTAGGGGCGCACCGATGTGTGCGCCCGAAAACATCGGCAACGAAAAACGGGCAGACATACCCGTCTGCCCCTACGGAAAAAGGCTATAAGACACAAGAACACAAGGACAAACAAACATAGGGGCGCACCGATGTGTGCGCCAAAAAAGAAAACAAGCAGCAAAAAAAGGAAGAAATGATAAAAACCATAAACAACTACCGAAGCCATTACAACAGCATAGTGCGCCTGGGCATCCCCATTGTGCTGGGGCAATTAGGCAACGTCATACTCGGTTTCATCGACACCATTATGGTGGGGCAATACAGCGGCCAAGCACTCTCGGCCGCAGGCTTTGTCAACAACATCTTCAACCTGGGAATATTCGCTATGCTTGGGTTCAGCTACGGTGCCACACCCATAATAGGAGCCTTCTACGGCCGCCATGACGACAACAACGTGGGGCACTCCTTCCGCGACAGCATCTGGGCCAACATACTGTTCGGCATAATAGTAATGGCGGCCTACACCCTGCTCTACCTTAACCTGGGCAACCTCGACCAGCCCGAGGAACTGCTGCCGCTTATGCGCCCCTACTTCCTCACCTTGCTCGCCTCTCTCCCCTTCGTTATGCTCTTCAACAGCTTCAAACAATTCACCGACAGCGTGTCGGCCACCAAAACCGCGCTATGGGTAATTGTCGTGGGCAACCTCACCAACATACTTCTCAACTACCTGCTCATATTCGGCGTTGGCGGAATGCCCGAAATGGGGCTCCTGGGAGCCGGCATAGCCACCCTTGCCTCGCGCACACTTATGGCACTTCTCTTTGCAGCACTCATAATAAAGCAGAAAAGGTTCCGCACCTACAAGACAGGCTTTGGCGCACGCCGCAGCCACCGCCGCGATGTAACACAACTGTTCAAGGTGGGCACCCCCCTTGCCGTGCAGATGGGTATGGAGACAGCCTCATTCTCCCTCGCCTCACTCCTGATGGGTTGGTTGGGAGCCACCGAGCTCGCCGCCTTCCAGGTGATGTGCACCACCGGCTCACTCTGCTTCCTTGTCTACTACGGCATAGCCGCTGCCGCCTGCATACGCATAAGCCACTACCGCGGGCGTGGCGAGTGGAACAAGGTGGGCGAAACAGCCAATGCCAGCCTTCACATAATACTCGCCGTGGCAATGGTGCTGTCGGCAGGCATAGCCCTCTTCAAGAACGAGCTTGCCGCCACATTCACCGCCGACACCGCCATACAGGCAATGTTCACTGCAATGCTCATACCAATGCTCACCTACCAGGTGAGCGACGGCATACAGATAAACTATGCCAACGCTCTGCGTGGCATCGCCGTCACCAAGCCAATGGGCATCTACGCCTTTATATCATTCATTCTGCTTGCCCTCCCCACCAGCTACCTTCTTGGTTTCACCGCCGGGCTTGGCGGCATTGGCGTTGCCTACGGCTTGCCTGTGGGGCTCACCGCCGCAGCCATTCTCTATTGCACCAGGTTCCGCAAGGAGTTAAAGAGGAGATAAATAAACACCGGCAATGAAACGTAGGGGCGCACCGATGTGTGCGACCAAAAAACACACAAGCAAAGAAATCTTCGGGCAGACACACCGGTCTGCCCCTACGGCAAGGCAATAAGACAAAAGAACAGAAAGACAAACAATGTAGGGGCGCAACGATGTGTGCGCACAAAAAACACACAAGCAAAGAAATAAAACTCCCTCCCCCTGCTGGTACTCCCTCTGCCCCCGCACGGCATAGGCAACAGATTGTCATCCCGAACGCACGGGAGGAATTCCAATATTGCAACAACGCCCTTTACGCACAAAAAACTCGATAGCGTACCTTCGAAGGTACGCTATCGAGTTAAATATTGAACAGCCATCGGAGTGGCCGGGGTCACTTATTGCATATTTCCCCACATATTTTCCCAAGAGCCGGCGACATACTCATCGGCACATTGTTCCTCATCATCACCAAAGTCACCACCTTCACCAGGTTTAAGAGGAGAGGTGTTTTCGGCAATTCTAATATTTACATCGAGTTCCACAAACTCGGCAACGGGAGAATTATATATTTTCTTTTTCATTGTCTTTTCCTTTCTTTTTAATAAACCTACCACATTACTTTACAATCACCTTAACGCCGTTAACTATGTAAATACCGGGAGCAGTAATCTCATCGAGCTTGCGACCTTGCAGGTCGAAGATTGTCTTATCCGCATCGGCTTCGGTATTGGCGTTATTTTCTGCATCCTCAATCTCATCAATATCGGTTGTTCCGCCAAAGAAACCATCGTAACGCAATGTGAACGCAACATTCTGTGCAGGCGTATAGTCATAAGGCATAACCCAGTAAGCCTTGTTGGCACCACATTGTATGTAACCGTCAGCAAGGTCCTGAGTGCTGGGGTTCGCCTTAACGCCTTGTTCATTTCGGTTCTCCCAAATACGGTACAACTGAGGAACAACCTGATTCTTCTGCAACATAAATATGTGATTGTTGGGGTCGCCATCCTCTCTGTAATCGGCACAACGCACGAATGTATTGTACAGGGCACCATAGAGAACCCCATCCAACTTGTCGGGTGTCTCCTCGGTTGCAGGTGTTGCGCTGTAATAGAACTTAAATGGTGTCTTTTGAGCAAGAGGCTCAAAGTTTGTGGGGTCGCTGGTTATTCCATCTATCTTCAACATCACAGGAGTGTTTGCGGGGATTATACCACCATCGTACGATGTCATAGACATATAGTGTGTACTGCCTATGGGACCGTGCTGGCGAGGCCAGAAAGCTTTTATGTTTTCGGGCACCTTTACATCGAAACCGAGCATTAAAGTACCGTGACCGTGAGTTGCGACCTCAATGGGATAATATATCTTGTTTTCGGGGTCGGTAATCTCCTCAACAATCCACTTGGTATTCTCGGTACCGGTGTTGGTAATATTGGTTACATCACTTGCTGTCGACACACCGGCAATTGTAAGCGAACCACCGGCACGATAAACCTTATCGCCGTCGCCACCGTTAAGCTGGCCTACATAGCAATTAAGCGTATATATGCCGGGAGTAATTGTACCAAGATTATATATGTTGTTATTGTGTGAAGTACCTGCTGTACCGTGATGATACTCCTCTGCAACAACAGCATCTTTTTCGTTTACAAGAGTCACACCAAGAATATTGAGTTTGTGAGCACCACTGCCGTGAGTAAACGTAACGGTTACAGCACCCTCGGTATCGACAGAAACAACAACGCTCTTGCAGTGTACAGTACTATGGCCGTTTATAGTTTCAAAGACAGTACCAACTTCGTCGGGATATTCATTTAACGCCTCGCCCCAGAAGGTATAATTTTCGTTGATATAATCGGTATATTTAAGAACGTTACCTGTTGCCAAGTAGCTGTCTCCCGCCTTAATGTATGTAGTACAAGCACCAAGCGATTTAAGAGTTATCGCAGCTGCATTGTCCGAAACCATAGACTCTGCTGCACCGGGTGCTTCAAGGTAACACAATGTATGTATATTTTTCGCCTTCAAGCCGTTGAGTGCAAGATAATTGCCATCGGCTGTACCCTCGAACTGCCATACCGAACGGGTATCGAAACTCATATCGTCGCGTATAGCATCGTCATTATACAGTTCTCTTGTACTGTAATCATTCTTTGCAGCATCGACGTGCACAAGGAGCGCATTTTCTGATTTTTCTTCAACCGCGGGACGTATTGTGTAGAGGCTGCCGGGTTTCGGTTTCTTCAAATCATCGGGCATAGGACCTGTGTAATTCTTTATTGCCTCATATATCTCGTTAAAGTAATCCTCGTCGGTCTTGCCATTGATTGAAGTATTGTTCTTAATATACTCCGAGTTCTTGATGATAAGCGCAGACAGCGCTGCAAGTTCCTTGTTGTAGATTACACAATCCGATGGATTGTAAATCTCCAACAACTCGTCGACAAGGTCGTCGAACTCCTCAATTCTCACAAACTGCCAGGTTGAGTTATCGGCGTTACCTGCATCACTGAAAATCTCATTGTTAGAAGCTGTTACGTTTGTCCAGCCGAGGTTGTTGTCATTGGCACCATTCGCAACAATTGAGAAACCTTGATATTTGGTGTTCGATGAGGGAAGGATGTACCAGGTATCCTCCTCTTCGGCAGTATCCACT
This sequence comes from Bacteroidales bacterium, assembly GCA_015060885.1. Lineage (GTDB taxonomy): Bacteria > Bacteroidota > Bacteroidia > Bacteroidales > Bacteroidaceae > HGM04593. The sequence continues at coordinate 10,981 of SUXO01000029.1, forward strand.
GTTGTGGGGTCGCCGGCAGAGAGGTCTTGTACCTTCCAATTATGAGCCTTAACCTCCTCGATGGCAAGAATCTTTATCTTCACACCATTGCCGGGAAGCATTGTCTTCAACTGTGTTACGGTATTGAGCGATGCTTTGATGAATGACACTGTCCATTTATCGCCTTTTGAGTTATATATATCGAATGTGGTTGCCACGGGCGAGTGGGTAATCACAATTCTGATATTTGTGTAGTAATCCACTGTTCCGTCCCACTTGTGGGTATCGTAGCCATTGTTAAGCTTTACAACAATCTCGCGGTCATCTTGCAAATAAACTTGGAACTCGCTGTTGTACCAAGTGAGACCGGGCTCTGTACTTGATAGCAAGCAAGAACCGTATGTGTTAAACGATTCAAACTTGTCGCCAGAGAAGTCGTACTCGCACTCAATTCTCCAAGTATCATTATATTGCAAGTTAAGACCGCTTACAATGGTAGCCTCACCCTTCCAACCATCGCCACCGGGGTGGAAATCGGAGGATGTGTGCACAACCTTGTTCTTGCTCACAAGTGTGGTGTCGGGCACCATAAAGTTGTGAACATCTACCTGCAGGTATTCATCTATTGTGAGAGCGTTATCGGTAACCTTGTTGTATGTACCCTCACCGATGGTCTCAGTAACTTTCTTACCCTCGAAGTAGAACATATTTGCCAAGCCAAAATCCTTCTTGCCATCGGCATTGGCATCAGTAATCTGCTCAAGAGCCATGTGTGTGTTAGGGCCTATGTATTTGGCATAGTACTCGGCCTGCTCGGTTGTGCCGTCGGCAGCATACTTGCTTCTCACATTATATATATAGTACCAGTGAGGGAAGTCGTAATCGCTTTCCTCGCCAATATCCTCTTTGTGTGTAACATCGGGTAGCTGTTGCAGGGCAAATACAATCTCGTGTTTAAGCATATGTACCTTATGCGAGAGGTCAACCAACTGTGCTACGGTGATGGCACCGTCCTGTGAATTGCCTACAAGACCTCGAACATAAGTTATATACTCACCGGCTTTGGCGTCGTCGATGCCCGGCTGACCAATCTTGGCAGTAATGTCATTCTCCACATTGGTTCCTGTAGTTGATATGTATACCCGAAGCATCTCCTTGGCATCTTCCTCATCCTCATCGGTAATAGGAATAAACTCCCAAGCAGCACCGGCATCCTCGACATTAAACGACACTATAGTGTCACCGTCGGTGTGGTTGGTACACCATGCATCGCCGGGGTTATTTGTGGCATTAAGCACATTAAGACCTATTGCATAACCCACCAAACCCGATGCCTCATTGGGCTGAACATACCATGTATCGCCCGATTTGGTCCACTTATTGGTGGTGGCACACATAAACGGTGTTATAGCACTTCTGATGCTCACACTGTAATACTCATCGGTCTCGGTGTCTTCGGTGCGTTGGAAATAGAAGAGCGATGCGGCGTCAAATTCTGTTACTGGAGCCGTTTTGCTTTCAGGAACCAAGGACATATTCTTGTCGCGTCCCTCGAATCTTGCATAATAAACCTCGGCACCGGCAGTCTGTATGGGACCACCTCCGTCAATCTCAATATCGCTGTCGGCCCTGCGCATACCGGGTGCCTGCTGCGCAATAGATTGATTGCGCAAGCTGCGTATAAGGTATAGCTTGGAACCATCGTTGCAAGTTTCAAACGGTGTGAATGTGAGCTTTATATCAAGCACATCGCCATCATTTATTGCATTATAATCAAATGTGAGAACACCATCTTCATCTATCACTTTACCGGTATCATCAGCGTCGGTACTATTGTTTACGTAAGTTCCTTTGTAACGATGTATTTCGGGACACTGCAATGTGAACGTAACGTTGTCAAGTTCCGCCTCGCTTGTGAACATTCTCGAATAAGGCAGGGTGTACACCACTCCATCGACCTTGAACACCGAGTTGCGCTTTGTAATCTCATTGGCCGTGAACGTAATCTTTTTCTCGGCAGCAGTTATATCCACGGGGATAAATACAAAATCGGTACAAATACCGGCAGCGATAGTTACACTCTCGTCATCCGATTCATCATCGGGAGTATTGGCACCGGCTGTTTGGTAGGTATAACCTGCTGTGGCAGTTTGATCCTGCGCTACGTCCACATCGGGAACCCAGCCATTATTACCACCGGTACCATCGTTGGCTACTGTAAGATATTTTCCTTGTCCATCCCACATGGGCACACCAAAACGGTGTGTCTGCACGGTGCTCATGCTCCACTTGTAGGCAGTTGCCGACACTGTTCTGTTATTGGCAAGGTAGAGCCCGGGATTGGCTACATTGCGGAACACAAGATAGCCGTCGTTTGTCTCCTCGCAATACCACTCATATTTCTTGGCTTCTTCATCATTTCCGGCAGACTTAAGATCGTTGTAGCTACCCGAAGGCTGTATATCCATTTCACCCGTTCCCAAGCATATTTCCTGGTTTACATAAGTATGAGTGTTTATGTCGTATGCATCGGCATAGATGCGGTATTTATTACCGGGGAGAGGCACACCCGAGAGGGTTTTTGCCTCGGGGTATTTAGCATTGTAATCCTCTACAAGCGATGCATATTGCTGTGCCGATGCACGGGTATATACAAGATTATCGGCCTTTGCAAGCTCGCTGAAATAGCCCACTGCGTCCTGCATTCTTTTATCGGTGGGCAGTATATAAGCCTCGGAGAGTGCCAGCGCCTCACCGCTTGCATTTACCACACGGATATGTTGGTAATCCCCGCCAAGTTGTATAATACCTGATGTATATGAGATATTTGAGCCAAGATTTGTGGCAAGGGTGGTAACATCCTGCCATCCATCGGTGCCATTGGCACTTGCCTGTATCTTAACATTTGCAGGAATAACAGCACCATCGGCAGAACTGCGCTGCAAATACACGTAGATGCTGCTTGCCGCCTTGCCAAGGTCGAACTGCAAGTAGTTTGTTGCGGTTACACCTGTTGCAGGGTCGCCATCGATGAGCAACGATGTTTCTGCAGCACCGGTAATATCATCGGCTGTTTTCACATAACCCCATATAACCTGTGCCGAGTAAATATCGCTACGGCTGAATATGTGGAGGTCTTCGAGATAAGCACCGCTCTGCAGCTCGCGCACCCTATAAAAAGCATAAGGATGTCCGTCGCTATAAAGTGTAAAAGTGGCCTGGTTACCATTCCAATAATTGTATGCACCTGCCTCGTGGGTTGCACTGCTTGAAATAACGAACACCTGGCAATCCGCGCTGGTTATAGAACCATTATTAATACCTTGAAAATCCTCATTCTCACAACGCACACCAGAACAAGCCCAACCACCAGCTTTCGCAGTATCCCAGTCCTTTATATAAATGGGTTGCGGTGTAGCGTGTCCTGTACTACCATCGGCGGCAACATATGTACCACTGCCAACCGATCTGATGGCATAAGCATAATCATCGGCTGTGCCATACTCTTCGAGGATATAAACGAACCTTTCGTTATACACAAAGCGGTCACGCTCCTTTGTTTTGTCAAGTGTGAAACCGGTTCCATTGTCGCACAAAAAGCCGGTACGGTCCTCTTCGCCGTTGAACGAGGTATTGTAAATCATAAACCTCTCACCTACCATCTGCGACAGGTTTCTGAAACGCGGGTCCTCGTATCGGTAATCCCAAGGCTGATAATATTTATCGGCCCACACATTTGCAGTGCCCAAAACCAGCAACAGCAAACACAAATAGAAATTTTTTGTTCTCATTTGTTTTTTAATGGTTTTTATTTCGTTTTATTCCTTTCAAAAACAGGTATGCAGGTCACGTAAGTAGCCAACAAGGGCTATACAAACCATACAAAATGCAAAAGTAATAAATTTTATATAAACAGCACCATTTTAAGCTTCTTTTTTCACATTTTTCTACAAAATAATTCGGTAGGGATTAGGGATTTAGATTACAAGCAGTGCATTTATTTAACATTATTGACACGAAATAATAATTTTGTACATTTTTACAAGAAACGCCCCGCGAGCAACGTTTTAATATTTTTTAGACAAGAAAAGCCAATGCTTTGGGCGCATAGCTGTGCGCGCCCAAAGCATTGGCAATGAACAACCGGGCAGACACACCGGTCTGCCCCTACGGCAAGGGAAAAACAAACGGCAACCAAATGTAGGGGCGCACCGATGTGTGCGCCCAAAATACACCGGCAAAGAAACAAAACTCCCTCCCCCTGCGGGTACTCCCTCTTTATTACAAAAAAGAGGGAGAGTTTAATTGCCCGTCTGCCCCTACTGAAAGAGCATTAACCCAACATCCATTTCCAGCACGGGATTACTTCGATTGTTCCATACTGGTCGGTAAAGGTGGTTTCTTCGTCAAAGGTGAGTATTATGCGTCTGCGGCACGCAAGGCGTTTGGGAAGTTTCTTTAAGGCATCTAATTCCCTGTTCAAGGTTTCTTCGTCACGTAGCGAATAGCACACTTGTATGGCCAACTCATTCTCGGGCACGTAAAAATCGACTTCAAAGTTATCGTTATAGAAGAACACACTTTCGTTAGCGGCATCGTGGCCATATTGGCGGAACAGCTCTAATGCTACCAGATTTTCCAACAACATCGCATCCTTGTCAATGAGGAACAGGTTCAGTATGCCATTATCTATGAAATAATACTTGCAATTACTCTCCTTGTCGGCAAGGCACGATGCGTAATTTTTCAGTCTCATCAACAGCCACGCATCCTCGCAATATTCTACATATTTTATTGTAGTGGCAAGGCTCAGCTTACCACCGACACTCGAAAGCAGATTGTTCATTCTGTTAAACGAGATGGGGCGGCAAACGCTTTCGGCAATCTTTCTTATCAATATGCGAATACCGGCAACATTCGTTATGCTGTTGCGGGCTATAATATCACCCAAATATATCTTTTGGAACACGCTGCTCAAATAGTTGCGCTTGGCAGGTAACATTGCCGATGCCGGTAGGCCTCCATCGTGAAGATACTCGTTGAAATGTCTTACAGCAGCCGAGCGGCCTTCTGTTGAAAGCAGGTCATTGGGCAACAACGACACGCCGTGCACGTTTGCATACTCCCTGAAACTGTAAGGATACACCTCGGTTGTGAGGAAACGACCACCGAGCGTTGTATTTATCTCCCCGGACAGCATTTTTGCATTTGAGCCGGTAATGTATATAGTGTATTTCGCATCGGCCATACGACGGGCAAATTTCTCCCAATGGTCGATATTCTGTATTTCGTCGAGGAACAGTATAGGACGCTTGCCGTACATCTCCTGATGACATTCAAGAAGATGGTTAAAATCCTCGGCAGTGAAGTTCTCCAAACGCTCATCCTCGAAATTCAGATACAGCATTTCATCCCACCGCCTGCCTTCGTTTAGTAATTGCTGGATGCGTTGGTAGAGCATATATGATTTTCCCGAACGGCGCACACCAACCAACACACAGCAAGGGAAGGTGTCAAAGTTGAATTCGCGTGGTTCTATCTTATAACGTACAACTTCTTGTTGGTTGTCACGGAGTATCTGTTTCAAAAGTTGCTTGTCCATAATCGTCCTTTATTGATAAATAACAATGCAAATATATGGCTTGTTTAATCAATATACAAATTATTATTGCGTTTTATTTAATCAATTAAACAAAATAGTATTTATTCTACTTCATCTGACTATATGCCCAACAAGCAAAAGGATGAGATAAAAAGATACCGGGCAGACACACCGGTCTGCCCCTACGAGGAATAAAACAGATTGTCATTCGAACCTTGTGTGAGAAATCTCACCATTCAGTGGCATTTTGAGATATCTCGCATACGCTCGATATGACAGGAACTATGTAATGAAAAAGACAAAAGAACAAAAAGACAAACGAAACATAGGGGCGCACCGATGTGTGCGCACAAAAAACACACAGGCAAACAGCCGGGCAGACACACCGGTCTGCCCCTACGGGAAATGACAATAAGACACAAGAACACAAGAACAAATAAATGTAGGGGCGCACCGATGTGTGCGCCCAAAAACACACAAGCAATAAAAAAACAACCTCGGCTGTGCTTCAAGCACAGCCGAGGTTCGTAATTATAGTTCGCTGTTTATTATTTTGCAATAAACACCTTACCGTTCTTAATGTAGATGCTACCCTTCACAGGCTCAATAATCTTGCGGCCGTGGAGGTCATAGATTGCATCGCTCTCCACACCTTCTGTTTCAATCTCGTCGATACCTGTTGTACCGGGGAGCTGGAAACTGTAAGAAGAAGATGCCTGCAATTCACTCATTTCGAGGAACGCCTTGTTGGCCGAGCACTTGATGTGAGTGTGGTCTACACCATCGGTGTAGAGTTTTCCATTCTCGTCATACTCTTTGAGTATCCAGAAGAACTTCTCGCTGCCACCGTATCTCATCAGCATATAGTAACGGTAACCATCCTGTCCCTCAACCAATGTCTCAATGAGTTTACCGGTGAGGATATTGTTCAATGCATCTAATTCATCGGCATTAGTGGGTGAATCGGCTGTGCATTCAAATACATAGTCGCCGGTTACATCTGTTGCATCGCGTTTGAGAACCACAGGTGTTCCTGCAGGTATCACATCCTGCGCCTCAGTCAACTGAATCAATGAAGATGTGGGTGTGTGTGCGACATATGCCGTAATACCGTCGGGAACAGTTACAGCGTAGGGCAGATAGAGAGTTGCATAAGCAAATCCCTTAGCTATTCTCGCTGTGTAGCTCACAGTTACATCCTCAACAAGTTCAAAGACAAAGTCGGTTGTTACAATCTCGTTTACATAAGCACTTGCGGGATCGCCTGCGACATTGCTGTAGTAGTTCAAAGAGCCCTTATCATCGGCACAGAAACGACGATTGTTCTCGCCAAGAATCATGGCAGTGCTACTTACTGAACCATTAACGAATGTAAGCTCGACACCGTTCTCCTCAATCATGGCATCTTGATTCCAATAACCATTGGCAAGCGCGCTCGCAAGTGTGAACTTACCATCAGAGCCTGCTTTTGCGATAAAGAGGGTTGAAGCATCGCTCTTGGCCTCACTTGTCCACTTAATCTGATTCTTGGCACCATTGTTATAGAGTGTGCGCAGTACACCGTTTGACAAACGGCCATATATGCGATATACCTTGCCATCCTCAATCTCCACAGGTTTGAATTCCACATTCGAGCCAATCTTGTCGGTTGTGATGCCATCGGCAACAAGCCAGCAGCTATAAGGCTCAACAGCAGTGTCGGCTGTGATTCTATTAAATATAGGTTCGTTATTCTCGACAGCTATGCTGTAACCGGTGGAAATTGTTTGTTTGTAGTATGTACCTACCAAAGCCGAAGCCGCAGCGGTTTTTGCATCGGTATCGTCGAATGTTGCCTCGAACGTATATTCACCGGCAGCAGCCTTGATGATTACCGCAGTACCCTTTGCAAGTTTCTCACCGGCAGCAGCAACCTTAGTAAGCTCATCGTAGTAGTAAGTGCCATCGCCCTTTTGGATGATGTGAGCTGGATCAACGGTGTATGCAGTAACACCCTCGGGCAATGTTACGTTAAAGGGCAAGTACAATGTTGCAATGCCGTTTGCGGGCACGGTGAGTGTGTAGTTGAAATCAGTTGCATCGGTAACCTCGTTGATTATCCACAAGGATGCACCGTTCTCTTCGGCAGCATACTGCACAATTACATCACAATAATCCTGTGCGTGCATAGGAGCATTATTACCTACCTTTAATGTAAGCTGGCCTGTGGCATAAGGAGCTATTTTAACAGCCTCGGCCTCGGCCTCGGTACCCATGTGTGTACCGGCAAACGACTTCACATAAAGGCCGCTGTTCAAGCTCTTCATCTTATACTCGCCCACAACGCCTGTCTCCTCGAATTGGAAGGCTGCAAGCTGCTTGTGTGTGATACCGGCAAATGAGTCGAATACCAAATGTCTGTGGTCATAGGTATTGCCGTCTCGAGTAGCCGATGTGTTTAATGTATAAACATACTTGCCTGCGCAATAATCTTTTGTGGAAGCAGATACAATATAATACAGTTTGGCAGGGTCGGGAGCAATATACTCTACTGCGGCATCGGCTGCGCGCAAAGCCTTGTATGCATCGTAGCAATCGGCAGCATTGCTGCTTGCGCTACCTGCATTTTCAAGGGTTGTTGCTGCGGCCTTACTATCGGTGTATGCAGCAACGCTTGCCTCGGTGTAGAAACCGACGCTTGTGCCGGCAATATATTTATCGGCGGGCAATAGAGCGTTAAGGTCTTTCATCTGATAGTAACGGGGGTTGTCGTTCTCAAATTCGGCTGTAACAAACTTAAAGAGCGAGCCGCCATCGGTTTGAGTCCTTGACTCATTGGCATCGCCGTCCCAGAATCCCATCTTGCTACCTGTTCCACCAAAATTGCTGAAATATGCACCATTGGTGGCATTTATATTATAGTAGCCATCGTTTCCACGGGCAACAATAACCCATTCATCATACTCCTGAGCATCCTTGCCGGCAGCAGAAACCTTGCCTGCACCATTACCGGTGTTGGTGGCACCAATAACATTACCGTCAGCATTGTAGGGGTGAATAAATACCTGTTCACCGGCAGTACCTTTGGTGAAGTACCAAGCCTGATAACTGTTGTTACCGGCCTTGTCGCTAACGGCTATCTGCTTGCTTGCCTCGTCGTACTGCAGAACCGTTACATCGGCTGTACGCTTAATGTATATGTTATAGAGCACGGGGTTCTCCTCGTCGGTGGTGAGTACCACTACCGGTGTCTCGCCATAGATGATATCGCCCTTAGACTCGCCAAGTTCCATCCAGCACTGGTTGGCTGCAATTTCGGTAGCCGCAGTAACACGGTTGAAGTTCTTGCCATCGTATATATACTTGCTGCCTGCCTCGATGGTTGTCTTCACAAGAGCACTGCGCAACAGAGTGCCCTCGGTCGATGCCTTTGCACCCTCGTCGTTCATAGTGATTGTGAGAACGTAATCACCGGCTGTTGCTTTAACAATAACAGGGGTGTTCTTTGCAAGAGTTTCGCCCTCGCTTGCAACGGTTGCGAGCTCATAGGTGTGGTACAAACCGGCATTGGTGAGGTTGGCCTCGGCAAGGTCGTATGCTGTAACACCTGCGGGCAGAACCACGTTGAATGGCAAGCAGAGTGTGGTGAAGCCGCTTGCGGGAACATTGAGGGTGTACTCTGTTACCTGTGTGAGGGTGAAGGTAGAGAGGTTTTCCTTATTAGAATTATCGCTACCGAACACAGGGCCCCAGTCGTTTACATAGTTTGTAGAAGCATTAGTCGTAGTTACATTAGTTGTACTCTTTAATTTGAATACATCAGTGGTTGCAGTCTCCTCGAACAGATAAGCACCGGCATTGGCTACATCCGTATCGAATGTCTGAATATCCCATTGACTGTGTACACCGGTTGCTCGCATATAATTTCCCTGTGCCGATACATGATAACCGGAATAATCGTCTTTGGGCACAATGGTAAAGAGAGCGTCGGCAGTAGCCTGTGCTGCAATAGCGTTGTTCTGAATTGTTAAATGCTTACTATCGGTATTAGTGGTTGTGGCATCGAACAATCTGAAACCTGCATTGCCTGCACCGGTCAGGCCATTGAGTTCACCTGCCGCGGCATATGCAATAAACAGGGGAGCACCGTTAAAGTTGATATTGTAAACACCATCAAAGATTTTATCCACCTTGGCATTGAGGGCATCGTACAAGGGTTTCAACGCATCGTATGCAGCCTGCATCTCATCGGCAGTGCCACCGTTGTTATATACATACAAAGCCTCTACCAAGCTGTCATATACGGTAGCAGTCTCTTCGTTGGTTACACCTGCAAGGTTCTTGTATTTGGGAGCGACCTCGGCTGATGATGTAAGTTTGAAGAGATCGAACTTAGCCATATGGAAATATGGACGATTCACTGTAGTCGTCTGATTATAGTTATCGTATGTCTTGACAACAAACTTCAAATGAGAATATCTTGTATCGGCAGAAATAGGATCGGACCCCCAAGTTGCACCGGCGGTATTAGGCAAATCTGTTACTGTGGTAATAGGTGTCCAGTTCACATTGTCGTTGCTACCATATATTTCAATATTCTTTGGACGGTCACTCTGACCACTACCACGTTGCTGACCGGCAATTTTGAAGTTATCTAACCCTGTGGCTGTGCCAAAATCCACCTGCAAATAGTCGTGAATAGAAGATAGAGATGACCAGTTTGAGTGCAGATAGGTTGATGCATCTTCATCGAGCAAAGCGGCTACACCACCTCTGGCATCATCATTATCTCCTGTATGCGGGTTGTTACACCATATATAATAGTCGTTACCTTCTGTGGCAGAGAGTGCAATCTCTGTTGCTGTGCCTGTGGGGTTGATTGTTGCAATCTGCTCAATCAAAGCATCGGTGCTATCAATCAACTCACCAAGAGCTCGCAACTCCTCCTCTTTCTCCTCGTCGGCAAGCGTGTGCAGATCAGTGCCGCTTGTGGTGTAGAGAGTGCGGGTGTTGGTATCAACATAGTAATTCTCATTTTCTGCCGCCACAGTCATATCCATAAGGTTGGTACAGCCCTCGAAGGGATCGGGCACGGCACCCTTGGTTACTTCGAGGTTTGTAATGTTCACACCCTCGGGGATAGCGTGCGATACAGTGCTGAAGCCCGACATATCCTGTGTAAGTGTCAATGAATTTGTTGCACGGGTAGCATTGGCACGGCGTGCTGCAAGCGAAGCCTGAGACTCAAGCGAGGTTGCTGTAACCACAAGCTGTGTATTGCTGTGGGTATAAACAATATCAATTCTGTACTTTGTGCCTTTGCTGATGCTTGCCAAAGAATTGTTATTGTTATCGTTATCGAGCTTAACAATGAGCTTTCCACCATTTGAGGTCGATTGCATATAGAGCTGGAAGCCGTTGGCATAGGTGCTGTTCATGGGAGCATTGCCTGTTGCTATAAGTGCCGAGCCCCACTGGTTGAAGTTGTTACCGTTATCCTCAATAGTCAATGAGATTGCCCAATCCTCGCCGGGAGCGCAAGTTGTGCCAAGATCGGTAACAATGTAGTTAGAGGCATCTGCCGATTGGTTGGCACCCTTACCGGGGATAGCAGCCTTGAATACTCTGTTGTTGCTCATTGTCTCAATGGTAGCGGGCAGGCTTATTGACCACAAATCCTTGTTGTTGGTAAAGAGGCCGTTGTCGAAGCCTGTGATTGTGCACTGCTCACCAAGAATCTCAACTGTTTCGGGGATTACAAGGTCGTGGTTGCCACTCTGGCGCACATTGGTAAGGATTACGTTGTCGGGGTATGAAACCTCGGTAAACACATAGTCGGTGGTATAATCCTCGGTTGATTGGTTGTGTGCTCTGCTTGATTGATCGAAACCGGTTCCATCGTCTTTTGTAACAAGGAATCTACTGTCATTAACCGAATAGATTGTTATACCCTCGTATTGTGTTGCACCTGTTCCAAGTTTGAAATTATAGGGCGATGCCGCCGTTGCCTTGTGAGCAAGGTATTTTGCGGGGTCGCCTACATTCCGGAATGTGTAGTTTTCGCCATCTACGCTGCAAGTCCACAAATAATTATCGTCGCTCGCTGTGGTGTTCAACGAGAGTGTACCGTTGTTGTTGTAGAGGTAACGATTAACATAATCGCCATCGTTTGTGGGGCGTGTAGGTGCGTATATGTAATATGTCTTGCCGTTCTCGGGTTTAACGCCGTTGGCAAGTTTGTTGGTTTTCATTGCGCCCGGCTCGGTGCGGTACTCTACCTGCCAGCCGTCAATCTCCAAGAATTTGCGGAACTTGGCGGTGTAGGTAGCATCCTCGCGTGCGTACATTGTATATTCGAGCTCTGTGGTGAGCAAGCGGTCATAGTGGTCGTACCAACCGAGGAACTCGGTGTCGGGGGTAGATTTTGTTGCACGCAAGTAGAGAGGAATGTTTGAACTTACATCCCACTCGGTACCTGTGGAGCCGTCGGGTGTCTCGTCGGTCCACACCTCAACTGTACCCCACTCCTCGCTGTTTGTCTTTACGGTAACGTGGGCAGCTTTGTCGGTTTTATCGGTGATGTTGAGGACAATCTCATATACGGGGCGTATTGAGGGGTCCTTTGCACCACGCCCCGATGGGTTGTTGCTGTTGTCCCATGCACCGTCGAAGCGCAAACGCATATGGGTGATACCCAAAGGTGCATCGTAGGGAAGGAGCACGTTCATTGTATTGGAGCATACTGCGGTGTTTGTGGCACCATTGGTACCTACCTCCTTCAAAAGCTCGCCCTCGTCGTCGAAGTCGCCGTCGGCATTGAGGTCGATGTATGCACGGAAGTAGCAGTATTGGAGACCGCTGCTGCTGCCATTATCGTACTTGACGGTGAAGCTTGCACCCTGTGGTACGTCTATAATCTGTGGTATGGTGTTGAAGATTTGAGTGGGTGCTGTTGTAGCCTCAAGAATAGTTTCGGCCTCGCGGTTGTAGTATGCAAATGTAAGGTTGTGGATAAACTGCGCATAACTGGCAATATCGCCACTGAATGTACCGTTGCACTCTACAACTCCCCACTTATCCTGTATGAAGTTGGCGGTGAAGCTTGCATCACCCTCGCCATAATAGATATAGGGGTTGTCGTTGCTCACTACGTTGCCTTGTGCATCGGTCCAGTTCTTGAAGTTGTAACCGGTGTTGGCGGTTGCTGTGATTTTCACAGCCTCCATATTGGTGATTGTGAGCTCGTTTGTGCCCTCAATGGCCACTGTACCCATATTGGCATCGGCTGTTGCGGCAGTAACGGTGCGGTCTGCTGTAATATCTACAATGATTGCAAGGTTGAATGTGATAACTGTGCCGTCGCTGAACTCAACGATTGCCTTTGTCTTGCCAATGGCTGCATCGGCGGGGATATCGACATTCATACCATCTGCGGTGAGTGTCTCGCCGGCACTAATTGCGCCGTCGCCGTTAAGGTCTATCTGAACCGATGAAACTGTAACCTCCTTGCCTATGATGAGAGGCAACTCAACTGTCTGCCCGCGATAAACCTCAGGGATAGCATCGCTCTTGGTGGCATTGGTTTCTACACCCATAGGGAAGATGTAGTTGCTTGTTGCGCCTTTAACGCGACCAAAGTATTTGCCAAAGGTTTCGGCAGCCTTCTCGGTTGCGCTCATATCTGTGGGGATAACTATCTGCGAGTAGTCGCCAGCATAGTTGTAAACGTCGTTGAAATCGACTGTCCAGGGGTATTCAAAGCCACTGTACCAGCCACCGCTGGGAGTTCCTCCGTTGTTCTCGAAGAAGTATTTCCAACGCCAATAGTGGAAGTCTTTTATAAGGCCGGCCCAGCAACGGTTAGAATAGTCGTGAAGGTCGGTATTACCCTTCGACCACACTGTTACCTGTGTACGGGCGTTCCATTCGAGCCAGTTGCGGTCGTTCTCGGTTGTAGCGTTTACCTCGCCGGCAATGTTGCGTGCAAGGCTTGTCCAACGCTCGAGTTTAAAGTTCTCGTCGTATGAGAGCATCTCGTCGAGGTCGAGCATCAACTGCAGATAGAGGTTATAAAGGCGTGTATATTCGGTGTCATTGCCGCGAGCAGCATTGATAAGGGGGAGCAGCTCGGCTGCAAAATCGACCATTGCCTGACGAATAACGTCGATGGCATCGTAGTTGTAGTTGGCAATGCCCGACTTTCCGCCGTTTGCGGTTACAAGGTCGGCAACAGAGATTAGTTGGTCGGCTGCAAGGCGCACATCCTGTGTATCCCAATAGATGGCAGAAGTACTCCAAGAAGATACGTTATTAATAGTCCAGTTCGGACGTGCAAGAATAACCGCCTCCGATGTTCCCTGCTGGTTCACCTCGCAATTCCAAACAGATTCTTTAAGGTTCTGCAATGCAGCAAGGGCATTGGGAGCAGTTTCTGCGCTTACTCCGTAGCGTGAGTAGGCATAATCTTTGAGCCACTCATCGGCTGTGGGGCGATTATTTGGGTCCATCCACGGGAGCTCAAAGAGCATATCGTAGAGGATGGGGTTGGTTTCGGTACCCTCGGGGGTGGCACCTATACCCTGGCAGTTGTTATTGTTTGCGAGCGCTTGGAAGTAGCCGTCCATTGTGGTCTCCAAGCGGCCGTGCAAACCACTGCGGCCACCAAAGTTGTGGAGCATACAGTAGATGTAGGGGCGGCCCTGATAGTAGCAATTGTTACCGGTATCGCGCCATTTTGCAGCGTTGCCGGCATAGATGTTATCAGAGAAGAGGTCGAGGCCGATGAAACGGTCACCATAGCTGCTCATTGCACTGAAAGCACCACTCTGCGGGATATTCTGCCAATACTGGATAATCCATTTTGCCTGATTATCATCTGTACTTACATTATATGATGTTTTTACAGCATCTTCAACAGCATTGTGGTAGGTATCGAGTGCAGCCATTATCGGGGGGTAACAAGTGGCGTTTGTTACAGCACTGGGAAGGCCACCCTCGTGGAAGGGGTCCATACTATAAAATTCCGACACACCCATTATAGCTTCAAGGTGCTTATAGTAGATGGGTGCAAGGGTTGCGTAACTGCTGCTATTGGGGTGGAGAATATCGGGGCGAGTGTATCCGCCTGCCCATGTTCCGCCATTGATTACATCGCCGGTGCTGAAACCCGTGATTGAGTAGTTTGAGAGACTGTTGGGTATCTGGCCGCTGAAACCGGGGATTACCGGCTGCATACCAAGCTCACGCATACGCTGGAGCATATTTTTACAGAGCTGCTCTTGGCGTGTGTACCACCATTCGGGGTTACCACTCATATCAACGCCTGTTGTTGGTGAGTTAATGGTACCACCCCAGCCTTCGAGGTTATTCATTGCGAACCAAGCGATGAAGCCGGGGCCGGCAACATATGCGGCAATGTCGCTGTCACTCATACCAAGTTCTTTGAGGAAGTTGCGGGTAACAACATCCAAGCCCACGAGGTTGAGCGGGGCATTGATACCGTGGAGGGCCATCCAGTCAATCTCCTTCTGCCAACGGTCCCATGTCCAGAAGGCCATTGAGTAGGAGAATGTACAGGTGTTGAAGTCGTAACGGTAAGTGGTGTTACAAACGTGTTTCTCCTCGTCTCCGGGAAGAGGGAGAGTCACCAGCGACAAGTCGGTGGTGAGGTTGTTCCAGGTGAGGTTGATGTGTGCATAGTGGTTTAGGTACCAGTTGATACCTGTTGCCACCGACAGCTGGTTGTTACCCTTGATGCAGGGCTTGCCATTCTGCGCTGTAATTACGAACACATCTTTTCCGTTGGTGTCATCGTCGAGAGTAGCGTCGATGACAATCTCAAACAGAGCAGGGGCCGAGGGTCCACCGATACGTGTCAGCAACCCCTCGATAGCCGCTTCGGGCGTTGCCACCGGTGCCTGCGCCATTGCCACTTGCGTGGTAAAGAGGGATGCAAAAACAAGCACCAGGGTTAATAAAAGATTCTTTTTCATAATTGGTTAATTTATAATTATAATTTATATCTCTCGCATTTCCAATTCTGCACTCGCACGTATACTCCAACGGCAAGATACATTATTTTCAATTTGCAAATTTAATTATTTATAATTAATATATTACAAAATTTTTAATATTTTTTACAGACACATTTCGGCATTTCATTGTTTTCCATCCTCATTTCCGCGATTTAGCCATTGCGCAATAAGACACAAGAACAGAAAGACAAACGAATTGTAGGGGCGCAACGGTCTGCCCCTACGGAAAAAAAACAGATTTTCATTTCGAACCTTGTGTGAGAAATCTCACCATTCAGTGGCATTTTGAGATATCTCGCATACGCTCGATATGACAGGAACTATGTAATGAAAAAGACAAAAGAACAGAAGATGATGTAGGGGCGCACCGATGTGTGCGCCCGAAAACACAGGCAAACAACCGGGCAGACACACCGGTCTGCCCCTACGACAAATGACAATAAGACAAAAAAAACAAACAAATGTAGAGGCGCACCGATGTGTGCGCCCAAAAAAACACACTAGCAAAGAAATACCGGGCAGACACACCGGTCTGCCCCTACGGCAAATGACAATAAGACAAAAAAACAAACAAATGTAGGGGCGCACCGGTGTGTGCGCCCAAAAACACACAGGCAAAGAAAGTCAAACTCCCCCCTGCGGGTACTCCCTCTTTAAAAAGCGGGAGAGTTTTAAAGAAAACAAACGGCAACGAATTGTAGGGGCGCACCGGCGTGTGCGCCCGAAACAGCAAGCAAAGAAATCTTCGGACAGACACACCGGTCTGCCCCTACGGCTATGGCAAAACAACAGCAACGAAATGTAGGGGTGCACCGATGTGTGCGCCCGAAAAAGAAATAGCCGACCCCAAAATGAATCGGCTAAAAAAGCTAATGTCGGGGCGACAGGAAAGCCAAAGGCTTCGATAATGCGAGCAGCAATAGTCGCGCGATGTGTGGTGAAGTCACGGTTCAGTAGAAATTTAGTGTGGACAAGTTGATTCTTTAATAAGTTGTGTTCCCTCACGCTGCCCTTTGTATAACGAATTATCTCCTGCAATGGTAATTCTCAAAAAAGAAACCGGCACCGTTAAAATCACAGTGTTTATCCGAGCATTTGCAGGAGAGAGTGCGAGGAATGTTTGCCCGTGAGTTAGGTGCCGCAAGGCGACTAACTGAGGAAGTCCCGCAGCACCCTG
>SUXO01000030.1 GCA_015060885.1 Bacteroidales bacterium
CGTGAACAAAGAACCGAGCGACTGATTTTACTCGCGTGCCGGGCGTTTGGTTCTTTGCGCGACAAAGAACGTCAAAGATATATTTCCAATGAGAGAATAACCGACAAATAACACCGAGAAGTCGAAACTAAGAATGTTTGGTATTGTATATGGTGAGTGCCCGCACCTTTTTGCTACTGAGCCATAAAGAGTCCTGTAATTATACAGCATTTCATATATAACAGAACCGCCCTGCCACGCGTGACAGGGCGGTTCTGAGTATTAATAAGTATAACTGCTTACTTTATTTCCCAAGTATCGTTTGTTTCAAGCAGTTCGGTGAACGAATGATACTTCTTCTGTGCCTTAACCTCTTCAACCTGTGCGTGAACGGCATCGTTGTAGGTGGGAGCTTCAACATCACGTATGACACCGAGGGCGATGGGGAAGTCGGGGCCTTCCATAAGTGCAAGCTTCAAGTGCAGGGTGGTGTCCTTGCAGTGTGCGTCGTGAACAAGAATGTCCTTTTCGGTTACTCCATTCTCGCCAATTTTCACAACTTTCAGGCCGAATCCCTCCTGCATAAGGCCGAACTCACGGTTCTCGCCGAATATCATAGGCTTGCCGTGTTCCAGGTAGATAGCGTTCTTTGCACGGCCCTCTTTTGTATATATGCTGTCGTGTGTGCCGTTGTTGAATATTACGCAGTTCTGCAATACCTCCACAACCGATGCACCCTTGTGCTGTGCTGCTGCTTTAAGACAGCCTACTGTGGCCTGCATATCGGTGGCAACGCAACGTGCAAAGAACTGGCCACGTGCGCCGAAACAGAGTTCTGCCGGGCGGAAGGGGTCCTCGACCGTGCCATAGGGCGATGACTTGCTCACGAAACCTCTTGCCGATGTGGGCGAGTATTGTCCTTTTGTGAGGCCGTATATGCGGTTGTTGAGCAATATCATATTCAAGTCGATATTGCGGCGTACCGCGTGGATGAAATGGTTACCGCCAATGGCAAGGCCGTCACCGTCGCCCGAAATCTGCCACACCGTGAGGTCGGGGTTTGCAACCTTTGCTCCGGTGGCGATGGCTGCTGCACGGCCGTGTATGGTGTGGAAACCATAGGTATTCATATAGTAGGGCAAGCGCGACGAGCATCCGATACCCGAAATTACTGCAATATTATGTGGTGCAACACCAATCTCGCTCATAGCCTTGTGCAAAGCACCCAAGAAAGAGTGGTCGCCGCAACCGGGGCACCAACGAGGCTGCCCGAATTTATAGTCCTGTGCTGTGTATTCGCTCATTGTTATTCCTCCATTATTTTGGTAAATGCCTCAACCAATGTCGCAACGGCAAAGGGTTGGCCTTTTACTTCGTTATACTGATGCAGCTCGATACCCTCTATCTTTGTGCGCAGGTACGATGCAAATTGTCCCATATTCTGCTCGGCTACCACAACCTTCTTGTACTTGCGCAGCACCTCGGCGGTGTTGGCAGGCAAGGGGTTGATGTAGTTGAAGTGGGCAAGGGCGGTTTTCTTGCCGGCCTTGTTCATGGCCTGCATAGCCTCGCACAAGTGTCCGTATGTGCCGCCGAAACCAACGATAAGCAGGTCGGCATCGCTCTCGCCCTCTACTTTCAATTCGGGAATGTAGTTGGCGATTTTCGCAACCTTTTCGGCACGCTTCTCAACCATATTGTGGTGGTTGTCGGGGTCATTTGAAATGGCACCTGTGGCTGCGCTCTTCTCCAAGCCGCCTATGCGGTGCATAAAGCCCTCGGTGCCGGGTACAGCCCAGTAACGCACGTCGTTTTCGGGGTTGCGTTTGTATGGTGTCCAGCCCTCCTTCATTTCGGGAGTAACATAGGGAGGCACAATGGCGGGGTATTCGGCAATGTCGGGGAGTTTCCACGCTGCCGAGCCGTTGGCTATGAATGCATCGGTGAGCAGAATGACCGGTGTCATATGCTCAACGGCAATCTTGCAGGCATTGTATGCCGCATCGAAACAATCGGTGGGCGAGCTTGCTGCAATCACGGGAATGGGGCTCTCGCCGTTGCGCCCGTAAAGGGCCTGCAAAAGGTCGGTCTGTTCCGATTTTGTGGGAAGGCCGGTCGAGGGGCCGCCACGCTGTACATTTATTATTACAAGGGGAAGTTCGGTAATTACGGCAAGGTTTATCGCCTCACTCTTCAAGCAGACACCGGGACCGCTGGTGCTTGTACAGGCAAGTGCTCCTGCATAGGCCGCACCCACAGCCGATGCACAGCCGGCAATCTCATCCTCGGCCTGCATTGTGACAACCCCGAGTGACTTGTGCTTTGCCAGTTCGTGCAGTATGTCGGTTGCAGGGGTAATGGGGTAGGAACCGAGGAACAATCTCATACCGGCCTTTTCGGCGGCGGCGATAAGACCGTAAGCGGTAGCCTTGTTTCCGTTTATGTCCATATATTTTCCCTTTGCCTTGCCGGCCTCTCTTTCGCTTTCAATGCTGTATGTGTGCGAGATTGATGCGTGGGTGTTGTGTCCCATATCGTATCCTGCGTGCAGAGCCTTTATGTTGGCTTCGGCAATCTCCGGTTTCTTGGCAAATTTTGTGCGCAGCATATTCTCGGCTATTGAGAGGTCGCGGTCGAACAACCAGCACACAAGGCCCAGTGCAAGCATATTCTTGCAACGCACGATGCTTTTGTTGTCGAGCCCGCTATCTTTGAGTGTCTCCTGGCACATAGATGTGATGGGGCAGGGTACCACCTCACAGGTAATGCCGAGTTCCTTTATAGGGTCGTCGGTCTTGAATTCTGCCTTCAACAAGTCCTTCTCGGTAAACGAGTCGGTGTCTATAATTATGGCACCGGTGGGCTTGCAGTATTTGTGCTGTGTTTTCAGCGCGGCGGGGTTCATTGCCACCAATATGTCGCATTTGTCACCAGGTGTCAGCACCTTGTCGGCTCCTACGTGTACCTGAAATCCCGAAACACCGGTGAGCACGCCTTGCGGGGCGCGTATGTCGGCCGGGTAGTCGGGGAAAGTACAGATGTCGTTACCTACCGTTGCCGATATTGTAGAAAAAATGTTACCGGCCAACTGCATTCCGTCGCCCGAATCTCCGGAGAAACGTACTATGACGTGGTCCAGTTTCTTTGTATTATTCTTTTCTGCCATTTATGATAGGTTTTTAGTGTTCTTTTCTTTTTACAAAGTACAAAGTTCGTAAACATTTGTCAAACGAGGAAATATTTTAGCAATAACTTTGCGTGTAATCAAAAGAAAATTGCATATATATGTCTTTATTTGGCAATTTATGCGCAAATGTGCATATATATGCAATTTGATTGGCTGCTTTATGCAATTATCCTGCTATTCGAGATATTTAGCAATGTTACCGCTTATCTGCAATAGCGATATTTCGCAGATTTTGGTGTTGTATTGTGCTGTGAGCAGGCGTTCCTCGGCATCGAGAAGGCTTTTTTGTGCTTCTCGCATTTCAAATCCCGAAAGGTCGTTCAGCATATAACGCTCTTTTGCAATGTCGTGGTTGTCGCGTGCTGTTATAACGTTCTGCTGTTCCAGATGCAGCAGTTCAAGGTAGTTGCGGTAGGCCTGCCACAGGCTGCCGAGGTCGGCTTTCAGTGCGAGTTCAAGCTGCTCGCGTTGCAGCTGCGCGTTCTGAATCTCAATCTTTGCATTTCGCTTTTCACGGCGACGGTTGCCGTTCCACAGGTTCACGCCAACCGATAGTCCGCCGTTGAATCCCCAGCTGTTGCGGTGGTTGTATGTTCCCTGGTCGTACTTGTTGTAGCCGTAATCGTAACCCAGGTTCAGTTTCAGGTAAGGGTAGTTGCGCGACAGCACCTTCTTGTAGTCGAGCTTTGCGAGCGTGCCGCTCTGGTCGGCTCTCAACAGTTCGGAATTGTTTTCGAGCGTGCCGTTCCACAACTCCACAAAATCGAGCTTGTCTGTAATGTTTATGGCAGTGTCGCTTGTCAGCACAGGGCTGTATACCTGCTCTATTGCCATAAGCTCATTGAGAGCGATGCGTGAGTTTATCACAGCCTCCTGTTGGCGCAAGTATTGTGCGCTGTCGGCATTGAAGTCGACTTTTGCCTGCTGGTAGTCGAGGCGCGAGAAGTTGCCTATATGGTAACGCTCCTCCACAATGCGCAGACGCTCCTTTGACAACTGCACCGCATATAAGAAGTTTTTGAGGCGTATGCGTTGTTGGATAAAGTTGTAGTACTCGGCCGTGAGCGTTGCAATGAAGTCCTCGATGGCTATACGGGTGTTTGTTTCGCCCATACGCTCCATCTCCTTTAACTGCTTGTAGGTTGTGCTTATGTTGAACCCGTCGAAGATGGTCCAGTTGAGGTCAACTCCCGCCCTAATGTTCTGGTCGAGTACATTGCGCTGTTTTACGGTCTGGCTGCTGCCCTCCACTTTGGAGCTGCTGCTGTTGTCCGAAAGGTCGTATCCGCCCCCGAAATCGAGTGTCGGCAAGTACCCGGCATTGGCAAGCGTGGCGTTGTTGCGGGCTATCTGCTCCTCGCCTCTCACAATGCGCAGCGAATAGTTGTTTTCGAGTCCCTTTTGCAGGCACTCCTTCAATGAGATTTTTTGTGCCGGAGCCTGTGTAAAGGCTGCCGCGCAGATGCATATCGCTGATATTATTCTCTTCATTGTTCTTCTGTCTTTTCGATGTCGGTTGATATGTAGCTGTATATTGCAGGAACTATGTACATTGTTAGTATTGTGGAAACAAGCATACCGCCTATTACCGAGGTTCCCATTGCAATACGCTGGTTGGCACCCTCGCCGCTTGCGAATGCGAGTGGCAAAAGGCCAAGTATGGTGGAAACGCTTGTCATAAGAATGGGGCGCAGACGCTGTAACGATGCACCGCGTATGGCGCTCATCTTATCCTCGCCGCTCTCCTTCTTTTGGTTGGCAAATTCCACAATGAGAATACCGTTCTTTGCAACAAGGCCTATGAGCATAATTATACCTATTTGGCTGAATATGTTCATTGTAATTCCTGTGAACGACATAAATATGAGCGCTCCGGCAATGGCAAGGGGCACGGTGAGCATAATCACGAGCGGGTCTTTGAAACTCTCGAACTGTGCGGCAAGGATGAGGTAAATGAGCACAAGTGCGAGGATGAACGCAAAGAGCAGGCTCGAAGAACTTTCGCGGTACTCCTTCGAGTCGCCGGCAAGTGCGGTCCTGAATGTCTCGTCGAGCAGTTCGTCGGCAATCTTGTCCATCTCCTCCAATCCCTGGCCAATGGTTTTCCCGTCGGCAAGGCCGGCCGAAATCGTTGCCGAGATAAATCGGTTGTAGTGATAGAGCTTGGGCGGTGCCACCGACTCTATAAACTCCACAAGGTTGTCGAACTGTATCATTTCGCCCTTGTCGCTGCGTATGTAGAGCGACTTTATGTTCGACGGGGTGTTGCGTTGCTGGCGGTTAATCTGTCCTATAATCTCATACTGCTTTCCGTTCATATAGAAATATCCCATACGTTGTCCGCTCAATCCGTATTGCAGGGTTTCGGCAACATCGCGCACGCTCGCTCCCAATGTTCCCGCCTTGTCGCGGTTTATGTTCACACGCACTTCGGGGCTGCTGAACTTCAAGTCCACGTCGGCCATCTGGAACGTGGGGTTGTCGTGCACTCTGCTCAAAAACTGCGGGAGCACCTCTTGCAGTTTCTCAATGCTCACCGACTGCAATACATACTGCACCGGCATACTGCCTCGACGGCCGCCGAACGACGACTGCTGCTGCACGAATGCACGTGCCTTTGTCTTTGTCTTCACTGCGCTCGACAGCTTGGCTGCAACATCCATCTGCGAGTAGTCGCGCTCGCTCAAATCTTTAAGTGTGATGCGTATGTTGCCGCTGCCGCTCGACACGCGTGCGGTAACCGACTCGGCATCGGGAATAATGGAGTCGACAAGCTGGTTTATCTCCTCGGTGTAGTCACGCATGAATTCGTAGCTTGCACCCTCGGCACCTCTTGTGTTTATGGTTATCTGCGAACGGTCTTCAAGCGGAGCCATTTCGGCAGGTATCTCGTTCCACAGGTAACCAATGAGCGCAAAGGTCGCAATGGTAATGTATATTGCCCACGAGCGATGTTTCAGGAACCAGTCGAGTGACTTTTCATATATCCTGTTCATTCCGGCAAAGAACGGTTCGGTCTTGCGGTAGAACTTGTTCTGCTCCTTTCTTCTTTTAAGAATCTTTGTGGCGAGCATAGGTGTGAATGTGAGTGCCGCAAACGACGAGATTATCACCGAACCGGCAACCACAAAGCTGAACTCGCGGAACAGACGGCCGCTGGTGCCCTCCATAAATACAATGGGCAGGAACACAGCCACAAGTGTCACCGTGGTCGATATTACTGCGAAGAAAATCTCCTTTGAACCCTCAATGCCGGCACGGAACGGGCGCATACCCTGCTCGATGCGTATGTATATGTTCTCGGTCATCACAATGGCATCGTCGACCACGAGGCCCACCGAAAGTACCACAGCAAGCATAGTCAGTACGTTTATGGAGAAGCCCGCCACATACATCACGAAGAAGGCACCGATGAGCGATACCGGTATTACAATGCAGGGGATGAGCGTTACACGCCAGTCGCGCAGGAAGAGGAATATGATTATGATAACCAGGATGAATGCCTCATACACTGTCTGCTTCACCTCGTTTATTGATGCGCGAATGAACTTCGTATTGTCAAATCCATAGGAGTATTTCACATCCTCCGGGAGGTCCTTCTCCATAATTCTCATACGTTCATACACCGCATCGGCAATCTCAATGTGGTTGGCACCGGGTTGGGGAATAACTGCCACGCCCACCATAGGCACGCCGTTCATCTTCATATAGCTCTTTATGTCGGCTGGGCCAAGTTCGGCATGGCCGATGTCGCTCACGCGCACCACGTTGCCGTTCTGCTCTTTGAGTATCACGTTGTTGAACTCTTTGGCGGTGTGCATCTGTCCCATTGTACGCAGGGTGAGTTCCACGGTGTTGCCCTCGATGCTGCCCGACGGCAGTTCCACATTCTCATTTGTAATGGCGTTCTTTACATCTATCGGGGTAATGCCGTAAGCAGCCATCTTCACAGGGTCGAGCCATATTCTCATAGAGTAACGCTTCTCGCCCCATATTCCCACGCTGCTCACGTTGGCAATGGTTTGCAGCTGCTCCTTGACGGTGAGGTCGGCAATCTCGCTCAGTTCCAGCAGTGAACGCTGCTCGCTCTGTATTGCCACCATAAGTATGGGCATAGCATCGGCATCGGCTTTCGACACGGTAGGGGGGTCGCAGTCGCGTGGCAGGTAACGCTGGGCACGCGACACCTTGTCGCGCACATCGTTGGCGGCTGTTTCAAGGTCGACCGACAATTCGAACTCCACAGTTATGCGGCACTGCCCCTGCTGGCTCACGCTCGACAGCGAGCGTATGCCGGGAATACCGTTAATGTTCTGTTCGAGCGGCTCGGTTATCTGGTTCTCAATCACATCGGCATTGGCACCGGCGTAACCGCATGTAACCGAAATGATGGGGTTGTCGACCGACGGGTATTCACGTACACCCAGAGTGTTGTACCCGATGAGGCCGAACAGCAATATTATGAGGGTAAGCACCGTGGCCAATACGGGCCTGCGGATACTTAATTCCGAAATATTCATTTAGTGCGTCTGTTTAGTGGGTTAATCGATTGCGGAAATCTTCACAGGCGAGCCTTTGCGTAACTGCAAGGTGCCCGAAGTGAGTATAGTGTCGCCGGCTTGCAGGCCGTCGAGAATCTGCACTTCGGCATCGGTGCGTATGCCTATTGTAACGGCTGTGGGCTCGGCCTTTCCGTTGCGGTACACAAAAACCTTGTTGATACCCATTTCGGGTACAATGGCTTCCGAGGGTATCGCTATTGCATTGGCAATCTCCTTCTGCTTCACGCGTATGTCGGCGTAACGGCCCGAAATGAGTTCTCCGTCCTCGTTGGGGTAGATGGCACGCACGCTTAATGTGTGTGTGGCGGCATCGAGGCTCGACTCGGTAGCATATACCTGTGCCTCATAGGGGTGCAGCTTGCCGTCGACCTTGAATTCGAGGTTTGTTCCCTTTTTTATGTCATTGGCATTCTTTTCGGGTACCGAGAACTCTATTTTTATCGGTTTAAGGTTTGTGAGTTTTGCCACAATGGTGCTGGGCGAGGCATAAGAACCCACGCTCACCTGTCGCAAACCGAGGGTGCCGTCGAAGGGGGCGCGTAACTCGGTCATTTCAATTTCGGCTTTCACCTTGTCGATGTCGGCGTTGAGCGTGGCGAGTTCTGTCTTTACCTGCTCGTATGCCTCCTTGCTCACGGCATCGAGTTGCAACAGGGCCTTCTGGCGGTACACGCGGTCCTGGGCAAGCGGCAGCTGCGCTTCCAACCTTTGCAGCTGTGCTTGAAGGTGACTGTCATTTACTTTGGCCAGCAACTGCCCTTTTTTTACAAAGCTGCCTTCGGTAAAGTATATGTCGGTAATCTTGCCCGATGTCTCGAATGAGAGCTCCACCTCTTCGTTGGGCACCAGCTTACCCGATACCTGAATTTCATCGGTAAGCGTGTGTGGCTTCACAATCTGTGCATTGACATTCAATACATTCTGCGTTCTCTTCTTGGGCTGTGTGTCGGCAGCGCTCAGTTCTTCGTTCTCGTGCGGGGTGAGCTGGTAGAATCCGAAAATTCCGAGTGCTATTACAAGCACCGCAACCAATCCCCATTTTACTTTTTTGTTCATATCTCTTAATGTTGGTTTTTGTCTGTTTATGCAATATGTGCAGTGTCGCTTTTATTCAACTTTCAAATGTAATGAATTAAATTGTCAAAACTTTTTCAGCCAGCCCTTTTTAACAAAAATTAAACAGCGAAAAGGCCTTTTGCAAGCCTTCGTTTCCCTTTTAAATACAATAAAGATATATAATAATTGGATATTTGCCCGAATTTTACTACCTTCGCGCCGTATTAAAACAGACAATACTAACAAAAAACAGAATAGAATTATGATTAATGCTCAGGACATTAAAATCGGTACAGCCATCCGTATGGACGGCAAGTTGTATTTTTGCATCGACTTCCTTCACGTAAAACCCGGCAAGGGCAACACCTTTATGCGTACAAAACTTAAAGACGTTGTCGATGGTTACGTGTTGGAGCGCCGTTTCAACATCGGTGAGAAATTGGAGGATGTACGCGTTGAGCGTCGCCAGTTCCAGTATCTCTATCAGGAGGGCGAGGACTACATCTTTATGAACAACGAGACATACGAGCAGGTGCCCATCTCGGCCGACCAGATAACAGGTGTGGCTTATATGAAGGAGGGTATGAACCTCGACGTTGTAACCGATGCTTCTACCGATACAATCCTCTATGCCGAAATGCCCGTTAAGGTTGTTCTGGCCGTAACTTATACCGAGCCCGGTCTTAAAGGCGACACAGCAACCAACACCACAAAGCCCGCTACATTGGAAACCGGTGCCGAGGTACGCGTTCCCCTCTTCATCAACGAAGGTGAGCTCGTTGAAATCGACACCCGCGACGGTTCATACCAGGGCCGCGTAAAGGCATAATCAATAAAATAAAAGAATTGTTATACTCTATAATTGTTCCGGTTTATAACAGGCCCGACGAGATACAGAAACTTCTTGAAAGCCTGTCGGCTCAAACGGTAAAGCCATTTGAGTTGGTGATTATAGAGGATGGCTCAAAAGAACGATGTGACCATCTGCTTGGTCACTATCGTTCTTTTTTTACAATCCACTATCACTACAAGGAGAACGAAGGGCGTTGCGAGGCACGTAACTACGGTTTGCAGCGTGCCGGCGGCGACTATATGCTCTTCTTCGACTCCGACGTAATACTCCCGCCCTTCTACTTCGAAAGGTTGGAGGCAGCAATGGCTGCTTCGCCTTGCGACTGTTTCGGCGGCCCCGATGCAGCCGATGACTCCTTCTCCGATATGCAGAAGGCTGTGAGCCACTCTATGACCTCCTTCTGGACAACGGGCGGCATACGTGGCGGCAAGGTGGTAATGGAAAAATTCTGCCCCCGCACCTTCAATATGGGTATCTCCCGCAAGGTCTACGAAACGGTGGGCGGTTTCAACGATATGCTGGGCGAGGATATCGATTTGAGCCTCCGCATACGCAAGGCCGGTTTTGATATACGCCTCATACGTGAAACATTCGTCTATCATAAACGCCGCATCGACTTTGCCCGTTTCTTCAAACAGGTCAATAACTTCGGGCAGGCCCGCATATGGCTGCACCTCATCCATCCCGGCTCAATGAAGCTTGTACACACTCTTCCCGCGCTTATGCTTGTGGCAGGCGTGCTGTTGCTTGTGGCATCACTCTTCTTTCCGTGGCTGCTGTTGTTGCCATTGCTCTACGCATTGCTTGTCTTTTTCGATGCTATTGCCCAAAAACATACCCTTAAAGTGGCAGCCCTTTCGGTAGTTGCAGCCGCCGTTCAGATAACGGGCTATGGTTCGGGCTTCCTCAAAGCCTTCTGGTGCAAGATGGTGCTTAAACAGCCGCTTGAAACAAAGCGTACTCTTATAAATCTAATGAACAGAGGATGATTACGGAGCAGAAGATACGGCAGAGCATAAAGGAGTGGCCCGAAGACGAGCGTCCGCGCGAGAAGGTGCTTAAAAACGGAGTTTCGACATTGAGTAAGTCGGAACTGTTGGCCATACTCATAGGTTCGGGGAATGCCGAGGAATCGGCAGTGGAACTTATGAAAAAGGTGCTGGCATCGTGTGGCGACAGCATTGCCGAACTCTCCAAATTGTCGGTCGACGACTTGTGCGAGTTCAAAGGCATAGGCCCTGCAAAGGCGATAACAATTGTTGCGGCCTGCGAGTTGTGGAAACGTCGCCGTGACGACGAGCGCAGCGAGCAGAAACGCATTAAGTGCTCGTCCGATATATATGAATATTTCTATCCGCTGATGTGCGACCTCTCGGTCGAGGAGAGCTACATACTGCTGCTCAATAATATGAACAGGGTAATAGACCACGTGAAGATAAGCAGCGGAGGGCTCACCGCATCGACCGTCGATGTGCGTGTAGTGCTTCGCGAGGCTCTTATGAAACGTGCGACAGCGGTTGCCCTTTGTCACAACCACCCGTCGGGCAATACACGCCCCAGCCGCGACGACGACAATGTGACGGTGAGCATTGCCGCAGCCTGCAAGATAATGAACATACGTTTCCTCGACCATATTGTATTTACCGACAGAGGTTATTTCAGTTATAACGACGAATCGCGTCTTTAATTAGTTGTGTGTATGGAAAAAATTGTGCTTGAAGAGAAAATAGTTGAGATGATAAAGACGGTGTACGACCCCGAAATACCGGTGAACATATACGACCTGGGGCTCATATACCGCATAGAGGTCAAAGAGGACAGTTCGGTCGATATTGATATGACACTCACTGCCCCCAATTGTCCCGCTGCCGATTTTATGCTCGAAGACGTGCGTCAGAAGGTGGAGTCGATAGAGGGTATAGGCGCGGTGAATATCCAGCTTGTCTTTGAACCCGAATGGTCGCAGGATCTTATGACCGAGGAGGCCAAGCTGGAACTTGGTCTTTTATGATAAAGTAACCGTCAGTCAGCTATGAAAAAGATATATTTCCTCTCCGATGCCCACCTGGGTTCCTGGGCAATAGAGCACAGCCGCACCCACGAACGCCGTCTTGTGTCGTTCCTCGACAAGATAAAGAACGATGCAGCGGCAGTGTATATGCTTGGCGATATGTTCGACTTCTGGTACGAATTCAAATATGCCGTGCCCAAAGGCTTTACCCGCTTCCTGGGCAAGGTGTCGGAACTCACCGACAAAGGTGTCGAGGTCCATCTCTTTACAGGCAACCACGACCTTTGGTGCCTCGACTATTTCGAAAAGGAGTGCGGTGTGATACTGCATCGTGAACCTTGCCTTGTGGAACTTTACGGAAAGGAGTTCTTCCTGGCCCACGGTGACGAATTTTCAAAAGACAGAATATTCCAGCTCTTGCGCAAAATATTCCACAGCAAGTTTCTGCGCAAGTGCTTTTCAATGATACACCCTCGTTGGAGCCTGTGGATGGGCAACAGCTGGGCTCGCCACAGTATGATAAAACATAAGGTGAAGGGCGATACCCCCTTCCTGGGTGCCGAAAATGAGTTCTGTGTGCAGTTTGCCACCGAGTATCTAAAAACGCATCCTTCTGTCGATTGTTTCATCTTCGGGCACCGTCACGTCGATGAAGATTTCCCCCTGGGGACTTCATCGCGTTGCATTTTCCTCGGCGACTGGATAGGCTGTTTCGCCTATGTGGTGTTCGACGGCGAGAATATACAGCGCAAGCATTACATCGAAGGGGAAAAATTTGAATAACAAAACATCGTTTTGTTATCGACGAATTTTGCAGTGAACGTCGCAGGTTGCATCGCTGAAAGTGATGCCCTGCGGTGCACGAAGAGCAAAATGAGTCAATAATAATGTGAATATAGAAATATAAACATCGTTTTGTTATCGACGAATTTTGCAGTGAACGTCGCAGGCCGCATCGCTGAAAGTGATGCCCTGCGGTGCACGAAAGGCAAAATGAGTCAATAATAATGTGAATATAGCAACAAGGATGTAGAATTATCATTTGTGCAGATAATTCATTTACCAATAAAATAAGGTGCCCGTTCGCGAACGGGCACCTTGTAATTATTATCTGTATCGAGTGTGGTTTATTTCATACCCTTTACTATTTCGTAAGTGTCGCTTGCAATCATAAGCTCCTCGTCGGTGGGTATAAGCAATACCTTGACCTTTGATGCGGGAGTAGAAAGCACAGCCTCTTCGCCACGGGTTACAGCGTTCTTCTCCTTGTCGAGCTCCACGCCCATAAATTCAAGGCCTTCGAGAACGGCTGCACGGCAATCGGCCTGGTTCTCGCCAACGCCACCGGCAAAGATAATAACATCGACACCACCCATTGCGGCAGCATATTCGCCGATGTATTTCTTTATGCGGTAGAAATACATTGTGTTGGCAAGCTCGGCACGCTTGTTGCCTGCATCGGCAGCGGCTTTAACCTCGCGCATATCGCTCGACACGCCCGATACGCCTGCAACGCCCGATTTCTTGTTCAAAAGGTCGGAAAGGCCTTGTGTGTCCAATCCCATCTTGTCCATAATGAAGGGGATTGCGCCCGGGTCGATGTCGCCACTGCGTGTACCCATCATAAGGCCGGCAAGGGGTGTGAGGCCCATAGATGTGTCAATGCTCTTGCCGTCTTTTACAGCAGCGCAGGAACCTCCGTTGCCAATGTGGCAGGTGATTATCTTGCTGCCCTCGGCGGGGATGCCAAGCATCTCCAACGCACGCTTTGTGATGTAGCGGTGCGATGTTCCGTGGAAACCATAGCGACGTATGCCGTATTTCTCGTACAGTTCGTAGGGGATGGCATACATATATGCGTAGTCGGGCATAGTCTGGTGGAATGCAGTGTCGAACACGCCCACCTGGGGAATTTCGGGAGCAACCTCCTTGACTGCATTGACACCTTTGAGGTTGGCGGGGTTGTGCAAGGGAGCGAGGTCGTTGCAAGCCTCGAAGGTTTCGAGAACCTCAGGGGTGAGCAATGTCGATGCGCTGAACTTCTCGCCGCCGTGTACCATACGGTGGCCCACAGCATCAATCTCCTCGATTGAACCTACAACACCATACTTGTCGCTTGTGAGCAGGTCTATGATAAGACGTACGCCTGTTGTGTGTTCGGGTATTGAGGCAAAGATTGTTTCTTTCTCGCCGTTGGGCAATGTGAACTTTATGAACGAGCCTTCGAGGCCGATCTTCTCGATACCGCCTTTGGCAAGAACCTCTTTTGTTTCAATGTCGAACAATTGATATTTGATAGATGAACTTCCGCAGTTCAATACAAGTATTTTCATAGTATCTACCTCCTTTTATTTTTTAGCAGCAATTGCTTGGTTGGCTGTAATGGCAATCATCATATATACATCTTCAATTGAGCAGCCGCGTGAAAGGTCGTTCACGGGGCGTGCAATACCTTGAAGCACGGGACCGATAGCTTCGGCACTGCCCAAACGCTGTACCAGCTTGTAGCCTATGTTTCCTGCGCCCAGGTCGGGGAATATGAGCACGTTGGCCTTTCCTGCAACGGTTGAGCCGGGGGCCTTGCTCTGTCCCACGAAAGGAACGAGGGCTGCGTCGGCCTGCAACTCGCCGTCAATAGAGAGTGCGGGGTCGAGCTCGTGTGCAAGTCTTGTGGCCTCTACCACCTTGTCAACCATTTCGTGTTTGGCCGAGCCTTTGGTCGAGAAGCTGAGCATTGCCACGCGGGGCTCCTCGAAGCCGGCGATAGCCTTTGCGGTCTGTGCGGTGCATACAGCAATCTGCGACAGCTGGTTGGCATCGGGGGTGGGGGTAACGGCTACGTCACCAACGAAGAGAACGCCATCCTCGCCATACTCTTTGGCGTTTGTAATCATCATCATTGCACCCGATACACAGCTTATTCCGGGTGAGGTCTTTATAATCTGCAATGCGGGGCGCAATACGTTGCCTGTGGTGTTCTGTGCACCGGCAACCTGGCCATCGGCATCGCCGTTCTTTATGATAAGGCAGCCAAGATACAAGGGGTTGCACACAAGTTTCTGTGCATCTTCCATTGTCATTCCCTTTGCTTTACGCAATTCGTAAAGGAGGGTTGCATATTTCTCGGCATCGGGGTTGTTTTCGGGGTCGATTATTGTTGCCTTCTCAATGTTTGCAAGACCAAACTTTGAGGCAAGGGCAAGAATCTCCTCTTTGTTGCCAATGAGAATTATTTCGGCAATGCCGTCGGCGATAGCCTTGTCGGCAGCTTTCAGTGTGCGCTCCTCTGTGCCTTCGGGGAGTACGATGCGCTGTTTGTCGTTACAAGCGCGTTCGAGTAGTTTTTTTATAACATCCATTGTGATAAGTTTATATGGTTTCAATAAATTCCAAAAATGGTTGTCTGTGGGCATTATCTCGCAGGCAGATGGTGTTGCGACAGAGGCAAGGTCGTGCGGCTCCTGTTGTGTTGCTGACGGCAACCGGTGAGGCAACAAAAGGTAGAGGGTTGGGAAAACCCTATACATCTGCAAAGTTACGCTATTTTACCGCTTTTAACAAAATATGTTGCTGAAATTTATTTATAAATTTGCCGTTGAAGTGTATCTTCGCGCAAAGGTTTGTGAATTTGACTTATGGAACAGCCGCTTTTCGACATATTGCCTCCTTCGGACGTAAAGGAACAACTCAAATGCCTGTGGCACGAAGCCTTTGGCGACAGCAGTGAATTTATCGAAGCCTTTTTCGGGAACTTCCCCTGTGACGAGTGTGCCCACACGCTGTCGGTCGGCGGCAGGGTGGTGTCGGTACTCTATGCTCTGCCTTGTACGCTCTGCGTGGGTGGCAAGGAGCACGCTGCTGCCTACATCTATGCAGTTGCCACAGCAGCCGATTGTCGTGGGCGCGGGTATATGCAGCTGCTTATGGAGCGGGTGGAAAATTTGTTGCGCAGCAGGGGAGTTGAGTTCCTCTATCTCCAACCGGCCGATGAGGGGTTGCGCAATTACTATTCGCGTTTGGGATATTCCAATTGCTCGGCAAGGGGTGTGACGCTCCTTCCGTGCCCGCAGGTCGAGTCAACTGCTTTGCACTTCAAGGAGGTTGCCTTTTCCCGTGAACTTTGTGATTTTTGTGCAGTTGTGCAGCGTGCCGTCGAGCCTTCTGTGATACACTCACCCTCCTTTATCGCAATGAATTGCTTTAATTGCAGCGCGCAGGGTGGTGGGGTGTTTGCCGTTTACGGTGCAGGCTGTGTAAAGGCAGTAGCCTTTGTGGCGGTCGACGGTGATGGCCCGTTGCTGCTTGCCTCTTTCTCCGCATCATCGCTCTCCTTCTCATTCCTGTTACAATCACTATGCACCCGTTTCGGTGTCGTTGCTATGCGCCTTTTGGAGCAGGGGACGGGCGAGCCTTGCTGTATGTCGCGTATTATCGGTAGCGGGGATTTTGCCCGGCAAATCTCTTTTACGGAGGTCAATATTCCTCTTTTGCTCGACAAATAACGGGCTTCCTACCACGCTGTTTGGAAAAATATTGCTATTTTCGCGTGTCCTAAATTAAAAGACAAACAGAATGAACAGAATAAAACAGATATGCCTGTCCCTGCTTCTTGCTGTGTTTGCAGCAGCTTGCAGCAAGCCTGCCCCCACGCCGCCCGATGAGGTGGCCGTGAAATTCTATAACTCACTCACATCGGGCGATATGACCTTTGCAAAAAAGCATCTCCATTTTCCCAATCCCGTGGATTACGAAGTGTTCTGCGAATACCTTGATATGGCCGTGCGCTCCGACGAATATTGGGACCGCACCGAAGGCTACAAGGCCGATTACAGCGTGGTAAGTTCAAAAATATATGGCGAGGAGGCCTTTGTGGAACTGCTGGGCAATACTCCGCTTAACGGCGAAGCCAAAATGACTGTCCGTCTGTTGTTTATCGACGGTATGTGGAAGGTCGACGGCAACCACGGGGTGCTGCATAGGCGGTAAGCCTTTTGCCGGCGTACCGGAATTATCTCTTTTTCGAAAATTTCAAGGTAAGGATAGGTCTTGAACGTACAGGTTGGCCGTTTCTGGTGGCAGGCTTCCACATTTGCTGCGTGTTGTATAATCGCGTTAAGGCGGAACTGTCGATAAAGTTATTGCCTGAACTCTCTTTTACCTTCGCAAAGGTTATGGTACCATCGGTTTCCACATTGAATTCAAGCGTGACACTCCCCTCTGTGAGGCCGCTTTCGACGACAGCCTTCAAGTTCCCTAATTGCAGTTCTTCGGTTCTTCCTATAAATTCGGCAGGGGTATCATATTTTTCTTGCCCGTTCGGCTCCTGGCCCACTCCAACATTGAATTGGAACTCTTTAACAGGTTTATCATTGGCAGTATTCTCTTCTGTAATGAAATTCGGGTAGTGAAAGGTGTATTCTTTCAGTTTAATGGTGATGACACCGTTTTCTCCTCTTGAACCAAATACCTGGGTGGCTGCTTCCGGTTGGAGTATGTTGATACTCTCAATGTCCTCTTCTTTCAGGTTGGCAATAATGTCGGCTTTTCCTTCGTATATTGCACCGTTTATGATGAGCAACGGTGATGCAGCGTCAGTAGCTTTTTTCATTGACTGCATTGCCTCCTCGTTCCACATCTGTGCCACGCGCAACTCTTCTTGTGCTTTTGCGGTGTCGCCCTTTTCAAGGAACCTGACAGCAACCCGTGTCTGCTCTTCTGCTTTTTTGTGCAGTTTGCCGGCAAAACTTTTAAGCTCTTCGGCAGTGGACTGTGGTGCGCCTTGCAGGCGGAACATTATGGGCAGGGTGTATTGCACGGCAACGTTCTTCCCGCCCTGTTTGCCGGGTAGCCATTGGGGCATACTTTCAACTATGCGCACACTCTCTTTGTCGAGTACCTCGTTGCCACTGCTTTTTTGTACGCGGGCATCCTTTATATAGCCTTGCTTGTCAACTACAAATGTCACATAACATCTTCCCTCGACGTTTGCATTGCGTGCCTCCATAGGGTATTTGATGTTGTGTTGCAGGAATTTCATAAGTGCACTTTCTCCTCCGGGGAAACGCGGCTGTTCCTCCACTACCATATATACAAAGGCGGTGTCGTTCGGTTGGGTATGCTTCACCTCTCCCACAGCCATAACGTCACCTCTTTTTGCGGTGCTGTCGCTTGGGGCGTTTGCAGGTGTTGTCACTTGCTTGTTTGCAACAAATTCCGTAACTTTGCCATCGCTCTTTTGCTCGGTGGCGTTTATACTCTCGGGCTGCGAAAAGAGCAACGCGGCAATGGTAGCCGCCGGGAGTATGTACAATGCTTTTGTACATCTCCATAAATTGGACTTTTTCTTACACATCATAGTGATACGTTTAATGGTTGAACTGTGATTAAAGCTGTTGGCAATAGAATAGAGCCTTGCGCCAACGGCTTTTTTTATTATCATTTGTTGGTATTTATCAATGTCGGTCCCGCTTCTTATTACAGCTTCATCGGCCTCGTATTCGTGTATATTCTTTATGCAAAGTTTTGTAAACCACGCCATTGGGTTGAACCACTGTACCAATATAAGCAGGTCCACGAAGATAATGTCGAGCGAGTGCAATGAGCGTGAGTGTGCAGTTTCGTGAGTGATAATCTCCTGCCCGTTCTCTTGCAGGTCCTTCCTGCTTATGACCACCCAATGAAACCAACTGAATGGTTTTATATCCTCGTCGTCAATGACGCGCAGTCTTATATTTTGGTCGGTATATGGCCTTGCATCGCGGGGAATCCCTTTGTTTATGATTCTTGCGAGCCCCACATACATAAATGTCTGGCGGGCAAGCAACAGAACAATTCCGGCGATATATATTGCAAATATAATGTCGAGCCATTCGATGTCGCTTTCTGCTGTTTGAGGTGTGGGTATCGCGGCTGTCATTGGTGCAATATCCTCTAAATAGACCATTGTGATGTTTGAACCTTCTGTCTTCTGTTCGGCAAACAGTCGGGAAAGTGGAGTTTCTATACCTAAATTTATGCACGGCAATGCAAGTGCAAGAACAGTTGTCGCAAGCAAAGTAAAGCGGTTCAGCCTGTGATATGTTTCCTGTTGCATTAGTGCAACGAAGAGTGCCATAAACAGAGTGAGTACTGCCGACGATTTAAGTATATATATAAGGATACTTTCCATTGTGCTGTCTTTTATGGAGTGAACACTACTTCTGTTGCTTCTTCTTGGCTATCTCTATCAGCCTTGTAAGCTCTTCAAGCGAAATCTTTTCCTCCTCGACAAGTGAAGAGACTGCGCCGAGGTATGAATTCTTGAAGTATTGGCTTATTATCTTTTTCAGGCTTCTTTTTCCGTACTCACTCTTGTTTACGGCTGCATAGTATTGGTATGTGTTGCCGTATGCTTTGTGGGCAATGTACCCTTTCTCTTCGAGTCCTCGCACAATGGTCGATAGAGTGTTTATGTGCGGTTTCGGTTCATTGAAGAACGGGATAAGCTCTTTAACGAACAGTGGGCCGTTAACCCAGAAGATGTTCATTATCTCCTCTTCTCTTTTTGTCAATCCTTTACTCATTTTCAACTATATTTTTTAGTTGAGTGCAAATAACTAAAATATTTAGTTGACAAACTAATTTTTATAGTTAATAAATCTTAATACTCTTTATTTGAATGTCACCGGCGCGCTATGTATTTGTAAAAAAAGCACCTGGGTAGCTAAAACAACCCAGGTGCTTTTTTTATATGTTATGGTATGCAGCGTTTTAAGCAAGCAAATGTTTCAGTTCCTCCACATTCATCTGCTTCTGCTCGCCGGTAGCCATATCCTTAACGGCAATGGTTCCGTCGTTCATCTCCTGCTCGCCAATGATGGCAACGTATGGGATGGAGTGGTTGTTGGCATATCCCATCTGCTTCTTCATCTTGTCGCTGCTGGGGAATAGTTCGGCCGAAATGCCGCACTTGCGCAGCTCGCCAATGATGCCGAGCGAGTGTACAGCCTCTTTCTCGCCGAAGTTTACAAACATTATCTGTGTGTTGTGGATAGCTTCGTTGGGGTATTATAACTCTCCTGTTTTACTTTGTGTCCTGTTGGGTGGTAGTGCCCGTATTGCTATCGAGTATTGCGTTAACAATCTCGGTTACATCGGCTATATCAACAACACTATCGTCATTAGCATCACCTATAATGTAACCGTCAAGTTTTATGTTGTATATTTTTCCATAGTCGTTTCCACTGTTTCCGTTATCGTTTTTTGTGTATTTTACAACTATGGTATGAGTACCGTTGGTTGTGAATGTGTATTCGTAACTGCCAGAGTCTTCGCCACTCTTTTTTAGAATTTCGGTACCATCGAGAGTGGCAATTAACCAATCGTAGTTGTTTTCACTGCTCACCTCCTAATCAAATGTAAGTATACTGCCAATTGTTGTGTTCAATGTATAGATGTTCGACGATGTACTGCTATGGTTGTTCGTATTGGTCGATATCCAATCATCGAAGTAGTTTTTTATGGGTTCTTCGTTATCTGTGTTGCTGCCGAGAATTATCCCCACTAATTGGGTAATATCGGCAATATCGACAATATTGTCGATATTTATGTCGCAACTTACGGTGGCTTGCATACTCATTATATTAAGTTCCTTCCAATAATCGGCACTCCTATATGCTTTTCTTCTGCCGGCTGGCACATAAATCGGTATATTGCGGGATACGCCGGAGAATGTGTAAAAATAAATGGTTGGTGGCGTTTTTGCCAATGAATATATCTCTTTGAGGTTGTAGCACCAAGCGAACGCATAGTTTCCTATGCTGGTTACGCTATTGGGGATTGTTACGCTTGTGAGGCCTCCGCAACCATCGAACGCATAATCTCCTATGCTTGTTACGTTGTTGGGTATTGTTACGCTTGTGGGGCCGGTACAACCACGGAACGCACTGTTTCCTATGCTTGTTACGCTGTTGGGGATAATGGTATTCTTGCAACCTGCAACAAGGGTATTTGTTACTGTTTCTATAATGGCATTGCAACTCTCACGGCTGTCATATTTTGTATTGCCATTTACGACTTGTATACTTGTGAGGGCGGAGCATCTATTGAACGCATCATCACCTATGTTAGTTACGCTTTGGGGGATTGTAATGTTTGTGAGGCCGGTACAATTATAGAACGCGCTCTCTCCAATACTTGTCACGCCGTCGGGGATTGTAATGCTTGTGAGACTTGTGCAACGAATGAACGCTCTCTTTCCAATACTTGTCACGCCGTTGCCTATTGTCACGCTTGTTAGGCTATTACAATCAGCGAATGTATAACCTCCAATAGTCTTTACGTTGTTACCTATTGTCGCGCTTGTGAGACTTGTGCAACCTTCGAATACAGAACTATCAATAGTTGTCACGCTGTTGGGAATTATCACGCTTGTGAGACTTTTACAACCCATAAACGCTCTCCAACCAATTGCAGTCACGCCGTCGCCTATTGTCACGCTTGTTAGGCTATTACAATCAGCGAATGTATAACCTCCAATAGTCTTTACGTTGTTGGGGATTGTTACGCTAGTAAGAGTGCTACATCCAAAGAACGCATAATCTCCAATGCTTGTCACGCTGTTAGGGATTGTTATGCTTGTGAGGCTTGTGCAACCATAGAAGGTATAACCTCCAATAGTCTTTACGTTGTTACCTATTGTCACGCTTGTGAGGCCGGAGCAACCATAGAAGGTATAACCTCCAATAGTCTTTACGTTGTTACCTATTGTCACGCTTGTGAGGCCGGAGCAACCACGGAACGCACGGCCTTTTATTTCGGTGATGTCACTTGGTATAACAAGGTTTGCAACTTTCTCGCCCTTTAAATATAGGTTATGTGCATAATACAATGGGTTGGAGCTGTAGTTTTCAAAATTTATTTTGCACCACGCCGATAGGTCGGTGATATGTACTGCTGTGAGGCCGGTGCAACCATAGAACGCACCGCTTTCTATCGATGTCACGCTGTTGGGGATTGTTACGCTTGTGAGGCCTCCGCAACCATCGAACGCGCCGCCTCCTATGCTTGTTACGCTGTAAATATTCCCGTCATAGGTTATGCTTTCTGGGATATTTATAACGCCGGTGTATTTGTTGGTGCCGTAGATAACCTGCACTGTTTTTGCTTTATCATTGATGATTTCGTAATGAACACCGTCAACTTCGAAGTTGATGACAAAGGCATTTGCTGTTATCTTCCACATTAATAGCAGAGCTACAAGTAGGAATTTTAAGTGGAATTTCTTCATATGGAGTTATTATTTGTTATTATATATAACCCACGTCTATTATATTATTTATGGAATTCAAATTTGATAACTTTTCCAAAATGATACAAGGTGGCAGTTGAGGCCACCTTGTAATTGTAAATGATTATGTAAGAGATAATTTAGGCAAATAGTTTCTTTAACTCCTCAATGTTCATCTGTTTCTGCTCGCCGGTAGCCATATCCTTAACGGCAATGGTTCCGTCGTTCATCTCCTGCTCGCCAATGATGGCAACGTATGGGATGGAGTGGTTGTTGGCATATCCCATCTGCTTCTTCATCTTGTCGCTGCTGGGGAATAGTTCGGCCGAAATGCCGCACTTGCGCAGCTCGCCAATGATGCCGAGCGAATGTATAGCCTCTTTCTCGCCGAAGTTTACAAACATTATCTGTGTGTTGTGGATAGCTTCGTTGGGGTAGAGGTCGAGCTGGTTCATAACGTCGTATATGCGGTCGGCACCGAACGAAATGCCCACGCCCGAAACGCCTTCCATTCCGAACACGCCAGTGAGGTTGTCGTAACGGCCACCGCCTGTGATACTGCCTATAACCACGTCGAGTGCTTTTACTTCGAGTATGGCACCGGTGTAGTAGTTGAGTCCGCGTGCGAGGGTGAGGTCGAGGTCGAGTGTGCTCTTTATCTTCAATCCCTTTATGGTATCGAGAATGAACTTTGTCTCTTCTACGCCCTTTTCGCCTGTGGCGTTGCCACGCAGGGTTTCCGCAATGATTTGCAGTTTCTCCTCGTTGCGGCCTTGTGCTTGCAGAATGGGGAGCAGTTTCTCGATTGAAGCGTCACCGATGCCTTTTTCTTTCAACTCGGCAATCACGCCGTCGAGCCCAATCTTGTCAATCTTGTCAATTGCCACGGTGATGTCCACAATCTTTTCGGGCTCACCTATAACCTCGGCAATGCCGGCGAGAATTTTTCGGTTGTTGAGCTTTATGGCTACGTGTATGTTCAGTTTGTCGAACACATAGTCGATGAGCTGTATGAGTTCCACCTCGTTAATGAGCGAGTTGTTGCCTATGATGTCGGCATCGCACTGGTAGAACTCGCGGTAACGCCCTTTTTGCGGGCGGTCGGCACGCCACACTGGCTGAATCTGGTAGCGTTTGAAGGGGAACACAAGTTCGTCGCGGTGCATTACCACGTAGCGTGCAAAGGGCACGGTGAGGTCGTATCGCAATCCCTTTTCACAGAATTTCGATGCGAGCTTTGCTGCGTTGCGGCTCAACAGTTCCTCGTCGGTGAGCCCGCTGAAATAGTCGCCCGAATTCTGTATCTTGAAGAGCAGCTTGTCGCCCTCATCGCCATATTTTCCCATAAGCGTGCTCAAATTCTCCATTGCGGGTGTCTCAATCTGCTGGAACCCGAATATGTGGAATGCTTTGCGTATGGTGTCGAATATATAGTTTCTTTTGGACATCTCGGTGGGTGAGAAGTCGCGTGTTCCTTTTGGTATGGATGGTTTTGCTGCCATTAGTCGCGTCGGTTAAGATATATCATTACATAGTATAGCAGTGTGGCAAGCGACGAGAGTGCCGCCACAACATAGGTGTAGGCTGCCGAGCGCAGTGCGCTTGTGGCATATTTGTGGTTTCCTGCATTGGTTATGCCGGCTGCCGACAGCCAGGTGAGGGCGCGGCGGCTTGCATCAATTTCCACGGGCAGTGTCACGAAACTGAACAGTGTGGTCATTGCAAACAGTGCGATGCCGGCAAGCAGAATTCCGGGGAATGTCTGCACGGTGAGAATTCCAATGAGGAGTATCCACGACATAATGCTCGACGAGAACTGTACCACGGGTACCAGTTTTGAGCGCAATGTGAGGGGTGCATACGCGTGTGCGTGCTGCAATGCGTGCCCGCACTCGTGTGCCGCCACTGCTGCTGCCGCAATGCTTGCCGAGTTATATACCCCGCTGCTTAAATTAACGGTCTTGTTTATGGGGTTGTAGTGGTCGGTGAGCATACCGGGGGTGCTTGTAACGGTGACATCATATATGCCGTTGTCGCGCAGCATCTTTTCGGCCACCTCGCGGCCGGTGAGCCCTATGGGCATTTTCGAGAACTTCTCGAACTTGCTTTTAAGGTTGGCCTGTACAATGTAGCTTACTATTGCAATGCCTATGAACAGGAAGAGATATGTGTAGTCATATCCCACGTTCTGTGTGTAGGCAATTATGGTCGAAAGTATATTCATTCTAAATCACTTATTAAATGTTACGGGTTATTGTCTGGTCTCTGTCGGGGCCGATGGAGATATACTTGACAGGTACCTGCAACTCCTCTTCGAGGAATTTTATGTAATCCTTGAATGCCTGTGGCAGTTCATCCTCGCTTTTGAGCTGTGTGAGGTCGGTCATCCAGCCTTTGAGTTCGGTGTACACGGGTTCCACGCCTTCAATGTCGTAGGGCAGGTGGGTGAGTGTCTCGCCGTTCTTCTTGTAGGCGATGCAGGCCTTTATTGTGGGGAATGTGTCGAGCACGTCACTCTTCATAAGGATGAGGTGGGTTACGCCGTTCACCATTATGGTGTATTTGAGGGCTACCAGGTCAATCCAGCCGCAACGGCGTTCACGGCCTGTTACTGCGCCATATTCGTGGCCGCGGTCGCGCATCTCCTTGCCTGTCTCGTCGAACAGTTCAGTGGGGAAGGGGCCTGCACCCACGCGTGTGCAGTAGGCTTTGGTTATGCCGTATACATTGCCTATCCTGTTGGGGGCTATGCCGAGTCCGGTGCAGGCACCGGCACATACGGTGTTCGACGATGTTACAAAGGGATAGCTGCCGAAATCGATGTCGAGCATACTTCCCTGTGCTCCCTCGCCCAGAACACTCTTGCCCTCGTTGATGAGGTCGTTTATCATCTGCTCGCTGTCGATGAGGCGGAACTTTTTAAGGTACTCGATACCTTCGAGCCACTTTACCTCCATCTCGGCGATGTCGTAGCTGTAATTCATATTTTTGAGTATCTCCTCGTGGCGTGCCTTTGCTGCGGCATATTTAGCCTCGAAGTTTTCGAGAATATCACCTACGCGCAAGCCGTTACGGCTAATCTTGTCGGTGTATGTGGGGCCTATACCCTTTCCTGTGGTACCCACTTTGGCATCGCCTTTTGCAGCCTCGTATGCAGCATCGAGAATGCGGTGTGTGGGGAGAATAAGGTGGGCCTTCTTTGAAATGTAGAGGTTCTTGGTGAGGTCGTAACCGGCCTTTACAAGGTCCTCGGCTTCGCCCTTGAAGAGTGCGGGGTCGAGCACCACGCCGTTACCTATAATGTTTGTCTGCCCTCCCTGGAATATTCCCGAGGGTATTGAACGCAACACAAATTTCTTGCCGTTGAATTCCAATGTGTGTCCGGCGTTGGGGCCGCCCTGGAAACGGGCTACCACATCATACTTGGGGGTGAGTACATCGACAATCTTGCCCTTGCCCTCGTCGCCCCACTGTAATCCTAATAGTACGTCGATATTCTGCTTCATTTTTCTAACTTTTTTTTACCTTCGCTCTGCGTCGCTTTGCTGCCTGGTGGCATTTATTGCACAGCCCGTAGATGTATAAAGAGTAATGGGTTAAATGAAATTTTTTTATATTTGCTGTTAATTTGTCCGTTAAGTCCAAGTTGTTTATTTCCACCACTTTGTTGCAGTTTGTGCACACCATATGCCCCTTGCCGCTGTTGAAGCACTTTTCGTACCTCGACTCCTGCCCGAACTGGTGGTGGGTGACAAGGTTTGCGTTTATGAGTAACGCAATAGTGTTGTATATGGTTGCGCGGCTCACCCTGAACTTTTCGTTCTTTTCCATATGCGTGAGCAGCGTCTCAATGTCGAAACTGCCGTTTATGGAGTAGATGGCCTTCAATATTGCATAACGTTCGGGGGTACAACGCATTTTGTTAACCTTCAAATAGTCGGTTAAAATCTGCTTTATCATATCCTCGTTGGTGTTGTTCATCCTTTCTTGGGTATTGCATACAAAGTTACCTTTTTTTTTCAATATGTGCCGATATATTCTCTTTTTTATTGAACTTTATGCGAAAATATATCGCGTAACCCTGTAAGTTGTTCTTGGAGGTGGCGGGAGGGGGTGTCAGCCGGCGATGTAATTGCTTATCATATCGGCAAGTATGCTCTTCTCGCCGGCAATGGCACAGGCTTTGGCAGCCCGGCTGCTGTCGGCATCAATGTAGCGGCAAAGCGCAGTGAATGCAGTGCGTGTGAGAGGGCTGTTTGCATCGCTCTTGAAAAGAGCGGCGATGTGGTTGTAGAATCTCTCCTCGTCGGCCGGAGCGAATTGCGTCCCCTTTCTTATGAGATGCAGCAGAGTGAGATAACCGCAATATTGTGAAAGCCCCTCTTTGTTGTCGAGCCACCGGAAAGCGTCGTCGGCAGCAGTGGGCAGTTTGCACAGTATGTTCATTGCAAGGTGGTCGGCTATTTCGGTAAAGGGTGTTTCGGCAATCCACCTTTCGGCCACTTCGGCATAATTCTCTTGGGGCAAAAGGAATATCGCAAGCAGCTTGCACTCCCTTATGTTGTCGTTCCACAGCGTGGTTGCCAGTTCCTTGTCTTGGGCATATTCCTGTGCAATGGATTTTAGACGGGGAATTTCAACCCCGAAATTTATCTTGTAGTCGAGCCCTTGTCTGCGCTGGTGCATCGACACTATGCCGTTCATCGATAGCCGCAGGCTCTGTTTTATTCTCTTTGTTGTTTCGTGTAAATGTCCGTTCATTCTCTTTTGTTACTTTGTGGTGAAGTTTCGTTTTCTGTAACTGTTGGGCGTTTCTCCCATTATGCGGTAGAACGATGCGTAGAACGATTGCCTGTTGGCAAACCCAACCGTGAGCCCAATCTCCTCAATTGTCATATGGGCATATCGTTTGTCGGTCATACAGTGCAAGGCCTCTTTTATGCGGTATTCGTTTATGAGGCTCGAAAAATTGGTCTTGAATCTTGAATTTATGACAGCCGACAGGTAACGCGTGTTTGTGTTGAGTTCCTTTGCAAGTTCCTTTGCCGAAAACTCTTTGTCGCGGTATTTCTTTTCAATTACAATGATGCGCAAAATCTTTTCGTACAGTTCGTCGGCAAGTTCTGCGCGTATGAGGTTACGATAGGGTGCATTCTTCTCTATCTTCTCCTTGATGTTGTAGGGCTTTGTAGATGTCTCTGTCATAATGGTTTGCCAATTTTCCTTGTTTGTGTGGCCGGTGACACGCAAAAAGGTGTCGTGAATGTGCGTAAACATTCCTCGGCCTATACAAATATAGGTATTCCGCTGTGAAATATTGCAAGAGTGCGGGGTAAAATATCGTGATTTTCCTTAAAAAATCAATGAATGGCAAATATTTGAAAGCCGAGAGCAGAAAAAACAAGCTTGCTTGATTTTTTTTTTGCCGAGGCGCCTCTATATTCGCGGTTCTCCGCAAATTTTGAAAGCCGAGAGCAGAAAAAACGGCTCACCTGCAAATTCTAGGGGGCTTACTCAAAACTTTTCGGTGTTATTCTCGGTATTTTCTTATGTAGGGGCGTCACCGGCGTGTGCGCCCTGTTGTTGTGTGCTACTTTTTGGGCAGACACATCGGTCTGCCCCTACGGCAGAATCGTGAACCTTCTGTGCCGGGCGTTTTTGTTACTTTT
>SUXO01000031.1 GCA_015060885.1 Bacteroidales bacterium
ACTAAACAT
Source organism: Bacteroidales bacterium (assembly GCA_015060885.1). Classification (GTDB taxonomy): domain Bacteria; phylum Bacteroidota; class Bacteroidia; order Bacteroidales; family Bacteroidaceae; genus HGM04593. The sequence continues at coordinate 10 of SUXO01000031.1, forward strand.
TCTTGCTTTTGACTTCTCGGTGTTATTTGTCGGTTATTCTCTCATTGGAAATATATCTTTGACGTTCTTTGTCGCGCAAAGAACCAAACGCCCGGCACGCGAGTAAAATCAGTCGCTCACGTCTCGGCTCGTGAATTGTTGCACAATATAACTCGTTCGTTCCTCGCTTGCCGCTGCAAGCCTATCTGTTGCCGACAGGGTGCTGCGCAACTCACTCCGTGCGGCTATACAGGATAATTTATACCCGCACTACGCTCACACAGTGCTCGCACAATGGCCTGTCGTCAACAGGCCTTTCCGCTGTGATTTTAACGGTGCCGGTTTCTTTTTTCGAATTACCATTGCAGGAGATAATTCGTTATACAAAGGGCAGCGTGAGGGAGCACAACTTATTAAAGAATCAATTTGTCCACACTAAAATTCTACTGAACCATTATTGTAACTCTTTTTGTTTATCCCTTTTGTTTTATGTGATAGCAAGAAAGGGTATGCCGTAAGGAACAAACAGCCTGCGCTTCTTGTTTAAATGTGGAACAGTAATCCCTAAATATGTGATTTTATGGCAAAAGAGAGTATTTTGATATTAAGACAACGCATAGAGGTGCCCAAGCTGCTCGACCAGCTCAACGCCGCGTTAAGTGAAGAGTGGCTTGCTTACTACCAGTATTGGGTGGGCAGTTTCGTGGTCGAGGGTGCTATGCGTTCCGATGTGCAGCGCGAGTTCGAGGAGCACGCCTTAGAGGAGTATAACCACGCGAAGATGCTTGCCGACAGAATAATACAGCTCGAAGGGGTACCTGTGCTCGACCCCGCACAGTGGCTCGTTCTTGCCCGTTGCAAATATTCGCCGCCCATAAAGAACGATGTAGTTACTCTTTTGAAGGAGAATATTGCCGCCGAGCGTTGTGCTGTTATACGGTACGAGGAGATAGCTTCCTTTACCAATAATGTCGATTACACCACTTGCGATATTGCCAAGCGCATTATGGCCGAAGAGGAGGAACACGAACAGGATTTGCAGGATTGTCTGCGCGATGTGGAGTGGATTCTGCAATCCACTATGGTGAAAGTGTAGATGAGTGGCTTGTGTAAAGTTCCTTGCCTTAAACGAGGCTGACTAAAAAGGCTCTTTTGTTGTTACGCTTGACCGAAAAATACTCATTTACGCTTAGTAAACTGCGTTTTTTCGGGCTTCGCAAGCCTAAAAATAGCTCTTTTTATCCAACCTCCCTACAAACGTGGGTGACCCATTTCACTTTTGGGTCACCCACGTTTTGATGTATAATCCTTACTCTTCGTCTAAAAAGCGTTTTGTTATGGGGTGGTACTCCTCAATGCGTCTGTCGCGCAGGAACGGCCACCATTGGCGCACCTCCTCGCTGCGTTTTAGGCTTACTTCGACCACCTCAATCTGCTCCTCTTCGCCGAAGTGGGCAATGAACTCGCCTTGCGGGCCGGCGATGAAACTATGTCCCCAGAACTGTATGCCGTTTGTCTGGCCCGAAGGGTCGGGCTCGTGCCCGCTGCGGTTCACGGCAATGACCGGCAGGCCGTTTGCCACTGCGTGTCCGCGTTGTACGGTTTGCCAGGCACCCAGCTGACGCTCTTTCTCTTCGGGTGTGTCGCTGCTCTCCCAACCTATTGCGGTGGGGTATATGAGGAGGTCGGCTCCGCGAAGAGCCATAAGGCGTGCTCCTTCGGGGTACCATTGGTCCCAGCACACCTGCACGCCAAGCGTTGCAATGCTTGTCTTTATGGGGCGGAACCCTATGTCGCCGGGTGTGAAATAGAACTTCTCGTAATAGGCCGGGTCGTCGGGTATGTGCATCTTGCGGTATTTGCCGGCTATGCTGCCGTCGCTGTCGAATACCACGGCTGTGTTGTGGTAAAGTCCTTTTGCGCGTGCTTCGAAAAGCGAGGTTACCAATACCACGCCGCACTCGGCTGCCACTTTACCGTAAAACTCGGTCGATGGGCCGGGTATGGGCTCGGCATAAGAGAAATTGGCAGTAGATTCAACCTGGCAGAAGTAGGGCGAGTTGTGTAACTCCTGCAAAACCACAAGCTGCGCACCTTTTCGGGTGGCGGTGCGAATGGCTTCGGCAAGTTTCTTCTTGTTCTTTTCAATGTCGGTGCCTATCGACAATTGTACTATTCCTACTTTTATGGTGTCCATAATCTTTTTCATTGTTTATTGAGTGGATATTGCATTGTTACACAGTGCAGTGAACCGTGCTGTTTTATGAGCGCACGGCAGTCTATGCCCACAATCTCGTGGTTGGGGAATGCTGTTTTCAATACCTCGGCGGCTTTTGCGTCGTTGCCGGGCTGGGCGTATGTGGGGTAGAGCACTGCTCCGTTCATTATCAGGAAGTTTGCGTATGTGGCAGGCAAGCGCAACCCCTCTTCATCGTAGATGGGAGCTGGTGAGGGGAGCGGCAACAGGCGATAGGGCTTTCCCTCTTTTGTGACAAAGGTTGCCAGCTGTTCTTCCATCTTTTTAAGGCAATCGTATTGTTCGGAGTCCTCCTCGCTGTACTGCATATAGACAATGGTGTCGTCGGGGGTGAGGCGTGCAAGGGTGTCAATGTGCCCGTCGGTGTCGTCGCCCACCAGTTCTCCGTGGTCGAGCCACAGCACACGCTCGCAATGGAGCATACTGCACAGTTCCTCTTCGAGCAGCCCTTTGTCGGTGGTGTTACGGTTGGGCGCGGTGAGGCAACAGGTTGTGGTGAGCAGCGTGCCGTTGCCGTCGCTCTCAATGGAGCCCCCTTCGAGTACAAAGTGGTTTAGGTCGTGGTAGATGCCTTTTACAATCCCTGCGTCGTGCAGTTTCCTGTTTATTGCCGTGTCGAGCGATGCTTCGAACTTCTTGCCCCAGCCGTTGAAACAGAAATCGAGGAAGTGGGGGCCGTCATCGCCCAGTAGTGTTATAAAGGCGTGGTCACGTGCCCAGGTGTCATTGGTGTCGCAGGTGAAAAAGGTGATGTTCTCCATTGTGGCACCGTGCTCTTGCAGTGTCTTGCGGGTTTTCTCCTCGCAAGGGGTTACAATGAGCAGTTTCCCGCGCCGGCTGATAGCCTTTGCAAGGTTCGTGAAACACTCTTCGACCTCTTGCAACATATAGGCCCAGTCGCTCTTTTCGTGAGGCCAGGTTAGCTGCACGAATTCCTGTTCGTGCCACTCGGCGGGGAGGTATAGGTTTGCTGTTTCCTGGCTCATACTTTACGCTTGCGGTCGAAGAAGGGGTTTTTCGATGATGCACTCACGGGATAGCTATTAGGTAATTGCACCCTTTCATCCAGCCGAGCTGCAATGCTGCGTAACCGGCCGAATACATTACGCGTGTGTCGAGGCGTAAATCGGATGCTGTGGCGCAGGCCGAGCCCACTGCAATTCCCACGTCGATGGTGTTCATTGCACAAGGAACTCCCGCAGGGCGGCTGTCGCAGGTGGGGCAGCCGCAGTAGGCGCAGTTGAGCATCATAGGCTCCTCGCGTGAACCGATGAGCACGATGGCTTCGGCCGACAGAATGTTATCGGCATCACGTAGCAGGCCGCCGCGGTTCAGTTTTTCTCCAATCTGGCGCAGCCCGTTGCTCAATGCGACAATGTCGTCGTCGGTAACAAGTGCAACTTCAATAATGTCTACACCTTTGGCTTTGGGTGCTGTGCGTGCCGCTGTCATCATCTGCATAGCGGCATCTATAACGTGCTTGTGACGTATTTCGCGTTCGTCATAAATCATAGCGTAAAAATATTTAATTCAATGAATATATTGCGAAGATAGCTAAAAAAGCTGAATATAATCAATAATGACTCTCAAAAATGAAAAATATTGCCACGTTCTTTGTTTCTTGTGTAGCGTATTTTTTAGTATCTTCGCACTTGTTTTCAAAGAACGGTGTCAGTGATGAAATTTTTTGGAAAAAATATGGTGCTTCTGGCTGTGGTTCTGCTGCTCTCGTCGTGCAGCAGTTTTGTTGCCATTGAACGTGGCAAGATAGACGACTCGGCCATTGCCTTCAAGGAGTATCTGCAAACCGAGAACATTGAAATCACCGACAGCAACACCGTGAGAATGTTGAACGGGGCACACGCAAAGTTTGACGATATGCTTGCTGCCATAAGCGAAGCGAAGCATCACGTTCATCTCGAATACTTCAATTTCCGTAACGACTCCATAAATTCCGTTCTCCTGGGGCTGCTTGCCAAAAAGGCTGCCGAAGGGGTGGAGGTACGTGCGCTCTTCGATGCCTTCGGCAATATGTCGAACAACCGTCCGCTTAAACGCTCGCACATCAAAGAGATAAGGGCTTCCGGCATAGAGCTTGTGAAGTTCGACCCCATAGTGTTCCCCTGGGTGAACCATTCGGTGTCGCGCGACCATCGCAAAATTGTGATAATCGATGGAAAGACGGCGTATATAGGCGGCATAAATGTTGCCGACTACTACCTCACAGGGCTCGAAGGGATTGGAAAATGGCGCGACATTCACGCCCGTGTCGATGGTGCGGCCGTTGCTCCCTTGCAGGATATATTCCTCGAAATGTGGAACCGTGAAACAGGGCAGCATATAGGCGGTGCCACTTACTACCCCCGGCCGTCGGCTACGGGCACGGCAGAGGTGGCGGTGGTGGACCGCTGGCCGAGGCGTACACCCAAAAGCATACGTCGTGCATATGCCAACGCTGTAAACTCGGCAAAAGACAGTGTGGTGCTTGTGAGCCCCTATTTTATCCCTATGCCCATAGTGAAAAAGGCTATAAAAAAAGCCATTGACGATGGGGTGAAGGTCGATATTATGCTCACTGCAAAGGGCGATATTCCCTTGTTGCCCGACGGTGTGTGGCGCATAGGTTACCAGCTTATGAAGCGCGGCGCAAATGTGTATATGTACAACGGCGGCTTCAACCACTCGAAGGTTATGTGTGTCGATGGCAAGTATATGACCGTGGGTTCGGCCAATCTCAACAGCCGCAGTATGCGTTACGATTACGAAACCAATATCTTTGTATTCGACAAGGAGGATACACGCGAATTGCAGAATATCATTGACGAGGATAAGAAGGAGAGTTTTCTTCTTACGAAAGAAATTTACAAAAAGCGTTCTTTGTGGAAACGCTTCTGCGGTTTCTTTGTGGTGTTGTTCACTCCCATAATGTAGGTTCAATAGCAAAAAGGTGTGGGCACTCACTATATACGATACTAAACATTCTTGCTTTTGACTTCTCGGTGTTATTTGTCGGTTATTCTCTCATTGGAAATATATTTTTGACGTTCTTTGTCGCGCAAAGAACCAAACGCCCGGCACGCGAGAAAAATCAGTCGCTCGGTTCTTTGTTCACGTCGCCCAAAGGCGAACCTTCAGTCGAACCTCCCTTGCCGTGTTTATCTTTCTCGCATTTGCAGGGTGCTGCGGGACTTCCTCAGTTAGTTGCCTTGCGGCACCTAACTCACGGGCAAACATTCCTCGCACTCTCTCCTGCAAATGCTCGGATAAACACTGTGATTTTAACGGTGCCGGTTTCTTTTTAGAATTACCATTGCAGGAGATAATTCGTTATACAAAGGGCAGCGTGAGGGAGCACAACTGTGTAATACAAATAAAACAACCATCGCAAATGCGTGCATTTGCGATGGTTGTTTTATTTGTAAAATGTGTGTAATCCCACGCTTATTCAAATTCGAGTTCGCCAAAGAATTCGGGGCGGTGGAAACTGGGTTCCTTCCATTCGATGGGAGCCCACGAAATAAAATGAGGAGTGGGCAGCTCGTCGCCACATTTATAGAAATTGGCACTCATTCTCTTTCCCTTCCAGCTGTCAATGCCACTGCGGAAGAGGGCTGTGGCAGGGATTGCCTCAATTACGCTCCAAGTGTGCTCGCCTGTGCGCAAAGGGAAACACTCGGTACCGAGCGAGGGGTGGCGCACCACGCTGTCGATAACATCGGCAGGAGCACTCTCTTTCGGTTCTTCGGCCGGGTGCCACGCAAGCAGCAGTTTGCCGGTGCAGGTACATTCGAAATTATAGTAATCCATATTCCCTTGCGGCGAAACAAAGAATTCCACACAAGGGTCGGTCCAGGTGCGGCCCTGGTCCTCGGTTACCTTTGCCTGAATATCCTTTTCTGTTACATCGAACTTTACAAAAAGTTTTTTGCTGTTGTGAAAAAGTTTTACACTTACAGCGGGGGTGTAAGGGAATTCCGCGGGCCAGTTGCAGCAAGCGACCGCTTCGCCTTTTAATGTGGCAAACACTTTCTCTATCTCGGCTACGCTCTCATTGGCGGGTGATATTTGGGGCACAAGAATCTTTTTCATATCCTTTGATTGTTTTTAGTTTCTGCGAATATAGCTTTAAATTTCGAATAGGAAACAAATAATTGCAATAAATAGGTTTCTTTTTGTTATCTTCGCTAAAAAGAAAACAGATATATGCCCATCATAGAGATAAATTCATTGTCGCATCCCGGTGTCGAACTCTTTTCAACCCTCACCGAGGCGCAGTTGCGCAAACAGATGGAGCCCGAAAAGGGTATCTTCATTGCCGAAAGCCCCAAAGTGATACGTGTCGCACTCGATGCAGGTTACGAACCGCTTGCGCTTCTATGCGAGCAGAAACACATTGCCGGTGACGCAGCCGATATTGTGGGGCGTTGCGGGGATATTCCAATATATACCGGCGACCGCGACCTGCTTGCCGCACTCACAGGTTACACGCTCACACGCGGAGTGCTTTGTGCAATGCGTCGGCCCATACTCCGCAGTGTCGATGATGTCTGCCGTGGAGCGCGCCGTGTGGTGGTAATAGACGGGGTGGTGGATACTACCAATATTGGTGCCATATTCCGCTCGGCAGCAGCACTTGGCATCGATGCCGTGTTGCTTACCCCCTCGTCGTGCGACCCGCTGAACCGCCGTGCCGTGAGGGTGTCTATGGGTTCGGTGTTTCTTGTGCCGTGGACCTGGCTCGATGCTCCCGTTTACTCATTGAAGGAACGCGGTTTCCGCACCGCGGCTATGGCTTTGAGCGATAATTCAGTGTCGATTGACGATGAATCGCTTGTGAGCGAAGAACGCCTTGCCATAATTATGGGAACCGAGGGCGATGGGCTCGCGCAGAGCGTTATAGATACCGCCGACTACGTGGTGCGCATACCAATGGCCCACGGTGTCGATTCGCTCAATGTGGCAGCCGCTTCGGCCGTCGCCTTTTGGCAGTTACGTGCAAGGTAGAGAAGGGTTTATGCTTCATCCACCATCAACTGCAATGCCTTCTCCTTGATGGTAATGAGCCTTATTCCATCGACTCTCTTCAAGTTCTCGCGCAACCGCCACGCAGCACCATTATAAGCCGGTGTTGCGTCTTTCTCGTTCAGCCCCCACACCTCGCGGCAGATGTCGCTTTTTGCAGCCGCGTACCCTTCGGCTTTTGCAAGCAACTCCATAATCCGTGCCTGTGTAGCAGGGAGCTTTACACTCTGTCCGCTTGCGGTGTTGTGCAGTGTGCGGGCAGTGCTGTCGTATATAAGGTTTTCTCCGAGGTGCATTTTTGTTTCGTGCACGTTGATAACGACTGTGGAATTATCTTTTATATACCTTATATACATTATTATAACGAAAAGCAATGCAATGGCGGCAGAAATCATAAATCTCCAATCGAAGAAATCGTACTTCTTTATTACTGTGGTTGCCGGCAAATAGACCTCACTCACCACCCGGCCCTGCTTGCAGAAACCAAGCCCCACGGTGTCTGTTACAAATACATTACAGCCTTCCAATCGCTTGTTGCTGAGAAGTGTTGCTGCTGCATCGGTTATAAGGGTGTCGGGTGTGGGGAACATATCGAACAAGCTTTTTACCTCCATTTGTAGAGCGACATCCACGTTGTATCCTGCATTTTTCAGTTGGCTTTTCCACACCGAATCCATTGTTACAATATCCTGTGAACCTGTTTCCAGGAAGACACTTTCAATGAATATGCTTTGTGACATTTGTACGTCGTGTTTGAACTGGTCGCCCGATATCTGATATTTTGCAGCAATGATGCATACTCCCTTTTCGCTCTCTATTGTGCAAGGGCGTGCCTCGAAATATTCGTATGAGTTGAAATTGCGGGTACTTATAAATGGGATACTATCTACTTTTGCTATGCTGTCGTGCCAATGTTGCGAGTGCTCTATAAAAAGGCGGTTTATATCATTTTTTATAAACTCGCGTTTGTTCATATAACCGAAAGCAAACAGCACTCCGTATATTGCTATAAATACAAGCAGTGCCTGTGTAATTCTTCTAATCATTCTCTTTGGGGTGTTGCAGTTGTTGTGCTTGCGAAGATAGTGAAATAAAATAACCGCACCAACCGGTTCCCCTTTTTTACTCTTTGTTGTGCTTTTTTGCAATGTGCTGTATTATAATATGTTATTTGCGTATCTTTCATTTTAAAAGCAAAATGGAAGATATAAAAGATGAAACGGAAGAGATTTCCTTTGTTGCCGGTGGAGTGTTGTTCTACTTTTGTGCAGCAACCCCTATGGGGAGATTGCTGTACCGTGTGATGAACGGGATAAGCAAAAAAAACAGTCCGTTTTATGTAACAAAAACAATTTTAGTCCGTCTTACTGATATATCGGCAAAGAACAGAGTATAACATAAACATATAGACAATGAAAAACAGACTTCTGATTATTGTTGCGGCACTTTCTGTAACCCTTATGGCAGTGGCGCAGAAGAGAAGGGTGGTGGAAAACCCGGTTTTTGAGAGTGCAAACACATCGAGCATCGAATTTACCCGCATCGAGGTGAACAAGGAGGCAACGGTAGTTTCGGCAATCATCTGGCAACGGCATAACTATTGGGTAAAAATAAACAGCAGCAGTGTGCTCAAAGGATGCACAACAGGCCGTGAATATAAACTGTTGCGTGTCGAAGGTGTTGAAGCCGATAAGGAGTTGTGGATGCCGGCAAGCAACCGACTGGATTGCACATTGTACTTTGAACCGGTAAGCGGTGAAGATGTGAGTGTCGATTTTACTGAAAATCTTGATGCGGGGCAGAATCCGTGGGAGATTAAAGGAATATCCTTGCAACCTGCGCTCGGTTTTCTGCAAGGCAGTTGGGAACCGGTGGGCGATGCCGGCAATGTGGTGGCAGCCTTTATGCACAACCGCTTGCTCTACGATGGGGAGGTTTGGAAATATACAGCTATGCCGAAGGGGAAAAACATTACTCTCGACATAACTTGCGGTGGGGTAACGCGCCAGCTTATTGCCGTGCAGAAGGGCAACGGCAACATACTTCTTAAAAAGGATAAGAAGGATAAAGGCACATTGCTCACACGCAAGGCGCAGCCCACAGGCGATGACGGGTACACCTATAATCCTTCCACGGCAACGCCCCTCTTCTTCCGCCACGGCAAAGTGGTGTTGAAGGGGTGCGTGATAAATAACAATACAGGTGCCGAGCAGCAGAAGTTGATGAAAATATTAAAATACAACAACGCACTCTCTTTCAGCGGGAACGAACTTGTGACAATAAACCGTGACGGCACCTTCCAATGTGAATTTGAGATAGACTATCCACATTATGTATATATGCAGAGCCCGTTGAACACTATGGTGTTTGTGGTTCCCGGTGACACTGTGGTAATGTGTTACGATACTGTGGAAAGCAATCGCGAATACTACACTAACCGTGCCCCTGCTGTGCTTGGCAACAGCCTGTCGGCACAAATTACGCGCTATTCTATGCCTTGCCGAAATATAATCGGGAATGGAATAGAGGGATTAAATGAGTACACTGCATTCAACGAGAGCCATTCGGCTACACAAGAAAGCGCATTGGCCTTTGTGGGAAAGGCTGCACCGCTCTTCGAGGAAATATACGGGAAGGCTCCCTCGCTGCTTGCCGGGCTCCCTCTATCGCCTGTTGCAAAGGATATTATAATAACCAACGTTGTCGAGGAACTCTTCACAAATGTACTCGATGTCGATATGTATTTTGAAAACGAGAATGGATACATAAAGAATGAGGGTGCTTGGATACCGAAAGAGGATTTTGTCCCTTTGCTGAAAATGGGATATTACTCCTTCTTGAACGACAGCACCAATATCCGTAATATCCTCAATAACAGTTATCTCTTATGCAACCGAAACAACTGGGTTGTATTCAACCGTTTTGCTTTCGGTATTGTCAGTAACTTTGCCAACCCCATTTATATGGACCGCAATGCCAATATGGAGAAGCTGCCGGGCATAAAGGAACTCTCCGCACTGCCCGAAAACCGCGATAACGAAGATTTCAAGAATGCAGTTGCTTTTTTGAACTACGGCAATCACTACACGGGGGAATATAACGCAAATGTTGTGGAAATTGCCCGCAACATTCCCTTCGGCTCGCTTCCCACCAATAATTATATATACGGCAAGACGTTCTATGAGATTGAAAAGGAACTCGGTTTCGGCAACTGCGTGATGTTGCAGCAGGCAATAATGGAGTTCACCAACCTTAAAGAAAACGACTTGGGTACAACTATGGAACTTGTGGCAGGAGTAATGCCCTTTATCACCAATCCTGTTGTTGCCGGGCAGTTGGCAAACGGCTTGCGCAGGATAGTTGCCGAGCGTGAGGGTGGTGTCGAGAAGAAGATGCGCCCCGAAGTTGCACTTTTCCTTGAATCCCTTAACAAGAAATATCCGGGCGAGGTAATTATCCTCGATTTCTGGGGGCTTGGTTGCGGCCCCTGCCGTTCGGCAATGCTGGCTCATCGCGAACTTGTGGAGAAGTATGCCGGCAAGGTGCGCTTTGTGTATATATGCGATGCTGCAAACCCCGAAGCAGCAGTGAACGAATTTTTTACCACCAATAATATAAAAGGAGAGAATATGCGCGTGAGCGCCGACACTTGGGCCTATTTAAGTTCGCATTTCAATTTCAGCGGCATACCGCATATGGAAATTCTTTTAAAGGATGGTACTCTATATAAAAGTTCCGACCGTTTCCATCTGAACGACTCTTTTATAGAAAATTCTTTATTGAAAGAGTAGTGCGGGAAAATTTAATTGTTAAATAACACAATCGTTTGTAACAAATTGCCAAAAACGCCGTCTTACTTATGTGAAAGGGATAGTTCATCTTTTTCATGTACAAGAAAAACAAAATGACACACGCAGAGTTCAAACAGAAATTTATGCCATTGCAGCCAATGCTCTTTCGCGAAGCCTACAAAATGCTTTGCGACAGGTTCGAAGCCGAGGATGCGGTGCAGAATCTCTATTTGAGGCTGTGGGAAAAGAAAAACGAACTGGCTCATTTGGCAGCTCCCGAAGCCTACTGCCGCACAATGCTGCGCAATATATGCATAGACCGTTGGAGGGTGTTGCAGAAGGAACTCGAACTTTTTGCCTGCGACGAAGAGTTACACTCCGAGGCACCGATGAGTACCTTTGAGAAAAACGACGAGGAAGAGTTCGTGAAAATATATCTCGACCGTCTGCCGCAGTTGCAACGCCGTGTGGTGCTTATGAGAATGAACGGTTATTCTTACGGTGAAATTGAGGAGATAACCGGAATTTCGGGAGTTAACATAAGGGTTATAATATCGAGGTTGAGAAAAAAGTTCCGCGAGTACTATAATGATAAATAGGAGGTGGTTATGGATATAAAGATACTGATAGAACAATTTTTTGAAGGCACCCTCTCGATTGAAGAGGAAAAGAAACTCTGTGACTATCTGCGCAACAACGAGGTTCCTTCCTCGATGCAACACGACAAGGAGGCAGTGCTCGCCTTGTGCGGTTGTTCACCCGATTGCTCTCTGCCGCAAGGGGCGGCACAACGCTTGGAGGCGATGCTCGACGAACTCGACAGCAACATATCCACCACCGAGGTTGCCAGCCGGCCGGCTGCAAAATCCATAATGAAAAAATGGAAAATCCCGAAGGCGGCAAGGGCGGTTGTTGCTGCTGCCGCTGCTGTTGCACTCATTTTCCTGCTTTACAGAGGGGGTGGGAATGATGGTGTCGGCGAGTGGGCGATGCAGGAGAAAGACACCTTCTCAAACCCCGAAGAGGCACGCTTGTGTGTGCGTCAGGCGTTGGGAGAGTTGATGCTGGCAATGAATACCGCCCACGAAAATACTATTGCAATAGGTAATACGCTCGAAGAGTCGGCACGACAGGCACGGGCCGTAAACATAAATATAAACAGGTGATTTATGAAACAGTACATTTTATTCTTCTTTTTGCTTTTTGCTCTTGCCACAGGTGTGCCCGGGCAATCGTCGGCGCAGACGACCAAAAGTAAAAGTGATGTGGAGATGCTCATACGCCGTGCATCGAAGATTAAATCTCCACAGATAAGTTATGCTTACATATCACTGAATATGTTCAAACAGCTGCTCAATCCTGTGCTGTCCGAAGAACCTATGCTGAAAGAGATGTTCGGCAATATGAAGAGCCTGCGACGTTTCTTTACCACCGGCCCCGAAGGGGAGAAACTGCTCGCAACCGTTCTGGAACCATTTATGCAAGAGGATGAGAATGTTATGGGTATGGAGCTGATGACCATAAACCGCGAGAATGGTATGATGTCGGTCATATATGCAGGGAGCGATAATATACTGCTCATAAACGACAGTAGCGAGTGCCTTTCAGTGGTCTATGTCGTGGGGTTGACTTATGATGCATTTGAACAGATTTTTAAAGGTGATGTGATTGATTTTGATTTCTAATTGTTGTGTTCCTATGAAAAAGACATTTATAATATTTGCCGCACTCTTCCTCTCCCTAACCGGAATAGCGGCACAGAATAACGACATTGAAAAATTCTGGAAAGAATTGAAGGCACTCGAAGGCAATGAAGTGGAGTGTGAAGCATACGATGCAGGTTCTTATGTAAAGGAGCAGTTCTTTTCCCAGCTTGTCCGGCAACTTGGCGAGGATGCGGCAGAGGAACTGCTTGAAGATTTCCCGCAGATTGGCAAAGGACAGAGGCTGCTTGTACTTGAAACAGACGGTGAGGAAGGCTATCGCCGTGTCTGCTCCATTGTTGAGAAATACGAAATAGAGACAGCCGAAGAGCTTTTCGGTATTCCCCTTATGATAAACAACCGTGACGAAGGTGAGCAGCAGATTATTTTCTCGAACGATGATTATACCTTGATTTTCAATGACGAACCCGAGGATAGTTTCTATGAGATAAGCATTGCCAGCTGTAATATAATAGACTTGCTGCAAAAGACAATGCAAGGTGTTATGGAAGGATTGGACGGGGATAGTTACGATATTTCTGTTGGAGATGGTTATATATCCTATTCATACTCGGTCAACGGGGATGAAAATGATAATGAAGAAAAACCGTGTACAACTGTTGCCGATAATATGATAAAGAAGCCTGCTGCCGGAAATGTGGGGCTTTGTTATGATAATGAGATATTGGAACCCTCATTGGTGCAGAATGATAATGGCGAGTACATTGTGGCAATTCCTGCTCTTGCCGATGAGGATAAGAAAAAATGCCGCCCTTATGCAGTTAACGGCATATATGACTGGATAAACGAAACCGGTTTTGGCAAGGGTGGCGGTGAGAATCCTCATCAGCGGTCCGAGATAGTAACCCCATCCCGTGTGGTTAAAGAGTATTTCCGTGTCAAGAACGCTCCTACCTTGTCGATAGAGCATCCGTCGGAGGGAATGTGCAAGCATCTTGCAGCCGAGTACCAGGGCGGAACGCCGGCCGTGCTGTACCGTAAATCCTTGACACCCGAAGGCTACCGCGATGCAATGAGCGACTTTGCCCCTTTCTTTGCTCTTGAAAACGGCGACAGATTCAAAAACCTGAAAGTGGTGAACCGTTATGACTCGCCCGACGGAACGCGCTTCGTGCAACTCTATGGCGACAGTTGTGTGCTTGTCTGCCTGTACGACTCGCCGGCCGAGGAGTGCTGCTCAATGAGTATAACGGTGGGGGATAACGATGCATTTGCTTCGGCAGTGAACAGCTATCGTGCGAATGGCGAAGGCGACCTTGCCCGTAAATGCAGAATAACGGTAGGGGATAATGGCATCGGCTTCTCGAACGGAAATCTTATGAATCCTCGTGGGGTATTCTTTGAACTCGATTATTACAATAGAATTAACCATAAAAAATGATATTATGAAAAAGGTGTTTTTTATTTTTACATTCCTGTTGGCAGGATTCAGTTGTGCTGTGGCGCAGACTACTGCACTTGTAGTGTACGAAGGTGGCTATTTTGTGAAAGACGGCAAGAAGTGGGAAGAGTACCGCCCGGCCGACAAGGCAGGCCTGTGGTCGAGCTATAAGGAGTGGCGCGAAGACGATACATTCTTCTATTTGAAGAACAAGAAGTGTCAGCTCGCAATTCCCAAAGTAAAGAAAGATAAGATATTCATTGCGCGTGAGAGAGGCGGCAAGTGGGAAGTGGTATATAATACCATTGATGTCCACCATATGTGTCCCAATAAAGATGGCCTTTTCTATTGCTACAACGACGGGCGTGGCGACTGGCATAACGGCTATTTTGTGCGCAACAATACATCGTGGGTAGAGTATGCTCCCGGAAAACAACGCCAGGTGTGGGCCGATTTCAAACAGACCGGCGAGGATGATAACTACTTCTACATTGAGAGTACAAAGAACAAGGTGTCGGTGCCCAAACGCCCTTCACTCAACTTCGTAATCACGCACCTGAACAATGATGGTTGGCGTGGCGGTTACACAACAAAGGCTATCTATGACCGTTCGGCACAGTACGATTATAATTTCTATTTCAAGAATGCGGTACAAAAAAAGAAGTATATTGCCAATGGCGCACGAGTAAGTTTCGACCGTTCGGGAAATATACAGGTAGCCTACAACGGCAAGCACTACGATCTTGGATACCGTTCCATTCAGCTTGCCGATGTGGATGGAAGAAAGATTATCTACATACACATTAACGATAAAGATACTCTTACGCTCACTCCCGATGGCAAATGTTTCGTGAAATGCAAGAAAATAGGTAAGGATTTGATTTTTATGTCGGGCGACAACGGCTCAAACTTTGCCGAGGTTGTCACTTTGCTAAAAAATATCTCATTCTACCGATATAAATAAAAATCTCAATAACGTAGTATGAAAGCCGGTGACTCGTTTTTAATATCGAGTCACCGGCTTGTGTTCGGGGATATTTCAGCAAAGTACATTTGCGTGCTCCTCAATGACAATCGTTTCGCCGTTGTAAATGCCTAATCCCAGTTTTTTTGCAATGTGGGTAATGGCCTTCTGTGCCCTTACCGAGTTGCCTGCTGCATCTATTGGCGGCGAGAAGGCGGCGATACCCAATAGCCCGGGAAGTACACCGATGATACCGCCGCCCACGCCTGTCTTTGCCGGTACACCGGTGGAGAACATCCAGTTACCGCTATGTTCATAGAAACCCACCGATGCCATCATTGATACAATTTTACTTGTGAGGTATGCAGGGAATACCTCCCGTTTTGTTACAGGGTTTATGCCACCGCCGGCAATGGTGCCTGCCAACACCGCAAGCTCACTTGTTGTCACTCCCAAAGAGCATTGGCGCGTGTACAGGTCGAGCGATAGGTCGGGCTCGTCATATATGCGGTTGTAGCTCTTCAAAAGCCAGGATATTGCACGGTTGTTGTGGTTGGTAACGCTTTCCGACTTGTAAAGTTCGTCGATGAGTGGGAGATTTGAAGCGCACAACTCGTTTATGTTGTGCCTTATGGAATCCCACTTCCTTTGCGCTTCACCGACAGGCCGCACCATGCTGACGGCGGCAATTGCACCTGCATTTACCAATGGAGTAGAAGGGTGGTCGTTTTCGAGCAGTATAGCCATTATTGAATTGAATGGCATTCCGGTGGCATCGGCGCCAATCATATCCATTATGGTGTTGGCACCATATTCCTTTAATACCAACAGGGCTGTTGCAACTTTTGAAATCGACTCAATACCAAAGCGGTAACTGCTGTCGCCGGCCTCAATTATTTCGCCACCGGGCAAGCATATTGCTATTGCAAAGAGATTACTGTCGATGTTTGCAAGGTAGGGGATGTAGTCGGCGTTCTTGCCACTTTTCTCCTTCCTGTAAAGTTCGTAAGCCTCCTGAACAGCTGCGTGCAGCTCCTCTTTTGTAATCCTTCTCTCCATTTTGTTTTATAATTATATTACTTTCCTGTGTGGGTGTACACAGTACCTTTTACTTTTATATTGCTCTCGATTGATATGCGCGAGGGTGTGGGGTATTGCAATTTTTCGAGTTCATCGACTGCCGATGCAATGTCTGACAGCAACTGGTCGGCCATATCGCGGCTGAATCCGTTGCGCACAACAAGGCGCATCACAATTGTCTTTTCGAGATTTGCTGGCAAGGTATATGCAGGCACCATCCAACCGTTCTGTTTGAGCTTGTCCTGCAAGTCGTAAAGTGTCCATTTACACCTCTTTGCGTGCTCTTCCTTCATCTCCCAGATGAACAAGGGATTAACGACATCCTTGCTGTAATTGCGGAAGGGCTTCATCTTGCCAATCTCGTCGTGGAGGTATTTTGCAATCTCCATAGAGTTGTGCTGTATAGCCTTGTAGCCTTCAAAGCCCAAGCGTATGAACTGGTAGTACTGGCCAAGTATCTGTGCGGCAGGGCGCGAGAAGTTGAGTCCCACCTGTGTAACGTCGGCACCCAGGTAGTTTACGCTGAACGACATTGAGTCGGGGAGATACTTCTTGTCTTTCCATACAACCCAGCCGATACCGGGATAGACAAGGCCGTATTTGTGTCCGCTGGTGCTTATCGACAAAACCCATTTGAGGCGGAAATCCCAGGGTTTTTCGGGTTCGAGGAAGGGGAGTATGAAGCCGCCCGATGCTGCATCGACGTGAATGGGTATGTCGTAACCGGTTTTGCTGTTATACTTGTCGAGTGCATCGTTGAGGGCCTTTACATCGTCGTTGAGTCCGGTCCAGGTTACACCTTGAATGGGCACTATGCAGATGGTGTTCTCATCGCACATTGCAATGGCCTCTTCGGGGCACAGGGTAAGCTTTTCGGTTGTGAGGGGAACGGTGCGCATCTCAATCTGCCATAGCTGTGCGAACTTTTCCCACACGACCTGGTAGCCCGACGAGATTACAAAGTTGGGCTTGTCGCAAGGCTTGCCGGCTGCTTCGCGGCGTTTCTTCCAGCGTTGCCACGCTGCCACGCCTCCCAACATACAGGCCTCGCTTGAACCTATGCCAAGTGCGCCTGCTTTCCATTTTGCCTGTTCGGGTGTATTCCACAAATTGGCAATGATGTTTATGCACTTTGCACACATAACGGCTATACGGGGGTATTCCGTTTCGTCTATGTAGTTTATGGCAATGGCATCGTTCATCAGTTTCGTGGCATAGGGGTCCATATAGGTGGTGACAAACGTTGCAAGGTTCAAACGCGGTTGCGTCTGGGCATAGGTTTCGTCTTTGACCATCTGGTAGGCGATTTCGGCGGTTGTCGATTTTTGGGGAATTTTGTCGACGGGTGACGATTTCAGCATCTCTTGCGAGCCGAACACGGATGTTGTTATGCCCGTTTCGTTGTAATTTTCACATTGTTTCATTTTCTTACATTTTTAAGGTTGGTAATTCCGGTTGTAACTGATGAACGATTTTCCTCTGCCGCCTGTTCGTATGTTTGCTTTTTTTGTGATTGTGGTACAATAATTTTATTTTTTTCTTTGGTAGCCGTGTGAACAAAGTGCCTTTCTCCTTTGTTTGCAAGCATAGGATTTAAACTTTGATATTATGAGAATTGATACAGGAAAGGGGAGTATAACCCTTTGGGCATTGATGGGTATATGGTCGGTGTCGGCACTCACCTCTTTGCCGGGGCTTGCCATTTCGCCCATACTTGGTGACCTTACCACTATTTTTAAAGATGCAACGGAGTTTGACATTCAGATGCTCACCTCGCTCCCGTCGCTGCTTATAATACCTTTTATATTGTTGGCGGGCAGGGTAAGCAACGCGGTTGGCTATCTGCGTCTGCTCTATATGGGACTGGGCGTGTTTCTGTTGAGCGGCCTGCTCTATTTCTTGTGCAACAGCATTGTGGAACTGATATTGGTGAGTGCTCTCCTGGGTGTGGGAGCCGGCATAATAACACCGCTCTCCACTTCGCTTGTCTCTCGTTTCTTCACGGGTGAACAGCGCACACGTCAGTTCGGTTACAGTTCGGCTATAAACAACCTCACTCTTGTGGCTGCAACGGCAGTAACAGGCTATCTGGCTGAGGTTGAGTGGCGTTTGCCTTTTGTGGTGTACCTGTTGCCGGCTGTATCGCTTATGCTTGTTCCTTTTATAAGTAGTGCCGAAAGAAGCAGTGGGGTGTCGCCTGTCGATACTGTTGCAAGGAGTGGTGCTGCTCTCTCTTCGGGAATAGATTACAGAGCTTTGGGCAAGCTGATGCTTTACTATCTTTTTATCACATATCTTGTGATGGTGGTGAGTGTAAATCTGCCCTTCCTTATGAGTGAGAATGGGCACGACAGTGGCAGTGTGGGGCTTGTAACATCGCTCTTCTTCCTCTC
This sequence comes from Bacteroidales bacterium, assembly GCA_015060885.1. GTDB lineage: Bacteria > Bacteroidota > Bacteroidia > Bacteroidales > Bacteroidaceae > HGM04593. The sequence goes on from SUXO01000031.1 coordinate 18,601, forward strand.
CATTATGCTGCCCGGTCTTTTCTTGAACCGTATTCTGCGTTTCTTTGGCGGGCAGGTGTTCCTATACTCGCTCCTTTTTATAGGATGTGGCCTTATGGTGGTCTTTTTCAATGCATCAATTGTGGGGACAGCAGCGGGTGTGGTACTTGCGGGCTTGGGTTATGGAACTGCACAACCCTGCATATATGACCGCACTTCGACTATTGCGTCGGCCTCAAAGGTTACTTTTGCCCTTGCACTTGTTATGACAATGAACTATGTAGCAATAGTAATATGCCCCCCTGTGGTCGATTTCTTGCAGGAGGTGGCAAAGGTCAAGAGCGAGCGTTTTGCTTTTGCCCTGAACTCCTGCCTGTGTGTGCTGGGGGTGCTTTTCCTGCTTGTAAGTGAGTTCTTTCAGAAGGGGAGGGAGCGCCGATGAAGAATTTCTTTAAGGGTTCACTTGCTCTGCTCGCCTCGCGTATGTCGGGCGGGCTTAATGTGAATTGTACCAAATTCCTGCTTCCGCTGTGGATGGCTCCTTTGGGCTTTGTTACAGTGCGCCTGCTCTTCGGCACGCTCTTCTTCTGGTGGATAGGGATTTTTTCAAAGCCCGACACATCGTCGCGGCGCGACAGGGTGAAGCTCTTTATTCTTGGGGCTACAATGGTTTTTGGCTATATGATTCTTTATGCAAAAGGAATTACCTATACAACGCCTGTCAACTTTGCTATTTTCAATGCTTTGCAACCTGTTTGGGTGTTCGCTTTTTCGGTGGTGTGCTGCAACGAAAGGGTTACTGCCGGCAAGGTGGCAGGTATATGTCTTGGCTTTTGTGGAGTGGTGGCTACGCTCTTTTCCGAGGCTCCGCACGAACTTGCGTCGAACCCTTTACTGGGCAATGCCATGGCTCTTGCAAGTTCGCTGTTTTATGCGGTGTATCTCTTCTCTTCAACCGCTTTATTACGTAGGGTAAGCAATGTGGTGATGCTTAAATACACGTTCTTGGGTGCCGCCTGCTCGGCTGTTCTCTTCTTCCTGTTTACGGGCTGCGAAGTTCCTCGGCTCTTCTTGGAGTATAACGGCAAGGCTGTTGCCGTTATGCTTTTTGTGCTTTTCTTTCCAACGGCAATCAGTTATCTGCTCGTGCCGATAGGACTTAAATATTTGAAAACCACCCTTGTGGCTATGTTTGGTTATGTGACGCTCTTTGTAGCTACCGTGGTTTCGCTACTCACTGGACAGGACCGTTTCGACCTTGCCTTGCTCTTTGCCCTTTCGCTCATTTGTATTGGAATTTTCCTGGTGGGGAGGGCCGAAAAAAGAGGGTAAGGTAATATCCTTCTGTATACTGTTTTTCAACAAAAACGGATTTATATTTTATATTTAAAATATAATCAGCTATATTTGTACGTTTGTATAAATGAATTACTATTGAAAAACATAATTTTATGAAGAGATTTACATACCTGTTACTGGTTCTTCTGCTTGTTGTCAATTGCGTGTTTGCTGCGCCATCGACAGGGAGAACTGCGGTTCACAAGCAATCGGACGGTACCGAATTGTACATAAAACTTGTGGGCGATGAGTCTTTCCACTATTACTCGACCATTGACGGTGTGCCCATTGTGAAGGGTGAGAACGGTGACTATTATTATGCAACTCTGTCGGCCGATGGCTGTTTGCTGGCCACAGAACTTGTTGCCCACAACAAAGGAGCCCGCAGCCTGGAAGAGAATTCCTTGATTGATGCCAATGATTTTTCGGGAATGCGTAGCGAGATGAGGAACCTTGCCCGCACTCGCGCGGCCTCTTATGCTGCATCGAAGAGTGCAAGTATAGCCCCTCTCGGCGATGTGTATGTTCCTGTGTTGCTGGTGGAGTACAGCGATGTGAAGTTCAAATTCTCGAAAGAGGTTGTCTCCGATTTCCTGAACAAGGAGAACTATGAAGGTTATGCCAACCCCATAGCAAAGTCTATCGGTAGTGCAAAAGACTATTTCATCGCGCAGTCGGGTGGCAAGTTCCGCCCTCACTTCGTGGTGACCGACATTGTGACTCTCCCTAATACTATGGCTTATTATGGCGGTAACGATTCGTCGGGCAACGACAAGCGCCCCGGCCATATGATTGCCGACGGCTTGGCTGCCGCCGATGCGAACTTCGATTTCTCGATATTCGATAACGATGGCGATGGTAACGTTGAGTTTGTGTATTGCATATATGCCGGTTATGGCGAGAATGTTACAGGCAACTCTGCGAATACAATATGGCCGCATCAGTGGGAACTGTCGGCGACAACAGGTACAAAGACCTATGACGGCGTGAAGTTTGATGTATATGCCTGTTCTAACGAACTCTCCATAGGTGAGGATTTTGCCGAGGCCTATGGTGCCGACTACCTTTCGGGTATAGGTACAATGTGTCACGAGTTCTCGCACTGCCTGGGATTGCCCGACCTCTACGACACATCGGGCAGCGGCGAATCGACAATGGAGTATTGGGACCTTATGGATAGCGGAAGCTACGCGGCTGAGGGGTATGTGCCCGTGGGTTACAGTGCTTATGAACGCGACTTTATGGGTTGGAAAGAACTGGAAGTTCTTACCGAAAAAGGGCGCTATTCAATGTCGGCCATAACAACTGCCGAAGGTAAGGGATACAAGATAATAAACGATGCCAACAGCGACGAATATTTTATTTTGGAAAACCGCCAGAACGAGGGTTGGGATACATATCTGTTCAATGCCGGTATGCTTATCTCGCACATCGACTACAACAAGAGCATCTGGGATAACAACACCCTCAACACAAACAAGAACCGTTTGAGATACCAGCTTGTGCCTGCCGATAATGAAATTCTGCATTTAGGCGAGGATGAATCGTCGGCGGTGGCTGCCAGCTATCGTGGCGATGTGTGGCCGGGGACATCGGGCAATACCGCATTTACCGATACTTCTGTTCCTGCTGCAACAGTTTATACAGGTGGCTATCTTGGCAAGCCTGTAACCGATATAAAATTGGAGAACAGGATTATCTCATTCTCCTTTATGATGGGTGTTGTGGATACTCCCGTATCGCTTGAAGCAACAGCAGTGAGCGCAACATCTTTCCAGGCTAACTGGGAGGCGGTAGAGTATGCCGAAGAGTATATCGTGGAGCTTGAAAAGGTTGTCGAGGCCACTGAGGGCGAAGGCGATGCAAAGTCGCTTCTCGAAGAGAATTTTGTGGGTTGTACAAAGGCAAACCAGTTGTTGAGCAACCTCGATGATTATCTATCCGTGCCGGGTTGGACAGGCTCTAAACTCTATGGCGAGTCGGGAGTTCTGCGCGTGGGTACAGCAGCATCGGCCGGCTACATAAGAACGCCTAAACTCAACCATAGCGGCACTGTGACACTGACATTCTCTATGGCCAATTATAGCAGCAGCGACACCGGCTCGAAGCTTACCGTTTCGGTAGTGAGCACAAGTGGCGTTGCAACCGATATAGAAACTTACAGTGCTACAACAGCCTGGGCCGATAAGGAGATTGAGATTGATGTTACAGGTGACTTTTACATTGAATTGTCGACAAAAAACAGTACTACCAAGAAGCGTGTTTCAATAGACAATGTTGTAGTTTCGTACAAATCGTCGGTTGTTTCCACTTTTGTGGAGCGCGTGTCGACCGATACAACATCATACATCTTTACAGGGCTTGAACCCGGCACACAGTACCGTTACAGGGTTTCGGCAAGCGATGGCTATGCCTCGTCCGATTTTTCCGACTATATAAATGTCACGACAGAATCGGCTCTGCTTGGCGATATCAATGTCGATGGTACAGTTGATGTTGCCGACGTTACAGGTGTTGTAGGCTATATTCTCTCGGCCGACAGCAGTGTTGATACAGCCGCTTACGATGTGAATGGCGATGGTGCAATTGATGTTGCCGATATCACAAAGATTGTATCGATAATACTGGGTGTGACAGAGTAGTGCAATAAGCGACTTCTTTTTGGTCGTTGTTATAAAGGGCGCATGGTGCAAAAGCATTTGCGCCCTTTTGTTTGTTTTTATGGCGATAGGTGAATGTTTGTCCAAATGAGATAATCCACCTTTATTATGTGCTTCTTTGCGCAGTACACGAATAGAGGAGGTGTTTAATACCGGGCAATATGCCGACCGAACCGGTGTGCTGTGTGCTGTCTTGTGCGCCGAGTGGGTGGCGGGGTCCTCACGGTTATGGTCAATTCTCTTGTAGCAGACTCTTTTTTAACCGAATTATCCTCTTTCTTCTATTTTGTCAATATCTTATAGCAAAAGAATAGGGCGTAATGCGTTGAAATTCGCATTATTATTCTGTTTTAATCCTTGCGAGAATCGAATAAAAGATATTCTTCTGTGTAATAGGGCGTATTTTTTCAATTCTCGCAACGAGCAAGATTATTTGAGTGGTGCAACATCAGGGAAACTGCTTTTCATCCCTTTGTTTTTAATAATTATACGCAAATATCGCTTGCTCTTTGTAAACTTTTCGTATTACAATTGTATATACATTTGTAATTTGTGTCAAACGAAAACAAGTGTATTTGTGTTGGTTTTGTTTTGTAAATAGCATGTAATATATCAATGTCAATAGCGTTCTTGCTATTTGTTATTTGTTATTAACAGCGGGCAGAGCAGGGTGTTGATAAGTGAATTTTGTAATATACAAAAAATATTCACAATACAAATTGTTATGATAAGTGTTTAAAAATCAATAGTTTGTGTTATAAAATATACTCTTTTTGTTTAGTGTTTTTGCCGGTTTTGTGGGTTTTGCTTGTTTTTCTTGCATAAATAGCATTTTTTAAAGGCTTATCTGCGTAAAAACCAATAATTTATCGTAAAATGTTAAATTGTTTTATAGGTATATGGTTATGTCTGTTCTCTTTTCTGTGTATATAGCGGAACATAGCTGTTGTTCTCTTTGTCTGTCGCGATGTGTCATTTTGCAAGTTGTAATCTTGTGTTTAAGTTTGTAATTGGTAATTGTGATTGCTTTTTGTTTCTTCTCTGTTTTGTTTGTAAAATGAAAAATTTGTTGTATCTTTGTTGGTGTTGTAGTGGTGTTTATTTTTGTAAATCTGTATAAAACGCAATAAAGTTTATGAATGAGCGTGACAGGATAGAAATGATAATGAAGAGCTATGCTCTCACTCCTTCGCAGTTTGCCGACAAGGCCGGCGTGCAGCGTGCTTCTATTTCACACATTTTGAGCGGTCGTAATAAGCCGAGCCTGGAAGTTATGCTTAAAATATACGAGGCTTTTCCCGGTCTTGATATGCAATGGCTTATGACCGGAAAGGGCAATGCTCCTGTTGCAGGAGCCGTAGAGCCGGCAGAAATGGCTGCACAGCCTTCCGTATCTGTGCAGAGCGAGCTCTTTCCCTCTGCGGCGGTTGCCCCGGCTCCCGTAGTTGAGCGTCGCTCCGCCCGAACAGAACAACAGATTGTTTCCGTTGCGGAACGCGCGCTCAAGCGCGCTGCCCGCACAAGCGGTCACGTACCCGTTGCGCCCTCACCGGCCAAGAAAATAAAGGAGATAAGGATTTTCTACACCGATGGCACTTACGAAACAATGGTTCCCGAAAAGTAATTGCCATTATAGAGAAAAGGTAGCTTGCCACCGCCCTAAAAGCAGGGGTGGTGGCATTTTTTTCAGGTGTTGCCTGAAATTTCAGGGGAAAATTGAAAAGCTTCTCATTATATTATTTGTAAAGAGAAGTAAATTATGCTATCTTCGTGCTGTGAGTTCGGCGTTGTGGGAATATGTCGGCAAAACAATTGACCATACCGGACTATCGACCTATTTATAAAAGTTTAAAACGTTTTCATCCAAACTATGAAAAAGATTCTTGTCGATCTGACAATAAAAGAGGTTGAAAAGCTCAATGCAACCTGTGTGTTGCTCAATATGACAAGCCATCAACCACTTCCCGCGGTTCTTCCAGGACAATTTGCCGAACTGCGAATCGACGGCACTCCAAGCGTTATGTTGCGCCGTCCCATATCAATCCACAGTTACAGTGCCGAAAAGAATGAAATCGGTTTTCTTGTGCAGATAGTGGGCGATGGCACAAACTGGCTCGGCAACCTGAAAGCCGGCGATAAGGTGAACACTCTTTTACCTCTTGGCAATGGTTTTACAATGCCCACCGACAAAAATGCCAACCTGCTGCTTGTTGGTGGCGGTGTTGGAAGCGCGCCTCTCTATTATCTTGCCGAAGAGCTTAAACGTGGCGGTTTCAATTTTACGCTTCTCATTGGGGCCAGGGCTGCAAAAGACCTTTATCGTCGCGATGCCTATGAGGCGCTTGGCCGAGTGGAATATACCACGGAGGATGGCTCGCTTGGCGAGAAGGGTTTTGTCACAAACCATTCGGTGCTTAAAGAAGCCTTTACGCAGATTTACACTTGCGGTCCCAAGCCTATGATGCTCGCTGTTGCAAAATATGCACGCGAAAACAATATCCCTTGCGAGGTATCGCTCGAAAATAAGATGGCGTGCGGCTTGGGTGCCTGCCTCTGTTGTGTCGAGGATACAAAAGAGGGGCATAGATGTGTGTGTACAGATGGTCCGGTATTTTCAATTGATGAATTAAAATGGTAAAGACAGATGTTAAAATAGGGGGGCTGAATTTGAAGAATCCGGTCCTCACAGCTTCGGGAACATTCGGTTATGGTGTGGAATTCTCCGACTTTGTCGACCTGAACAAATTGGGTGGTTTTATAGTAAAAGGTACGACGCTCAACCCGCGTGAGGGCAATCCTTATCCGCGCAGTGCCGAAACTCCTATGGGTATGCTCAATGCTGTGGGCTTGCAGAACAAGGGTGTCGACTATTTTGCCGAAAATATATATCCTCAGCTGAAAGACCTCGACACGAATGTCATTGTAAACGTTTCGGGAGCCTGCATCGAGGATTATGTAGCCTGTGCCGAGAAGGTGGCTGCGCTCGACAAGATACCTGCGATAGAACTTAATATCTCCTGCCCCAATGTGAAGCAGGGTGGTATGGCATTCGGCGTGCAGCCGGCATCGGCGGCCGAGGTGGTTACCGCGGTGCGCAAGGCCTATCCCAAAACGCTTATCGTGAAACTTTCGCCCAATGTAACCGATATTACGGAGATTGCCCGTGCCGTGGAAGGTGCCGGCGCCGATAGCGTGTCGCTCATTAACACCCTTCTGGGAATGGCTATCGACAGCGAGAAACGCCGCCCGGTGCTTTCGACCATTACCGGCGGAATGAGTGGGCCGGCTGTCAAGCCCATAGCTTTGCGTATGGTATGGCAGGTGGCAAAGGCTGTCAATATTCCCGTTGTGGGTATAGGTGGAATTACCAACGGGCGCGATGCGGTTGAGTTTCTGCTTGCCGGAGCATCGGCCATTGAGGTGGGTACGGCCAATTTTATGAACCCTGCCGTTACGGGTGAGATTGTGGATTACATCGAGGATTATCTCGTGCGTCACAAGATGAGTTCGATAGATGAACTTATTGGTGCGTTGGAGGTGTAATATCGGTTCCTTCATATAAATGAGGCTGACTAAAAAGGCTCTTTTGTTGTTACGCTTGACCGAAAAATACTCATTTACGCTTAGTAAACTGCGTTTTTTCGGGCTTCGCAAGCCTAAAAATAGCTCTTTTTATTCAACCTCCCTACAAACGTGGGTGACCCAAAAGTGAAATGGGTCACCCACGTTTGTTTATAGGCTGGTGAACGTTGTTTAGGGCTCACCTGCAAAAGTCGGTGGAATAAAACTTTCTCACTCCTAAATCCTCGGTGGCCCGTGAGCAATTCTTTCTATCATTGAATTCCTTTATTTACTTTTTGTCGCTCAAAAAGTAACAAAAACGCCCGGCACGCGGGGCGTTCAAGTCGCTCCTGTCTCTGCTCGTGAATTGCTTAAAGCAATATAACTCGTTCGCCACTCGCTTGTCGCTGCAAGCCTTTCTGCCGTTTGCAGGGTGCTGCGTAACTCGCTCCGTGCGGCTATATAAGATAAATTATACCCGCACTGCGCTCAAACAGT
>SUXO01000032.1 GCA_015060885.1 Bacteroidales bacterium
CACATCACTTGCGCTCTCTCGGAAAAATCGCAGTCTTGGCAGGTTCGATGTCTGCTGGCGTGTTAGGCAGCGTACTGATAAATATATTTTGCAGAACTGATAATGATAAATAATTATGAGATTTAAGAATCCCTATCTCGAATGTGCATAGCCTTAACCTCACTGATATTGGCATACTGCGTGCTCTTTGCCAAAATACGCTAAAACACAATGTTTTGCATATTGTTGGTAAATTTTAGAAAACGGGTGAGAACATCCTATAATTTACTGCAAGTAAAAAGTTCCTCGAACGGCGCAGGCGAGGATAATTCCACAATGCAACCTGTTACAGGATGCAGGAACGAGATGTATCCGGCGTGAAGCATAAGACGAGGAGCTGTGTCACCGCCATATAGCTTATCCCCAAGAATGGGAGTATCGAGCCCCAACGGGTGGGCACAATGCACACGCAACTGATGGGTGCGCCCCGTTACCGGGAGAAGCGAAACCGCAAGCCGCTCTTTACCCTCATATACAAAAACTGCAACTCTCTCACAAAGGGTTCTTGAAGGCTTTCCCTGCTCAAAATCGACACGTTGGCAGGGGCGGTTGGCATAATCGGGCATCAAAGGCAGGGTTATTTCCGCCGGGAGCGACCGAGGCACAGCCGAAAGGATTGCTGTATAACGTTTCGCGACCTCCCCCGCAGCAAAAAGTGCCTGCAAGGCCTTGAACACCTCCACCGATTTTGCCGCCACCAAAAGCCCCGACGTTGCCATATCGAGCCTGTGGGCCACAAACACATCGTTGCTTTTCAATATTGAGCGCAAGCGGCACTGCACACTGGCACCCCCTACCACACCGGGCACCGAAAGTACCCCCGCAGGCTTGTCGACAACCACAATATAATCATCTTCATAAACAATTCTTGTAGCGGAAACAGAGTCACCACCCTTTTCTATCGCCGATTCCTCGACATCCATTCCCTGCAACATAAAGCCGAGTATGGGGTGGCATTTGCTCATACACGAGCCATAAAAGCAGCCGTCGCGGCGCACCTCGCCCTGTGGCGATGCACCCACCCAGAATTCAGCCATAGCAAGCGGTTGAAGGGCGTTCTTGTAGGCATATTGCAACAACTTGGGAGCTGCGCACTCGCCTGCTCCCGCAGGCGGCAGACAGCCACGCTTCTCTTCAAAAATTTCGAGCAAGGAGTTCTCCTTTCCCTCGCCGTTCAACACCTTGAACTGCGTAAAAAGCCAGCGTTGCAGTGCTGCCGAACGCTCCTTACGCTCGGCCGAAAGGAGCCGGATGCGCTCTTCAAAGGACTCCACAGCCGCTCTTGCAACCAGCACACCCTGTTGCAGCCTTGCAGACAATCTTTTGAGTTCGGCCTTTTCGAACTGGCTCTCGCGCACAAGAGCCGCTGCATCATCTGCCGACAGATTGCCTTGCGCACGTTTCGTGGCACGGGCCGCCTTGTTTGCCGCATATTCGGCTCGACGGGCTGCTAGTAGCTCTGCCGCACACTCCTCGGCTGTGGCAACAGCCTGCACGGCAGACGCATAATCGCTGCCGCTCTTTATCTCCTCAATCTCTCTGTTTATTGCCGATATTGCCCGCTCCTCACATTTGAAATAGCCGTCGGGAGCAAGGAAGTCGAATACAGGGGGCACAAAACCGTCTTGCCTGTTGCTACCGCACAAAAGCCCCGAAAAGCCTGCAAGATAACCAATTCTGCCGGCAGTGTCGCGCACCACAAGCACACCCATCATCTTACCCGTTGCAGCATCGGCAGCCCACCCATCATTGCCATTCAGCAGAGCACGCAACTCATCGGCCGCTACCTTGCACAAGGGGTGCGGAGTGTAAAAGAAGGGGTTATTGAAACTGTGTGGCAATTCAATCCCCGAAATATCGGAACTGAACGGATGAAACATCAATAACGGTACTTGATATCCTTCTCGGCATCGAACCCTGTCGAGAACTCGTTATCCTCGATGGTTGCGTTTACCACCCTGTCGAAGAGGAAACGGTGACGGTTCCAGTGGAAGGGCTCAAAGTCGTTGTTCTGTATGATTCTGTTGCCACGGAACAACAGACCGTCGAGCGATTTTGCATACACGATGGGTGCATCGAACGTCTCAAAAACATTATCCTCTATAACCACTCCCGTGCCGTTGCCGCCGTGGAAATATTTTTTCTGTGCCTGCAAATCGGGTATTTCGGGGTAGATTGATATAATACCGTCGGTAAATTGGAACATATTGGTGAGAGCATTCACAAAACGGTTCTTGCGTATGGTCACATTGCGGCAGGCACCTGTTTCGAACCAGCCGTTGCAATCGCCACACAGCAGGATTGCCGTGCCCGATGTGTGGTCGAAGAGGTTATTTTCCACCAATACATCTTTTGGAGTACTGAAAAGGGCACCGCGCGCACGATTGTTACGGATGGTATTGCCACAGAATTTCACTTCGGGAGTCCATTCAAGATTCTCAATGCCATAGTCGCCACTTGCAATATCGTCTGCCACTTTGTCATGCAGGGTTATTCTGAACTCCTTTGCACCGGTGATGACAGCTTTATCAAAGGGTTCTATCTTCTCAACCACATTGGGCTCGCACACCTCCATTGTCGATGAGCGCACGAACTGCACGGCATCGCCCTCACCGCCCCAATAGAAGCCGTAGGCCTGCGGGTGCATATAACGCCCGATTATGGTATTGTCGTCTACCCTTTCTACTATGCGCAAATATGTCCCGTGAACATTTATGGCATCGTCCATCATACCACAATACTCACCGTTGTTTGATTTTATCAACCCGCGACAGCCCGAAAAGTGTGTCGCATCGGCCTGTGTGGTAAAATAGCGGTCGCTGCCCTCACGGGGAACCACACAGAAACGCTCCATATCAATATTCTCGCAATTCTGCGCCAACAGGCCCATACCCTCGGCGTAATGCACTTTTATATTTTCGAATGAGGTGTTGTTGCACTTCGACAGGAAAATTCCCGGTGTGGGGCGATAGTAAGAACGCATAGCTATGCGTGTGCCCGGTTTCAGACGATTATCGTTCCAGGGTGCACGTATAACGCCCTGTTCAACCTCTTCTACATTATACACACCCACGCCTATGTCGCTTGTGCGATAGACCAAGTGCCCCGTTTCGCCATCAAAGGCGATACCGGCAACCGGTGCAAGTTCCCAATTGCTGCCGTATGCCACAAAACGGCCGCCAACTATCTTGTATTGAGCCCACGGAGCTACACGGTAGGTTATATATCCTTCTCTGTTTTCGAGCACCTCAACCTGTGTAATCTGCGGCACACGCGTATCCACCACAATCGACGAAAGGCTGCAATTTTCACAATCGACCATCGCAATGGGGAGCATACGGCCGTTCATAAGAAACTCCGTTGCCCTGCCCCCTTTTGATGTATCACCCTGCAAGGTAAGGTTTTTAAGCCCTTCAAGTGCCACGGCAACCAATTTGGGATTGTCCTGGTCGTGGTTGGAGATATAATACTCGCGCACATTTGCACTATCGGGGAAGAAGTCGTACTCGCCACCCTCAAAAAGCAGAACAGCCGGTTTGCTGCCGCGCTCTGCCTTTATGGCAGCAACGGCATCGGCAACCGCCTTTGTCATATCCTTGCCGGTATTGGGAACAATCCCGAAATCACCGGCATAATAAACCTTCTTACCGGTATCGCACGATGCAATAAGCAGTGCCACACACAACGCAATATACATTTTTTTCATAGTCGACACATTTTTTTGCGAAGATAACAAAAAAATGCAGAGCACTCCCCAAAACAGAGGAAATTATGGCACAGTTTTTGCTATATATACGTTGTAGGATAATTTATCCGCAACAGATTATCGCTATTATTAAAAATATAACTATATTTGTACCTTTGTAGGCGCGCATCGCGAGTGCGCACTCATTTATAAGACAGATAAAAACAAAACTTTATATGGGATTTAACGAATTTATCAGCAAACTATTCGGCAACAAAGCAAGCCGCGACAGAAGAGAAATAACCCCCTGGGTTGAAAAAATAAAGGCAATATACCCTGCAATAAGCGCATTGAGCAATGACGAACTGCGCGCAAAGACCGAAGAACTAAAAAACAGAATTCAAGGTACCGTAACGGAGGACCGCAAGAAGATTGCCGAACTCAAAGCAAGCATAGAGAATACCGAGCTCGAAAAACGTGAAAGCATCTTCAACCAGATAGACAAGTTCGAAAAAGAGGTTCTTGAAAAACTCGACAAAGCACTCGACGAGGCACTTCCCGAAGCCTTTGCCATTGTTAAGGACACAGCACGCCGCTTCGCCGAAAATGAAACAATAAAGGTAAAGGCTACGGAATTTGACCGTAACCTTGCCGCAAGATTCGACTTTGTGAGCATCGAGGGCGATAGTGCAATATACAGGAACCACTGGACAGCGGGAGGCAACGAAACCGTGTGGGATATGGTACACTACGATGTACAGCTCTTCGGCGGCGTGGTTCTGCACAAAGGACGCATTGCCGAAATGGCAACCGGTGAAGGAAAGACACTTGTGGCAACACTCCCTGTATTCCTCAATGCACTTACCGGCAACGGAGTACACGTTGTTACCGTGAATGACTACCTTGCGAAGCGCGACTCGGAGTGGATGGGGCCCCTTTATATGTTCCACGGTTTGAGTGTCGACTGCATAGACAAGCACGAGCCAAACTCCGATGCACGACGCAACGCCTACCTTGCCGACATCACATTCGGTACAAACAATGAATTCGGTTTCGACTACCTGCGCGACAATATGGCCACACAGCCTGCCGACCTAGTGCAGCGCGCCCACAACTATGCCATTGTCGATGAGGTCGACTCGGTACTTATCGACGACGCACGTACACCGCTCATCATTTCGGGCCCCGTACCCCGTAACGAGGACCAGATGTTCGAGGAGTACCGCCCGTTGGTGGAACGTCTTGTGGATGCACAGAAGAAACTCGCCACACAACTGCTGGCCGAGGCACGCAAACTCATATATTCAAACAATAAAGAGGAGGTGACACAGGGTTACCTTTCACTCTTCCGCAGCCACAAGGCTCTCCCCAAGAACAAGCCTCTCATTAAATTATTGAGCGAACCGGGTGTAAAGACCGGCCTCATAAAGACCGAGGAGTACTACATTGAACAGAATAACAAACGTATGCCCGAGGCCACCGAGCCCCTCTACTTCGTTATCGACGAAAAACACAACAGCGTGGAACTCACCGACAAGGGTATCGAGCTTATCACCGGCAACGCAAAGGACCAGACGCTATTCGTGTTGCCCGACATTGCCACCGACCTTTCGGCACTCGAAAACGACGAATCACTCAGCAACGAGGAGAAAGCAACCAAGAAGGATGAGATGCTCACCAACTACGCAGTGAAGTCGGAGCGCATACACACCATAAACCAATTGCTCAAAGCCTACACCATGTTCGACCGCGATGTAGAATATGTTGTAACCGAGGACGGACAGGTAAAAATCGTCGACGAGCAGACAGGCCGTATTATGGAAGGCCGCCGCTACTCCGACGGCTTGCACCAGGCCATCGAGGCAAAAGAGCGCGTAAAGGTGGAGGCCGCATCACAGACATTCGCCACCATCACCTTGCAGAACTATTTCCGCATGTACCACAAGCTTGCAGGTATGACCGGTACCGCCGAAACCGAAGCAGGCGAATTTTGGGATATATACAAACTGGATGTTGTGGTAATCCCCACCAACCGCCCCATTGCCCGCAAGGATATGAACGACCGCGTCTACAAGACCAAGCGCGAAAAGTACAAGGCCGTTATCGAGGAGATTGAGAGCCTTGTGAAACAGAAACGCCCTGTGCTTGTTGGTACGACATCGGTTGAGATATCGGAAATGCTGAGCCGTATGCTCACAATGCGCGGCATTGCCCATAATGTGCTTAACGCCAAGCTGCACCAGAAAGAGGCCGACATCGTTGCAAAAGCCGGTCTTTCGGGAACAGTTACCATAGCCACCAATATGGCCGGCCGTGGTACCGACATCAAGCTGAGCCAGGAGGTGCGCGATGCAGGCGGTCTTGCCATCATCGGTACCGAACGCCACGAATCGCGCCGTGTGGACCGCCAGCTACGCGGACGTGCCGGCCGCCAGGGCGACCCGGGCTCTTCGGTATTCTTCGTATCGCTCGAAGACAACCTTATGCGCCTCTTCGGTTCCGAGCGCATATCAAAGCTCCTCGACAGCAAATTCATGGGTTTCAAAGATGGCGATATGATAGAGCATCCAATGATTTCGAGCTCCATTGAACGCGCACAGAAGAAGGTGGAGGAGAACAACTTCGGTATGCGTAAACGCCTGCTCGAATATGATGACGTAATGAACAAGCAGCGTACCGTTATATACACCAAACGCCGCCACGCACTCATTGGAGAGCGCATAGGTATGGACATTGTAAATATCATCTGGGACCGTTGCTACAATATTGTAGAGAACTGCTACTTCGAAGATGCAAAGATGGAGTTCTTGCGCGTGCTTGCCACCGAGCTTCCCATTGCCAACGAAGATGATTACAGAAGAATGGACACCGAGGAACTTGCCGAAAAATGTTTCGAGGCCGTTATGAACAACTTCAAGCAGAAGACCGAGCGTATGGCACAGGTGGCCTACCCCTACATAGAGTACATATACAAGAACAACGAGGCAATGCGCGACAAGCACATATATGTACCCATCACCGACGGCCGCCACATATACCAGATACCCGTGCCCCTCACCGCAGCATACGAGTCAAAGGGCAAGGAGGTTATCAAGTGCTTCGAGAAGGCGATACTGCTCCACACCATCGACAATGCCTGGAAGGAGAACCTGCGCGACCTCGACGAACTGAAACACTCGGTACAGAATGCAAGCTATGAGCAGAAAGACCCGTTGTTGATATTCAAGCTGGAATCGGTTACCCTCTTCGACAAGATGGTAAACAAGATAAACGACCAGACAGCATCGGTTCTGCTCCGCGGACAGATACCTGTACAGGAACGCCAGGATGTGCGTGTTGCCCCCGACCCTGCCCGCAGCAAGCAAAAGCCCAAGTACAACGAAACAAAAGTGGACCTCAACGATGCCAACCAGCAGGCAGCAGCCCAGCACGACACCCGTGCCGAGCACCGCGAGCCCGTGAGAGTGGAAAAGACTGTGGGCCGCAACGACCCCTGCCCCTGCGGCAGCGGCAAGAAGTTCAAACACTGCCACGGTAAAAACATTTAAAAAAAGACGGATATGCCATTAAGCACACAAACACAAGAGAGCCTCAAAAATTCCATAAAGGAGATGGCACGCGGTTTCATCACCGCCGAGGAGACAAAAGTAACCGACTTCCACATATGTGTTAACGGCGAAAACGGCACACTCATCATATATGACGATGATGACAACACCCTCGCGCGCGTACATATTAAAGAATGGGAAGGCTGTAACGACGAAGCTGTTTACGAAAAGGAACTGCGTAATGCACTCGGCAAGATGCAGGAAGAGGGCATATTCGACAGCATAAACATTGTGAAACCTTACTCATTCGTTCTTGTAGACGAAGAGAAGGAAGCGATTGTCGACCTGCTTTATGTGGATGACGACACCCTCATTCTGAGCGAGGACCTGCTCGAAGGCTTCGACGAGGAGATGAACGAGTTCCTGAAACACCTGCTCGAAGATTGATTTTTGGAAAATTGAACTCTAATAAAGGCGAACGACAATAATCGTTCGCCTTTATTGCATTTTCAAATGCTAAAAAAAACAAAATATTTGCCGAAGAGGGCAATTTACACAGAAAACTTTTTTGCTGAAAAAAGTTTTCTGTGTAAATTTGCACCGCAAAAGTAAAATTGCAATAGGATGAAAAGCAACAGAGAGGAAAACAGCCGCGAAGATGTCAAACAAAGAATAGTGGAAGCTGCACTGGAACAGTTTCTATTACACGGAATAAAAGAGGTGAAGATGGATAACATCGCCTCTCTCATTTCTGTATCAAAGCGCACCATCTACGAACTTTTCACAGACAAGGAGGTACTCATCATTGAAGCATTGAAGCACCACCAGAAAGCGATGCATGAGGAGGCCCGCAACATAATAAAGGGCTCCAATGACATACTCGATCTAATTCTCCGTTTGTACAACCTCTATTTCCGGCACCTTAAAAGTGCCAACCGCAAATTCTTCACCGACCTCGACCGCTACCCCAATGCCCGCAACGGCATAAAGGAGCGTGAGAAGAAAAACGACAAGCGTTTCCTGGCCTGGATGGAAGAGGGACGCAAGCAAGGACTTTTCCGCGAGGATGCCGATTTCAAGATTCTTGCCTTTGTACTGAAACGCGACCTGGAACTTATTATGGCACTCAACAAAAGCCCCGAAGGCGATTTGAGGAGCTACACACCCGAAGAACTCGGACGCCTGCTGATTCTCTTCTACCTCCGTGGAATTGCCACAACAAAAGGACAGGAAAAGATTGAGGAATTTATGAAAGAATATCAAACTACAACAAAATAATGACTATGAATCTTAAAATGCGATTTACAACAGTGATTGCCCTTTTGGCAATATTTACACTTGCTCGCGCACAGGAGACATCGGCCACGATGCACCTAACGCTCGACAAAGCCATTGAACTGGCACTGAGCGAGAACCCCACTATAAAAGTGGCAGAGAAAGAGATTGAGTTGAAGAAGGTTTCGCAGAACGAAGCCTGGATGAACCTGCTGCCCACAGCTACGCTCAACGGCAGTATGAGTTACACAATAAAAGCCCCCGAAATGAACTTCGGCGGACAATCAATCACCATGGGTAAGGACGATGCAAGCACCTGGAACGGAGCCATTCAAGTTTCGCTCCCCCTCTTCGCGCCTGCAATATACAAGACCATGAGCCTCACGAAGGCCGATGTGGAGCTTGCAGCCGAAAAGAGCCGCGGTTCAAAGATTGAGATGGTGAACCAGGTTACAAAGGCCTATTACCAGCTGATGCTTGCACAGGACTCATACGATGTGCTTATGCAGAACTACAAGCTCGCCGAGGAGAACTTCAATATAGTAAACGCGAAATTCCAACAAGGAAGCGTAAGCGAGTATGACAAGATAAGCGCCGAAGTACAGAAGAGCAACGCCTGGCCCTCGGTCATAAGCGGCAGAAACGCCGTGGAGATTGCCAAGCTGCAATTGAAAGTGCTGATGGGCATTACAGCCGATGTTGACATTGTCATCGACGACAACCTCAAAAACTATGAAACTGCAATGAACAAGGATGCTGCCAAGCAGACAATAAGTCTTGACAACAACTCATCGCTCAAAGCAATAGACTTGCAGGCAAAGCTCCTTAAAAAGCAGCGCGGCATACTCAAAACCAATTTTATGCCCACACTCGCATTGTCGGGCAGCTTGCAATACCAGTCACTCTACAACGAAGACTGGAAGGTGCTCGACTACAAATGGGGCAACAGTTCGTCGGTAGCCGTTTCGCTCACCATACCCCTGTTCCAGGCAAGCAACTTCACCAAGATGAAGAGCAACAAGATACAGCAGTGGCAGCTTGCCGAAACACGCGCCAACACAGAGCGTATGCTTAATATGCAGGCACAGAGCCACCTCGACAACATGACAAAGAGTGCCGAGCAGCTCGAAAGCAACAAGACCGCAGTTGAACTTGCAAAGAAGGGTTTGGAGATAAGCCAGAAACGCTACGACGTGGGAAGAGGTACCATACTCGAACTCACCAACTCGCAGGTATCACTCACAAACGTACAGCTCAGCTACAACAACACCATTTACGACTATCTGGTGGCAAAATCGGAACTTAACACAATATTAGGAATAGAATAAAAAATATATACGATTATGAAAAAGAATCTGACACTTATCGCATTTGCCGCCACAGCATTGCTATGCTCTTGCAGCGGTTCCGAGAAAAGCGAAACAACCGTTCAACAAGAGGAGAAAGCCAAAGTAAAAATTGAACAGGTAACAGCCCGCGAAGTTCCCCAACTCGAAGAGTACAGCACCACCGTTGAGGCCGAAGTAAAGAACAACATCATTCCCAGCTCCCCATTGCGCATCGACAGAATCCTTGTAGAGGTTGGCGACAATGTACGCAAAGGACAAAAGCTCGTGGAACTCGATGCAAGCAGCCTCGACCAACTCAAACTGCAAGTGGAGAACCAGGAGATTGATTTCAAGCGCATTGAAGAGCTCTACAAAGTAGGCGGTGCTTCGAAGGCCGAATATGACAATGCAAAGACACAGCTCGAAATCAACAAGAAGGCACTTGCCAACAAACTTGAAAACACAGTGCTTGTGAGCCCCATAAACGGTGTAGTTTCGGAACGCAACTACGACAACGGTGATATGTATGGTTCAAAGCCCATTCTGGTCGTAGAGCAGATTTCACCCGTTAAGATGAAGATAAACATCAGCGAGAGCCGCTATGCACAGACAAACAAGCAGTTGCCCGTAACACTCAAATTCAACACCTACGGCGACGAGGAGTTCACCGGCAAGATTGATATTGTGTACCCCACAATCAACGCTGCCACACACACTTTCCCTGTTGAAATAACACTTGCGAATAACGACGGCAAGGTGCGCCCCGGTATGTTCGGATACGCGACCGTGAACTTCGGAACTAAAAACCACGTTGTTGTTCCCGACCAGGCAGTAGTAAAACAGGCCGGTGCAGGTGACTACTATGTATATGTATATGAGAACGGCGTTGTAAAACACAACAAAGTGGAGATTGGCCGCCGTATGGGTGACAAATACGAACTTATTTCAGGCGTAGAGCCCGGAAGTTTCGTTGTTATAGCCGGACTCACCGGACTCACCGACGGCAAAGAGGTTGATGTAATTGAATAATAACACGATAAACATTTAGAGATATGAGTATATATGAAAATGCGGTGAAAAAGCCGATTATGACATCGCTATGCTTTGTTGCCATAGCCCTGTTCGGCCTTTATTCACTATCAAAACTGCCCATCGACCTATATCCCGATATAGAGACCAACACCCTGATGGTATTCACATACTACACAGGTGCAAGTGCCGAGGATATCGAGAACAACCTTACTCGCCCCTTGGAGAACACGCTGAACTCTGTTGAGCACCTCAAACACATCACATCGGACTCGCGTGAGAACGTGTCGGTAATCACTCTTGAATTTGAGTATGGATATGACATCGACGACCTGACAAACGATGTGCGTGACAAGCTCGATATGGTATCTTCGTCACTCCCCGACGATGCTAATACCCCCATCATCTTCAAGTTCTCCACCGATATGATTCCTATCATCGTAATGTCGGTACAGGCCGAAGAGAGCCAGAGCGCACTATACAAGATTCTCGACGACAACGTGGCTAACCCGCTTGCCCGCATCGACGGTGTAGGTTCGGTATCTATTGCAGGAGCTCCCGAACGCGAAATAAACATATATATGGACCCTGTGAAGATGGAGGCATACAACATACCCATCGAAACGGTGAGTGCCATTATTTCGGCCGAGAACAAGAACATCCCCGGCGGTAACTTCGATATCGGTAACAACACATACGCACTTCGCGTGGAGGGCGAGTTTGACGACCCCTCGCAGATGCTTGACCTTGTTGTAGGCAGCCACGACGGAGCAAATGTATATCTTAAAGACATCGCGCGTATTGTCGACAATGTACAGGAGCGTTCACAACGTACATTCATCGAGGGACAGCAGGGTGCCATGATTATCGTGCAGAAACAGAGCGGCGGTAACTCGGTGGCAATCTCAAAGGCGGTAAAGGAGGAACTTCCCAAGTTGCAGAAACGCCTCCCCGCCGATGTCAAGCTCGACCTTATGATCGATACATCGGACAACATCCTGAACACAGTGAACACCCTCTCGGACACCATCCGCGATGCGATGATATTCGTGGTAATTGTGGTGTTCGTGTTCCTGGGCCGTTGGAGAGCAACAGTCATCATTGCCATCACCATCCCCTTCTCGCTTATCGCATCGTTCATATACCTGTTTGCAACCGACGGTTCGATAAACATAATCTCACTGTCGTGTCTGAGTATTGCCATCGGTTCGGTGGTCGATGATGCCATTGTGGTACTTGAAAACGTCACTACGCACATCGAGCGCGGTTCCGACCCCAACAATGCCGCCGTTCACGGAACAAACGAAGTGGCAGTGTCGGTTGTGGCTTCTACCCTCACTATGTGGGCTGTGTTCTTCCCCCTCACAATGGTTACCGGTATGAGCGGTGTGCTATTCAAGCAGCTCGGCTGGATGATGTGTATCATTATGCTCATTTCAACAGCAGCAGCCCTCTCGCTCACACCTATGATGTGTGCCAAGATGCTTAAACTGCAAAAGAAACAGAGCAAGTTCTTCATCACATTCTACAAACCAATACAGAAGGTACTCGACCTCATCGACATTAGATATGCCTCAATTGTGAACTGGGCTATGCGCCACCGCTGGACAACGCTTGCAGCCTGCTTTGGAATATTCCTTTTAAGCCTTTTGTGCTTCAAGGGTATCAAGAGCGAGTTTTTCCCTGCCAATGACAACGGTCGCGTGGGAGTAACACTTGAAATGCCCATTGGTACACGCGTGGAGCGTTCACAGGAGATAGGTCTGCGCCTCACCAACTTGTGGATGGAACGCTATGGCGACGACTTGCAAGCCTGCGGTTTCACAGTGGGACAGGCCGACGAGAACAACACCTTCGCATCGCTCAGCGACAATGGTACACACATCATTTCATTCAACGTGATGTTTGTTCCCTCGAACGAGCGTGAGAAGGGACTTGAAACCCTTTGCGACGAGATGCGTGCCGACCTCAAAAACTTCCCCGAACTTGCAAAGAGCAATGTAATGCTCGGCGGTAGCCAGGGCGGAGGTATGGGTGGACAGAATATGGCTTCGTTCGAGATTTATGGCTATGACTTCGAAGAGACCGACCGCCTTTCGAAAGAACTCGCAGCGTCGCTGCGCGAGTGGGAGAAGGTTACACAGGTGAATATAAGCCGCAGCGACTACCAGCCCCAATATGTTGTGGAGTTCGACCGCGAGAAGCTCGCTATGCACGGGCTCAACCTGTCGACAGCAGCCAACTATATGCGTAACCGTTATAATGGTGCCCTTGCAACATATTACCGCGAGGATGGTGACGAGTACGATGTAAAGGTGCGTTACGAGCCCTCGGCGCGTGAGAGCATAAGCGACATTGAGAACATTGTCATTTACACCGGCAGCGGACAGCCTGTGCGCATAAAGGAACTTGGCAAGGTTGTTCTCAACGAAATGCCTCCTACCATCGAGCGTAAGGACCGTGAGCGTATCGTTACCGTGGATGCTGTTCTTGCCGCAGGTACCGCACTCAGCGAGGGTGTGGAATACGGACAGGACATCATCGACCAGATGGAGATACCTTCGGGTATAGCTGTTGAGGTTGCCGGTTCTTACGAGGACCAGCAGGAGTCGAACCGCGACCTCGGACAGCTGGGCCTTATCATCCTCATACTCGTGTTCATTGTAATGGCATCGCAGTTCGAGTCACTCACCTACCCCTTCATCCTCATGATTTCGGTGTTGTTCGCATTGAGCGGTGTACTTTTGGGCCTCTTCATAAGCGGCACCACACTCAACGTGATGTCAATGCTTGGTGCAATTATGCTCATCGGTATGGTTGTAAAGAACGGTATTGTGCTCATCGACTACACAATGCTTTTGCGTGAGAGAGGCTTGGGCGTAATAAAAGCCTGTGTCGAGGCCGGAAAGAGCCGTATGCGCCCCGTACTTATGACAACCCTCACCACCATTCTCGGTATGGTGCCCTTGGCAGTGAGCCAGGGTGTTGGAGCCGAAATGTGGCGTCCCCTGGGTGTTGCCGTTATCGGCGGTCTTACAATATCGACCATAATGACACTTGTATATGTTCCCGCAATGTATGGTATCTTTGCAGGAGTAGGAATAAACAGGAAACGTCGTGCAACAAAGAAAAAACGCGAACTGCAAGCCTACTGGAACGAGAACAAAGACAAGGAGCAGTTGAAAGGAAAGGATAAACACTAAACCCGGATGTTGTTCCCGCATTCAAATGCGATGCGGGAGCAACATTGGAAATAAACAATCAGAAACAATATGAAAAGTCTGTTTATAACATTTGACATATCGCACAAGCAAGCGGTAATAGATATGCTCACCCACAACAGTTGCCGCGGCTACTCGTTCTTCGACCAGGTGCAGGGACGTGGCAGCAAGAATGGTGACCCACACTTGGGCTCACACGCGTGGCCTTCAATGGGTGGTGCAATAATAGCAATAGTTGAGGATAGCAAAGTGCCCACACTGCTCAAAGAGATTGAGGCGATAGACAAGGAGACACCAATGCTTGGGCTCCGCGCATTCGTGTGGAACATTGAACAGCAATACTGACAAACTGTTTGAATCACAAATATAAAAAAGAGCCTTTATGCGGGGAAAAACGGCATAAAGGCTCTTTTTTATGAAAAATTCATACAAATAAAACGATAAAAGTGTCTTTTTATAAATAAAATGGCTACCTTTGGAAAAATTTACTGATAAACAACAAGAATGCCTATGAAAAAATTTACTTCACTTCTCACATTTTTGCTTGTTCTGGCTGCATCGCTGCAAGCGCAAACAAAGGACTACCCCTTCACCATAACAAAAGCAGGAGAGGAGCCTGCACTCTATTACATTTACAGCGGCAGGGACGGAAACGGTGGAAAAGGTTCCTATGTATTCACAAATGTCGTACCCTGGGGATTGAGCAAACAAGCTGCATGCCTGAACAGACAGGACCCCAGATACCCTTTGAACCAGTTTTGGTACTTTATGGAGGCCGAGGACGGCAACATAATGATTATATCGGCCGAGGACAACAAGGTGTTGACAGTTGCAAATACCCGCGACGCGGCAAAATGTACTGAAATACTTAGCCAGGACAACCTCGCTAACAGCTACTACACCTGGATTTTGGACTACACCAACGGATGTTATGCATTCAAGACATCAAACGGCGCTACATTTTTGAGCCACAACGGCAACTGGTCATCGGGTGGCCAGGAGATGGGGCTCTACAACGCCAACGGTTCGAAAGACGAAGGTTCAAGAGTGTTCTTTGAAGCTGCTCCCGAAGGCATCGTAACAGGCATTACAGCCATTACAGCCGAGACCAAAAAGGAGATTCAGGGTATATACACCATTACCGGACAAAAGATAAACCGCATTGAACAACCCGGTATATATATCATTAACGGCAAAAAGACATTTGTAAAATAAGATTCGTAAAACGAATAGAGATAACGGCAAGCAGATTAATCTGCTTGCCGTTGCCTTTTATACACCCGCAAAAAGGAAAATTTATTGCAAGAAATTCCGTTATTTGTAGTATCTTCGCAGATGAAATAAGAAAGAAATGACAACACTGTTCAGACACTACACGATAAACCGCTTGACAACACTTCTGCTCGCCATTCTGACAATACAGACGGCTGTTGCCGACAACACACGGTTCAGCCTGCTCACATGCTCACCCGGCGAGGAGGTGTACGAATTGTTCGGACACACCGCACTGCGCTACACCAACGAGGAGAAGAAGCAGGATGTAGTCTTCGGGTATGGGTATTTCAGTTTCGACACCCCTAATTTTGTATGGCGGTTCATATTGGGTGAAACCGACTACCTTGTAGGCGCGGTTGAATACAGAGATTTCATAAAGGAGTATGAACAACGTGGTGCGGGTGTAACAGAACAGGTGCTGCAAATGGACTCCTTGCAAAAAGAGGCTCTCTTCGACGCTCTTGTAGCAAATTGCCACCCGCAAAAGAGAGTATATCGTTACAACTATTTCTATAACAACTGTACCACAAAAGTACGCGACAAGGTATTGGAGCAATTTGCCGGCAAGAATATCACATTCGCAAACGCCACACAGGAAAAAACACTGCGCGAAACAATTGCCGGTTGCACAGCCGGACAACCCTGGACTGCTTTCGGGATAAATTTGCTGCTTGGAGCCGACATTGACAAGCCGGCAACACGCGAAACACTGCAATTCCTCCCCGCCAACCTGATGAACGACCTTGCAGCTGCACAGGCCGACGGAAAGCCTATTGTAAGCGAACAAGCCGAGTTGTTGTTACCGGTTGACAGGACAAAGAGACTTAACCACTTCACCCCATTCAACAGCGCATTGCTGCTGCTGCTTTTCACAATGATAATAATGCTTTGCGAAGTGCGCAGCCACAAGCTCTTCTGGGGGTACGACATTCTTTTGATGGGCCTGCAAGGAATAGCAGGAGTTGTTCTTATGTTTATGGCACTCTTCTCGCAACACCCTGCTGTGGATAACAATTACCTGCTCATACTGCTCAACCCCATTCCATTGTTGCTGATACCCCTGCTTGTGCGCAGTGCCATAAAGCAGAAAAGTTTCTCATTTATGTGGGTACAGATAGCAATTCCTCTTCTGTTCATAGCAAGTGCGCCGTTTGTGCCGCAATGCTACCCTATTCCCGTGTTCATTTTCGCAATAACAATAGCAGTACGCTCATTATTCCACATATATCGATTAAAAATATGCGATTTAAACATATACTGACATTGATGCTTGCCCTGCCCGCCCTGCTGGTGGCACAAGAGAAGATAACATCACCCAAATTGCTGGTAACTATAACAATAGACCAGTTGCGCAGCGACTTTATGTATGAATTCGAGGACCTGTACACACCCGACGGGTTCAAGAAACTGCTTGCAGGAGGCAAAGTATACCCCAATTCATACTATGCCTTCGAGAATATCGACCGTGCATCGGCTGCGGCAACAATTGCAACAGGTACCAACCCATACACCCACGGTATTGTGGGCGAAAGGTGGCTCGACCACTCATCGTTACGCATAGTAAACAGCACCGACGACAGCAAACAGACCGGCCTTTACACCAATGACCGGGTATCGCCGGTAAGACTGAAAGCACATACCCTTTCCGACGAACTGAAACGTGCCACACGTGGCAAATCGCAGATATGTGTTATTGCTCCCGATTGCGCCACTGCGGTAATGCAAGGCGGACACGATGCCAACCAGGTGCTGTGGAAGAACGACGACACCGGCTATTGGTGCAGTTCATCGTATTATGGCCTGTTCCCCGAATGGGCTGCTGCAATAAACAAGAAAGTTGTGGGCAGAAGCAGCAAATGGGAACCGATGTTCCCCGTAGAACTCTATAACAATTTCGGTGAAAAAGCACCCAAAGCATTCTCCTACCCGTTCAACGGGAAAGATGACATACGCTCCTACAAGACCTCTGCCTGCATAAACGATGAAATAAACGAAGTGGCAATAAGCTGCCTTCGCAGCGGGGATATGGGCATGGACAACATCACCGATATGCTATCCATAGCCTATTATGCCGGCAACTTCAACAGCGTGTCGATGGAAGACCGCCCCATTGAGATACAGGACATATACACCCGCCTCGACAAGAACATTGCCGACCTGCTGAAAGAACTCGACCGCCGCATAGGGCTGGAAAACATCGTAATTGCACTCACCTCCACAGGATATGTGGTTGAAGATGACTCGAACGACGAAAAATACCGTCTGCCTTCGGGTACAATACATATGGACCGTATAAAGGCACTCCTCAATGTCTATTTGAGCGCACTTTTCGGCAAGGGAGAATATATCGACGGTTTCTTCAATTCTGAATTCTACCTGAACAAGCAGAAGATGGAGCAGTTGCAGATGAACAAGGTCGATGTGGTTGCCCACGCGGTTGAGTTCCTCAAATCGGTCGACGGCGTGGAAGAT
The DNA here is from genome assembly GCA_015060885.1 of Bacteroidales bacterium. Taxonomy (GTDB): domain Bacteria; phylum Bacteroidota; class Bacteroidia; order Bacteroidales; family Bacteroidaceae; genus HGM04593. Next base: position 17,873 of record SUXO01000032.1, read on the forward strand.
GTCTTCACCATTTACCGTTTGGGCGGAATGTTGAGCCCCGAACTGCAATATGTAAAGAACGGCTACAACGCAAAATGCTCAGGCGACATTTGGCTACGTCTGATGCCCGGTTGGAAAATGGCAAAAGACATTGTGTCGGCCACCAATCTTGTGCGCCGCAGCCCTGTGAGTTTCCCTATTGTCATATACGGGCAAGGGGTGGAACACAAGGTTATAGATGACTTTACTGCTGCAAACATCCTTGCACCGCAACTTGCCAATCTGCTGCACATACGCCGCCCCAATGACAATTGCCTGAGAATTTTCAAATAGAAGGCTAAAAAGATGTGAAAAAGAGCATAAAGTTCAATAAATATGAATAATTTGCAGTAACTTTGCAAAAATTTGCGTTTACACCCTTGAACCTGATAATCGACATAGGCAACAACAGCACAAAGCTCTTTCTGTTCAGCGGCAAGCAGATATTGCTGCATACCCGCAAAACCGGAAATGCCACAGAACTTATTGATGAGTGGAGCAAGCAATACTGCATAAGAAGGGCAATTGTTTCAACAGTCATAGACATTGCAGACGAACAGAAGAGAGCGATTGAAAGCCACGGTTACCCGGTACTTTGGTTCAATAACGCAACACGCATACCGATAGGCATAAAATACCGCACGCCGCACACTCTTGGCAGCGACAGGCTTGCAGCAGCCGTGGGGGCCGCAGAGGAGGCACCGGGACGCAACCTGCTTGTGATAGATGCCGGCAGTGCCATAACATACGACATTGTCGACAAAGAGGGGAACTTCTGCGGCGGCAACATTGCACCCGGCATCGATATGCGGCTTAAAGCCCTTCACGAATTTACGAGCCGGCTGCCGATGGTAGATAAAGAGGGGGAACTCCCCGCATACGGGCACGACACCGAAACCGCTATAAGATGCGGAGTCGTAAGGGGGATATGCCACGAAATTGACGGATATATTAACGAATACAGAGAGAAAAACGGCGAAGTTTTTGTTTTTTTAACTGGTGGAAACGAAAAATTGTTGATTGATAACATAAAAAATCGCATCTTTGCCGATAAATTCCTTGTTGCAAAAGGATTGAACAGAATTTTAACCGATTATGACCATAAATAGACTATATTCAGCAATAATAGCACTAATTATAGCCACAACCGTGACATTCGCCGACAACGGCATAAACTCGCCCTACTCGCGCCACGGTTTAGGTATTCTTGCCGACCAGAACCTGGGCGTTAACCGCCAGATGGGCGGTTTGGGCTACGCACTACGCAGCCACAGTTACATTAACCTGCTGAACCCCGCATCGTTCTCCGAGGCCGACAGCATTACAATGCTGTTCGAAGGAGGTTTCTCAATGCAGAACATCAACTTCTCCGAGGGCAACGTAAAAAAGAATTTCAAGAACGCCAGCCTTGACTACATTGCCGCACAATTCCGTGCATTCAAGGGAGTGGGAATAAGCATAGGTTACCTCCCCTACTCCAATGTGGGCTACTCCTTCACAACCGACAACAACGAGAGCGGCATCACAAGCACAAGCAACTACAATGGTGAAGGCGGTGTTTACCAGCCATATATCGGTATCGGTTGGTCACCAATGAAAAACCTTTCGGTAGGTCTTATGGCTTCGTACATTTACGGTAACATAACCCACGTTGCCAACAAGGATTTCTCCGACATAAGCATACACGACTACACACGCCGAAGCGAAATAAAGATAAGAAGCTACAAGATTGACCTGGGCGCACAGTACACCGCACAGTTCACTGACAAACAGAGCCTTACGCTCGGTGTCACATACTCGCTCGGTCACGACCTCAACGCCGACGGCGAGGAGATTATAACCACCAGCAAAAGCGACACCACCAGCATAAGCGGCGGGTTCAAGCTACCCCACACATTCGGTATCGGAGTTCTTTACGACTATAACAGCAATTGGAAGTTCGGAATCGACTACACCTATCAAGGCTGGGGCAGTTCATCTTTCTTCGGCTACGACAAAGGAGTAAACCGCAGCAAGGTTTCGGTGGGTGCCGAATACTCGCCCAACCAACTCTCGCGCAACATATTCAAACGTATGAACTACCGTATGGGAGCATTCTACGCACAGCCATACAACGAAGTCAACGGGCAGGAGGGTTGCGAAGAGTACGGAGCAAGCATCGGTGTCACCATTCCCATTGTAAACAGGGTAAACAACCGCTCATTACTGCATATTTCGGGACAGGTTATACGAATGAGCCCAAAATCGGACGGTATGATAGCAGAAACCTATCTGCGCTTGAACGTGGGAATAACCTTCAACGAAAGCTGGTTCATGAAACTTAAATTGAGATAACAAAAAACATATAACGAAATGAAAAAAAGCATTCTTTTAATTATGACGTTGGCCGTATCGTGCTGCATTTATGCACAGAACGGCATTACCAATGACAACCGCTTCGGTACAGGAGCCGACAGTATCAAATGTCTCGAAAACATTTTCCTTGTAAACCAGGCACTCAAACCCAAGAGCCCCACTTACGAGGCCTACAACGAGGCTTATCCCTTGTGGAAGGAACTCTTCACCAACTACCCCGTTGCACGTGTCGACACATACAACAATGGTATCAAGTTGCTCAAAGGCCTCATTGCAAAGGAGACCGATGCACAGAAGAAAGCCACATACATCGAGGAGCTTATGGCAGTTTACGACCAGCAGCTCAAATACCTCGACAAATTGCAGGAAATCACCAAGACTCCCCTTTCCGAAGGTGCCATTATAGGCAAGAAAGCACTCGACTATATGCAGATTGTTCCCAACGCGGTTCCCGACAGCATATATGCAATGCTTGCAAAATCGGTAGAAATGGAGAAAGGACAGTCGGAATACATTGTTACCGAACAATTTATGAAACACTCGGCTCTCAAATACAAGAGAACACCCGAAAGCCACGGCGAGCAGATTATCGAGGACTACCTGAACTCATCGGTATATGTAGTGGAGGTACTCGACAAATATTATGAGAGAATCGAGTTCTACAAGAACCGTTACGCCGAATTGCAGGACCCCAAAGACAGCACACGCGCCGAGGGATATGGCAAGATGATTGACTTTGCACGCATATCACGCAACAACATCGATGCCTACTTCATCAACAGCGGTGCAGCATCGTGCGACGACCTCAACAACATCTACGCAACAAAGATCGATGAGAACAAGGACAATATCGACTACCTCAACAAGGTTATCTCAGTGATGAGTATGTTGAAGTGTACCAACCAGGATGCCTACCTCCTTGCTTCGGAGTACGCGCTTGCCATTGCCCCCACATCAAAAGCAGCGATGGGTTGCGGTTACCGTTACTTCAAGAGAGGCGACATCGACAAGGCTATGGAACTTTTCGACCAGGCTATCGAACTCGAAACCAGTGTAACCAACAAAGCCGAAATGTGCTACAAGGTGGGTGCTGTGCATTACAGCCTCAAAAATTACAGCAAAGCACGCTCTTATGCTCTTAAAGCCATTGAGTACAACTCCAAATTCGGCCAGCCCTACATTCTTATAGCACAATGCTATGCTGCGACACCCAATTGGAGCAACGACCCCATTATGAGCAAGTGTACCTACTTTGCTGCGCTCGACAAACTTTACCGTGCAAAGGCGGTAGACCCCTCGGTGAAGAGAGAAGCCGACAAGTTCATCGCTTCATACTCGACATACACACCCGAAACAACAGACCTCTTTATGAAGGGTTACAAGACCGGTGATGCCGTTACCATCGGCGGTTGGATAAACGAACGCACAACAATACGATAATATGCATCGCAAAATCAAAAGTACAACAATCGCCTTAATTGCGATTGTTGTACTCTTTTTACAAATTTCCTGCCAGGAAGAAAAAAAGACAGCCGTTGCTGCGCCCGATGGCAACAACGCCCCACCCACTATGAGCACATACGGAGTGAGCAACCTCATAAGCGATTCGGGGCGCATAAGTTACAGAATTGATGCCGAAGAGTGGCTGGTATATGACAAGCGCAATCCACCCTATTGGGCATTCGAAAAAGGAGCATATCTCGAAAAATATGACCGTGACATGAACATTGAGGCTGTGATAAAATGCGACACAGCCTACTTCTACACCGATGAAAAGTTGTGGAAGCTGATAGGCAATGTCGACATACAGAACATAAAAAAGGAGAAGTTCTTCACCCAACTGCTCTATTGGAGCCAGGAGAAGAAGGAGATATATTCCGATGCCCATATAAAGATAGAGCAGGAGGACCAGATAACTGAGGGATATGGTTTCAATGCCGACCAGAGCCTCGACACATGGCACATAAGGAACACAAAAGGCATATACCCCATCGAGAACTGACAATATATGACAACAACACTGCTATCGCTACTAATAGTAATACTCCTGTCGGCGCTATTTTCGGGTATGGAAATAGCCTTCATAGCATCGAACAAACTGCTACTTGGAATAGACCTCAACGAACGTGGAGCAACCTCTCACGTACTGAACCGTTTCTACTCCAACAGCAATAACTTCATATCGACACTGCTGGTCGGCAACAACATTGTTCTGGTCATATACAGTATGCTTATGGCCGACATCCTCAACACGCTGTTTCTCGAAGAACTTACCACATCGACATCGCTGAAACTGTTGTTGGAAACACTCATTTCGACAATTGTGATAATATTCACAGGCGAGTTCATACCCAAAGCTCTCTTCCGTGCCAACCCTAATGGAGCCCTGAAACGCTTTGCCATTATAACTTACCTGTTATATGTTATTCTCTACCCCTTGTCGCGTTTCACCACCTGGATGTCGTGCGTCATTATGCGCCTTTTCAATATCAAGATTGAAAAAGATACACGCGACACCACATTCTCAAAAAGAGAACTCAACAACCTCATTCAGGACTCCATTGAGAATGCCGCCGAAGAGGAAGAGATTGACAACGATGTGAGGATATTCCAGAACGTACTCGACTTCTCGAACATAAAGGTGCGCGAGTGTTTCGTGCCCCGCACCGAAATTGAGGCTGTCGAGGTAAACACCCCGCTCGAAGAGCTGAAATCGATGTTCATAGAATCGGGGCACTCAAAGATTGTGGTGTTCAAGGAGAACATCGACAACATAATAGGCTACATACACTCATCGGAGCTCTTCCGCACTCCCGGCCGTTGGCAGCAGAGGATATGCAAGATGCCCATTGTTCCCGAAACACTTTCGGCACACAAACTTATGCGCACCCTTATGCAGCAAAAGAAATCACTGGCTGTGGTAGTCGACGAATTCGGAGGAACGTCGGGTATCATTTCGCTTGAAGACCTTGTGGAACAGATATTCGGCGAAATTGAAGACGAGCACGACAACACCAACCTGGTAGCCAAAGCGCAGGCCAACGGTGAATATATCCTTTCGGGCCGTCTCGAAATTGAACGGGTGAACGAACAGTTCGACCTCGACATACCCGAATCGGAAGAGTACCAGACTATCGGCGGGTTCATTCTGGCACACTACCAACGCTTCCCGCAGCTGAACGAAACAATAACGATTGGCAAATTCCAGATACAGATAATAAAGAAACGAAGTACAAAAATAGAACTTATCAGACTGAAAATCGTGGAATAATTGTCACAGATTTATCCAACCTGTTTATTTTGCAGCCTTTCATTGAAATAATTTCAAAAGAGGCTGCAACTTTTTTGCATAAATTCATCATATTTTGAAAGCGTTTTTGTAACTTTGCGTCCAATGTGCAGAAAATAGCATAAGAAGAGAAGCACAACTTGTGAACAATGTAAACTTTTTTTTCGAAAGAAATTTAAACTGTTTCCGATAATAAGTAAATAATATAAATATTTAAAATAAACTATGGCAACATTACAGAAACTACGTAACATGGGCCCACTCTTGGTCATCTTTGTGGGCTTGGCGCTATTTGCATTCATTGCAGGCGATGCTTGGAGATTGTTCCAGTCACACACAGCCGACCAGACAGTGGGCAGCGTAAACGGCGAGGAACTCTCGGCAATTGAATTCCAGAAAATGTACGAAGAGTACACCAACGTGTTCAAGTTCGCAAGAGGCGTGAACAGCCCCAGCGAAGACGAGCTCAACCAGATTAAGGACGAGGTGTGGAACACATACATCTACAACAAGATAGTGGCAGCAGAAGCCGAAAAGATTGGCCTCACAGCCACAACAGCCGAGTTGCAGGCACTCATCGATGCCGGAACCGACCCCATCCTCATGCAGACACCCTTCCGCAACCAGCAAGGAATGTTCGACAAGGATATACTTAACGGTTTCCTTGCACAGTACGACAGCAACAAGGACGACGTGCAGTTCGTTGAGCAGTACAAACCCATATACGACTACTGGAAGTTTATTGAGAAGACCTTGATGCAGAACATTCTTATAAACAAGTATCAGGCACTCATCCAGAACTCATTCATTGGTAACCCCATTGTTGCAAAGAGCAACTACGACATCAACAACACCACATACGACATCGAAGTTGCAGCTTACCCCTATTCAGCAATCAACAACGAGGAGTGCACAGCAAGCGAGTCGGATATAAAGAAAGTATACAACGAGAAGAAAGAGCTCTTCAAGAACCCCGCAGAGTCACGCAACATCAAATATGTGAGCTACCACGTAACTCCCAGCAACGAGGACCGCGAGGCACTCAACGCAGAAGTTGCCGAGTGGGCCGACTCACTCAAAGCAGGCAACGAGGACTATGCTACCCTCGCACGCCTTTCGGGTAGCGAAGTAGCCTACTCGGAGCTCGCATGGCAGAAGAGCGCATTCCCCGAAGAGGTACAGACACGCATTGAGACAGAGGCAATCAACACAGTGGTAGGCCCCTTCTACAACCAGGCCGACGACTCATACACAGCCTTCAAGACTATCTCGAAGAGCATCGTACCCGATTCTGTACAGTACCGTATGCTCGTTGTCAACGCCGCTACACCCGAAGCAACAACAACACTTGCCGACAGTATTATGCAGGCATTGAAAGGCGGAGCCGACTATAAAGAGATTGCCAAGAAATATGGCCAGGAGAACAGCGATTCAATATGGCTCACATCGGCACAGTACGAAGGCGCACCAATCGCCGGAAACGACGCTGCACTGCTCAACAACATCCTCACCTCAAAGAAGGGTGTTTACACAGTTGCAACACTCGACAACAACCCTGCAAAATTCATTTTCCAGGTATTGGACACAAAGAACCCTGTTGAGAAGTACAACGCAATCGTCATCAAGCGCACAGCCGAGTTCAGCACCGAAACATACAACGATGCTTACAATAAGTTCAGCCAGTATGTAGCAGGTTGCAAGAACGTTGCCGACCTTGAAAAGAATGCCGAGGAGTTTGGCTACCGCGTAATGACACAGAATGCAATTACAACAGGCACACACAAGGTTGCAAACCTCGCAGGCACACGCGATGCCATTAAATGGATATTCGCAGCCGACAAGGACGAAGTATCGCCCCTCTACGAATGCGGCGCAAACGACTATCTCCTTGTTGCCGGCCTCACAAATATTAACGAGAAAGGCTACACCGACATTGAGACATTAAGACCTATGCTCACCAGCGAGGCTACCAACAACATCAAGGCCGAGAAAATAATGAAGGAGATTGCAGGCAAAGGTATCGAAGAACTCAAAAAAGATGCCAAGATAAAGAGCTGCGAAACAAAACGCATCAGCTTCAACGCACCTGCATACATCAGCGCCACAGCATCTAACGAACCCGCTATCAGCGCAGCTGTAACAAAGATGAACATCGGCGAGGAGAGCGCACCCATCAAAGGCAACAACGGTGTGTACGTTATAAAACTCGTTGCAAAGAACCCCAAAGGCGGAGAATTCAATTCAAAAGCCGAAGAGGAGAAGATGAAGGCACAGGGAGTACGCGAGGCAAGCCGTTTCCTCAACACACTTGTACAGGATGCCGAAATAGAAGATAACAGATACAAGTTCTTCTAATAAGGAACTGAATATAAACCAAAGAACCGGCTCGGAAGCGCGCTTCCGAGCCGGTTCTTTGGTTTGAGCACACTTGCGCACAAGCGGGTTCAGTAGAAATTTAGTGTGGACAAGTTGATTTTTTAATAAGTTGTGTCACCTCACGCAGCCCTTTGTGTAACGAATTATCTCCTGCAATGGTAATTCGAAAAAACAAACCGGCACCGTTAAAATCACAGTGTTTATCCGAGCATTTGCAGGAGAGAGTGCGAGGAATGTTTGCCCGCGAGTTAGGTGCCGCAAGGCGACTAACTGAGGAAGTCCCGCAGCACCCTGCAAATGTGAGAAAGATAAACACGGCAAGGGAGGTTCGACTGAGGGTTCGCCTTTGGGCGACGTGAACAAAGAACCGAGCGACTGATTTTTCTCGCGTGCCGGGCGTTTGGTTCTTTGCGCGACAAAGAACGTCAAAGATATATTTCCAATGAGAGAATAACCGACAAATAACACCGAGAAGT